>JAEKKO010000213.1 GCA_019510335.1 Novosphingobium sp. | reverse complement strand
AAGCGACGTTCCGGGGCTTGCTGCGTCGGCTGCGCGGCGGGGAGCATGGCTTGCCTATCGCATTGGCCGAGCCTAACTGCAATCCGTCCAATCCAAGCGCGGCAACGGCTTGCCGTGCTTTGCCCGCTTGCCGGAGACCTCATGAAAGTCCAGTTCCTTGCCGCGCCTCCCGCTTCCGCGCCGCGCCTCGTCGCGCACATCGTCGATCAGGACAGCCTTCCCAAGAGCCTCGATCCGGTGCTCGCCGAAGGGGCGCGGGCCTCGCGTTTCGCTGGGAAGGCGGGGCAGGTTTTCGATGGGTTCATTGCCCATGACGGGCGGATCATCCGGGTCGCGCTCGCCGGCGCCGGCGAGAAGGATGCAAAGGACCGCACCGCGGCGCTCGAGCGCGCCGGCGCCGCCCTGACGGCTCGGTTCCTCACGTCCGGCGAGACGGCGCTGACGCTGGTTCTCGACGGCTCAGGACTTTCGGCGGAGGAGCTCGCCGCCGTGCTGCTCGGCGCTCGCCTGCGCGGCTGGCGCTACGATGCCTATCGGACCAAGCTCAGCGACGAGCAAAAGGCCAGCTTGCAGCGGATCGACGTCGTTGGAGCGCCGAAAGGCAGCGAAGCTGTCTGGAGCAGAGAGGCTGCTCTTGCGGATGGCATCGAGTTCACGCGCGAGCTCGTCACCGAGCCCGCGAACATCATCTACCCGGAGACCTTCGTCGAACGTTGCGAAAAACGCATGGTCGGCATGGGAATCGAGCTGACAGTGCTCGACGAGGAGCAGATGCGCGACCTCGGCATGGGTGCCCTGCTCGGCGTCGCCCAAGGCTCCGCCAAGCCGCCGCGGCTGCTCGCGCTGACGTGGAACGGCGGCGAGGATGGTGCGCGACCGGTCGCCTTCGTTGGCAAGGGCGTGACCTTCGATAGCGGCGGCATCTCGATCAAGCCCGCCGCCGGGATGGAAGACATGAAGTGGGACATGGGCGGCGCCGCTGCGGTGGCGGGCGCAATGCTCGCGCTTGCGGGGCGCAAGGCCAAAGCTAACCTGGTCGGTGTCTGCGGCCTGGTCGAGAACATGCCCGACGCCAACGCCCAGCGGCCGGGCGATGTCGTCACGTCGATGTCGGGACAGACGATCGAGGTGATCAACACCGACGCCGAGGGGCGCCTCGTGTTGTGCGATGCGCTGACCTGGGTCCAGCGCGAGCATAACCCGGCGACAGTGGTCGACCTTGCCACATTGACCGGGGCGATGATCGTCGCGCTTGGCCACGAGCACGGCGGCGTGTTCGCGAACGATGACGCGCTCGCCGAAAAGCTGGTCGCCGCTGGGCTCGCGACCGGGGACAAGCTGTGGCGGCTGCCGCTCGCCAGCGCCTATGACAAGCTGATCGACAGCCCGATCGCCGACATGAAGAACGTCGGCCCGCGGCCGGCCGGTTCGATCACTGCGGCGCAGTTCCTCCAGCGGTTCATCGACAAGGGCACGGCGTGGGCCCATTGCGACATCGCCGGGATGGTCTGGGCCGACAAGCCCGGCACCACCTGGGACAAGGGCGCGACCGGCTACGGGGTGCGGCTGATCGACCGCTTCGTTCGCGATACTTGCGAGGCGTGAGCTACCGCAGATGCGGGTCGACTTCTACCAGCTGACCCGCGGTCCGGCCGAGGCGGTGCTCCCGCTGATCGCCCGAGCGGCGCTGACCGCGGGCGAGCGGCTGCTGGTCGTCTCCGAAGACACCGGACTACTCGAGCGTATCGACACGGCGCTGTGGGAGCGCCTGCCGGAGAGCTTTCTGGGCCACGGCACAGCCGGCGGGGCACACGACGCGCGCCAGCCGATTCTCCTCTCCACTGCGCTGGAACCGGCGAACGGTGCGCGCTTCGTCGCCTTCGCCGACGGGGTCTGGCGCGAACCCACCGGTTTCGAGCGGGCATTCCTGCTGTTCGACGAGGGAACGATCATTGCCGCGCGCGAATGCTGGCGCGCGCTCGGGGGCAGCGCGGGCGAGCGCCACTTCTGGCGCCAGGGGGCCAAGGGCTGGGAGGAAGTCGGCTGAGGACTGCCAAGCGTCCGCGGGGCCGCCGCCTTGCGGCAGCGCGCATTCCCCGTTAGGGGCGCGCCGACTTCGTGAAACGCGCTTTGGCAAGGACATTACAATGGCGGTCACCCGCACCTTCTCGATCATCAAGCCCGACGCGACCCGCCGCAACATCACCGGCGCGGTCACCAAGATGCTGGAAGAGGCCGGGCTGAGGGTGATCGCCTCGAAGCGCATCCGGATGAGCCGCGAGCAGGCGGAAGGGTTCTACGCCGTCCACGCCGAGCGACCGTTCTTCGCCGACTTGTGCACGTTCATGACCAGCGGCCCGGTCGTCGTCCAGGTGCTCGAGGGCGAGGACGCGGTGAAGCGCAACCGCGACGTGATGGGCGCGACCAACCCCAAGGACGCCGCCGAGGGGACGATCCGCAAGGCATTGGCCGAAAGCATCGAGGCCAACACCGTCCACGGCTCCGACAGCGACGAGAACGCCGCCACCGAGATCGAATTCTTCTTCACACCGCAAGAAATCGTCGGCTGACGGGCAGGTTGGAAACCTCCGTCAGTGTCGCTATCTCCGGCGTAGAGGAGATCGGCGATGCAAGGCATGGGTGAAACGGGCGAGGCTTGTCCGTTCGAGTTCAATTTCGATCCGGCGAGCTTTAAAATCGGCGACACGATCAGTTACCGGGTGACGACGCTCGACGAGTTCCCATTCGTCGGGACGCTGATCGAGGTCCATGAGGACTTCGTGGTGATCGCCGGCGACCCTAACGATCCGACTGTCCGCTACCGCGGCACGCGCGAGAGCCGGCCGGTCGTGGACGGCAGTGAGATCGACTGACTCCGCCTCAAAATTCTTCCGCCGCCTCCAGCAGCCGGGTCAGTTTCTTCGGCGCAACGCTGCGCCAGCTGCGGTTGAGCCAGCGCTCGATCGCGTCCCAGTCGGTGTCGCCGAGGTCGAGGCGGATGCCGATCCAGGCGTCGCCGAAGTAGGCCGGGCGGTAGTAGCTGCGGGGATCGTTCTCGATCAGCTGGGCCTGCTCGTCGGCGCCGCTGATCTTGACCAGCAGCGCGGTCCGGCCGTCGCCGTGGTGGTTGGTCGCGACGTAGGCGAACTTCTTGCCGCCAATGACGCCGAAACAGGGCATCCCGTGCGAGGTCGTTTCATCGGTCTCGGGCTGGGCCAAGGCGCGCTCGCGGACCTGGGCCACCAACCACAGCGGATCGCGCTCGCGACGGACGTGCGCGGCGAGCACACGGGGATAGAGTTGGTGCTCGGCGATCAGCACGCGCGCGGCGAGCGAATCGGGCGTGTCCCCGGGCAGCACGGCGACGGGGGTCTGCCCGAGCACTGGACCATCGTCGAGCTCGGCGGTGACGAGGTGGACGGAGCAGCCGGCGTGCGTGTCGCCCCTCTCCAGCGCCTGGCCATGGGTGTGGAGGCCCTTGTACTTGGGCAGCAGCGAGGGATGGATGTTGAGCATCCGCCCCTCCCACCGGGCAACGAATTCCGGGGTGAGGATGCGCATGTATCCGGCCAGCGCCACGTATTCGGCGCCGTGCTCACGCAACGCGGCGTCAATGGCGGCGTCGTGGCCGGCGCGGCTCATCCCGCGGTGGGGGAGGGCGAACGTGGCGACGCCCTCGGCCTCGGCTAGGCGCAGGCCCGGCGCCTCGGGATTGTTGCTGGCGACGAGGACCAGCTCGTAAGGACAGTCCTCAGCACGGCTAGCGTAAAGCAGCGCCGCCATGTTGGTGCCGGTTCCGGAGATCAGCACGGCGACTTTGGCACGGTCAGGCAACGTGCGTCGCCTCCCACTTGTCACGCGCGCTCCACGCCTCGGCACTGCCGGCGACGCTGCAACCGCGCCGGCCCGGCTCGATCCTGCCGATGCGGAACACGGTCTCACCCGCATCGGTGAGCTCGTCTGACACCGCGTCCGCCTCGTCCGGAGCGATGGCCAGGACCATGCCGATGCCGCAATTGAAGGTGCGGGCCATTTCCTCGGGCTCGATCCGCCCCTGGGCTTGGAGCCAGGCCATCAGCCGTGGCTGCGGCCAGGCGTCGGCATCGATCCTTGCGTGGAGCCCCTCGGGCAGGACCCGCGGCACGTTCTCGAGCAGCCCGCCGCCGGTGATGTGGGCGAGAGCGTGGATTCGGCCGGCGCGGATCGGCGGGAGCAGGCTCCTGACGTAAATCCGGGTCGGCTCGATCAGCCAGTCGATCAGCAGCCGGTCCTGGTCGAACAGGGCCGGGCGATCGAGCTTCCAGAACTTGTCCGCCGCCAGCCGCCGGACCAGCGAGTAGCCGTTGGAGTGGACGCCCGACGAAGCGAGGCCGAGCAGCACGTCGCCGGCCGCGACTTTCTCCCCCGTCAGCTGCTCCCCGCGTTCGACCGCGCCGACCGAGAAGCCGGCAAGGTCGTAGTCGCCCGGCGCGTACATCCCCGGCATCTCCGCGGTCTCGCCGCCGATCAGCGCGCAGCCGGCCTGCAGGCACCCTTCGGCAATTCCGGCGACGACCCGCTCGGCAACACCGCCGTCGAGCTTGCCGGTGGCGAAGTAATCAAGGAAGAACAGCGGCTCGGCGCCTTGGACGATCAGGTCATTGACGCACATCGCGACGAGATCGATGCCGATCGTCTCGTGGCGGTCGTGGTCGATCGCCAGCTTGACCTTGGTTCCGACCCCGTCGTTGGCGGCGACCAGCAGCGGATCGCGGTAGCCTGCCGCCTTGAGGTCGAAGAACCCGCCGAAGCCGCCGAGCTCGGCGCCGGCGCCGGCGCGGGCGGTGGCTTTTGCAAGCGGGGCGATTGCTCGCACCAGCGCGTTGCCCGCGGCGATCGAGACGCCCGCCTGGGCATAGCTGTAGGAGGGGGTGTTTGGGGGGGTGTTGGAGGGGTCGCTAGCCATTGCCGGCGCGCTAACGCTTTCCGGCTTGGATTTCCATGACCGTTTGGGCAAAAGGCCCCCGGCTTCCCACATGACCCTTCCGTTTTCCCCCAATCGTCCGCGCCTGCCCCGAATTGGCGCGCACCTGCAGCTCGCGTTGGTCCTGGCGCTGGCGCTCGGCGCGGCGCTCGCCGTGATCGGACCGGGGCGCTTGCTCGCCCAGATCGAGGGCGACCGCGGGATTCCACCGGTCGCGAATACCTCGGACATCGAGGTCCACGGCATCGATGTCGACAGCACCGGCAAGACCGCGCAGGAAGCCCGC
Organism: Novosphingobium sp.; assembly: GCA_019510335.1. Classification (GTDB taxonomy): domain Bacteria; phylum Pseudomonadota; class Alphaproteobacteria; order Sphingomonadales; family Sphingomonadaceae; genus Novosphingobium. The sequence goes on along the minus strand of JAEKKO010000213.1, from coordinate 7,697 downwards.
GTCAACGGGTGGCGCCAAGCCTACGAGAAGGCGTGGGAACAGCTGAAGGGCCCGGCGCTGAGCCCGCAGCAGATCGAGGCCATGGTTTCCGCCGTGGTCGTCGAGCACGAGGAGCTTGGCCCCCATCGCTACATCGCCCGGCTTGGGGTGATCTTCGACCGAACCCGGGCCGGCCAGTTTGTCGGCGGGACCGAGGGCACCGGCGCTCGCTCGCAACCGCTGCTGGTGATACCGGTGCTCTATTCGGGCGGGACCGCCCAGGTGTTCGAAGTGCGCGGACCGTGGCAGCGCGCGTGGGCCGAGTTCCATCCCGGCGCGAGCGCAATCGATTATGTCCGCCCATCCGGCGCGGGCGGCGAATCGCTGCTGGTTACGGCCGGACAGCCGGGCCGGCGCAGTCGCATCTGGTGGCGCACCATCCTTGACCAGTTCGACGCGTCGGATGTTATCGTCCCGATCGCCCGGCTCGACCACGAGTGGCCGGGTGGGCCCGTCCGCGGCACGTTCACCGCGCGTTTTGGGCCGGACGACACTTTCATCGAGAGCTTCACCCTCACCGCCAAGGACGATGCCGGCGTGCCGGCGATGCTCAACCAGGCAGTGCAGCGGTTCGACGCCATCTACACCACCGCGCTCGACCAGGGGGTGCTCGCGCCTGACCCGTCGCTCAACCCGCCGGCGCCACAACTCGACCCGACGGTCGCTGCGCTGATCGCCGCCGGCCGTCAGGCCGAAGAAACGCCGGCGGGCGCGGTAACGCAGCCCGGGTCGACGGCCTCGCCGTCGCCCACTGCTTCGACGACGGAGAGCGCCAGCCCCAGTCCGAGTCCGACTGCCGAGAAGAGCGGGACTTACACGGTCCAGTTCGCCTCGCCGGACGCGCGCGCCGTCGACGAAGCGCTCGGCATGGTCCGCGGCATCGCTGGGGTGCAGGGCGCGGCGACGACCAGTCTCGCCATCGGCGGCACCTCGGTCATGCGGGTTACTTTCAGCGGTGATCTCGAGGCGCTTGCGGCCGCGCTGCGGGCGCGCGGCGCGAGAGTGACGGTCGGCCGCAATGCGCTAAGCATCCGTCCCTAGAGCCGACGATGGCGCAGATCGCGCTTCCGCTTTCGGTCGGGTCCGGTGCAAGGCCTTCGCGGATCGTCGTCGGCAGCGCCAATGCCGCAGCGCTCGCCGCCTGCGAGCGGCCGGAGCAATGGCCTTACCGCACGGCGGTGCTGTTCGGCCCGCCGCGTTCGGGCAAGTCGCTGATCGCCCGCTGGTTCGCCGAGAGTGACCGCGGCGAAAGCATCGACGATGCCGAGCGGATCGACGAGACCGCGCTGTTCCACCGCTGGAATCGTGCGCAAGAGAGCGGCACGCCCCTGCTGCTGGTCTGCAACGGCGAGGAGGGCAGCTGGCGCATCGCCTTGCCCGACCTCGCCTCCCGGCTCGGCGCGGCGCTGCACCTGACGATCGGCGCGCCCGACGACGCGATGCTGGCGGAACTGATCGCCATACATGCCGAACTGCGCGGCCTCGCCCTCGGCGAAGGCGCGGGCAGCTATCTTGTCCCCCGCGCCGAGCGTAGCCATATCGCGGTCGAACGCCTGGTGGCGGCGATCGATCGGCTCAGCCTCGAGCGCAAGCAGCCGGCGACGCAGGCGATCTGGCGCGATGCGCTCGAGGAGCTGTCAGGAGTGAGCCAGCCGCGCTTGCTGTGAGCGGCCCTTGCTTTGAGCGGCCGAGCGTGGGAGATGGGAAAAGACGATGTTTGCCAAGCTCACGGCCTATCTCGACTCGATCGTCGCGCGGGATCCGGCGCCGCGTTCGCGCTGGGAAGTTCTGCTGTATCCGGGCGTCCTTGCCCTTGGCCTCCACCGCGTGGCGCACTGGCTGTTCGAGGCGCAGCTGTTTTTCCTCGCCCGCTTCGTCAATCACCTGGGTCGATTCCTCACGGCGATCGACATCCACCCCGGCGCCAAGATCGGGCGGCACTTGTTCATCGACCACGGCTTCACCGTTATCGGAGAGACCGCGGAAATCGGCGATAACGTCACGATCTATCAGTGCGTGACCCTCGGCGGGACCAACCCGACGAACGGGGTCGGTGGCAAGCGTCACCCGACCTTGTGCGACGATGTCATCGTCGGCTCGGGGGCGCAGATCTTGGGGCCGATCACGGTCGGACAGCGGGCCCGCGTCGGCGCCAACGCGGTGGTGACCGAGGATGTCCCCGACGGAGCGACGATGGTCGGCCTGAAGGCCCGCTCGACGCTTGTCGCAGCAGAGACCTGGCAGCGCGATTTCATCCCCTATGGCACACCCTGCCGTGAGCCGTGCGAACCGGCCGGACGGGTCGAGGATCTCGAAGCCGCCATCGCCGCACTGCGGGCCGAAGTCGAAGCGCTCAAGAGCGAGCGCAGTGTCGCAAAGCCGGAGCTGTCCGGTCCGCGCAAGCGCAGCAGGAGCTAAGGCTTGGCGCACGCGGGGTCGGGGATCGGCGGCGGTTCGGCAACCGTCATCGCCTTTCCCTCGGCCCGGCCGCTGCAGATCGGCTTCGATCGCCTCGAACTGATGCGCATCCTCGATCTCTATGGCCGGATGGTCGCGGCCGGCGAGTGGCGCGACTACGCCATGGATTTTAGCCGGGACGCCGCCAGCTTCTGCGCCTTCCGCCGCGCCGCCGAACGCCCGCAGGCGCGGGTCGAGAAGCGTCCGGCGCTACGCGGCCGCCAAGGGATGTGGACACTGTTCGGCGAAGCTGGCCAGGTGCTCAAGCGCGGGCACGAGCTTGCCGGCGTGCTGTTCCCACTCGAGCGGCGCCTGTTGAAGTTGGTCGAAGCCTGAAATTCCGCCCTCGTCCTTCGCTGAGCGCTTGCGGCTCAGCGAAGGGGAGTGCAGCGACCCAAGTCAGGCCTTGCGCGCGGCCTCGAGCAGTTCGAGCGCGTGCTGCGACTGCTCCATGCCATTGTTCACCGGCTGGGCCGTGCTGCGGTCGTTGATGCTGTCCCACGCGGCGGCGACGCCTTCGACGGTGCGCTCGCTCTCGGACAGCAGCACGCCCTTGTTCATCGTCAGCCAGGCGCCTTGGTAGACCCCGGCGCCCGCGCCGACGATCGCGTTCGTCGGGGCATCCTCGGAGACCAGGAATAGTGCTGCGGGGACGACGCTCTCGGCGTTGAACGCCTTGTAGGCTTCCTCGGGGAAGATGTCCTCGGTCATCCGCGTGCCAGCCGTCGGCGCCAGCGAGTTGACGCGGATGTCGTGCTTGGCGCCTTCAAGGTAAAGCGTCTTGGCGAGGCCGACCATGCCCATCTTGGCGGCGCCGTAGTTCGACTGGCCGAAGTTGCCGCCCAGACCGGTCGATGAGCTGATCATCAGGATGCGGCCGTAATTCTGCTCGCGCATCGTGTCCCATACCGCCTTGGTCGTGAACGCGGCGCCGAGCAGGTGGACGCGGACGACCAGCTCGAAATCGGCCGGGGTCATCTTGGCGAATGTCTTGTCGCGCAGTATCCCGGCGTTGTTGATGAGGATGTGGACGCCGCCCCAGGCCTCCTTGGCCTTCGCCACCATCTCGACCATCTGCTCGTATTCGGCGACGCTGCCGCCGTTCGACATCGCCTCGCCGCCGGCGGACTTGATTTCCTCGACCACCTTGAGCGCAGCGTCGGAATGACCGGTCCCGTCGCGCGCACCGCCGAGATCGTTGACGACGACTTTGGCGCCGCGCCGCGCCAACTCATGCGCGTAGGCGCGGCCGAGGCCGTTGCCTGCGCCGGTGACGATCGCAACCTTGTCCTTGAACGAAATGCTCATCGAAACGCCTTATGTTGTTGACGGCCGGCCGCCATCGTGCCGGCGCGATGGCACGGGGCAGGGCCGGTTGCAATGGCTAACCATATCCGGCCGGGGACACTTGAGTTCCCGCAGCATCGAAGCTGAAGGAGCGCGCCACGGTCCGGTTCGACCGGACGGGCGGACATGCGAATGCCGCTTGGCCGATCTTTGGCCAGAATAAGGTGGCATCCGTCAACACCTTCAGAGCGAAACCGAGACTAAAGGGAAGCCGCGCTCGTGACTGAGAGATGGCTACGGGCTCCGCCGCCGCGACTGCGGGCCCAGGACGGGGAATCGGTCATTTTTCGCCGGCGAAGCAACTCCTCGGCGGCCCGTCGCCCGAGTTGCGGGGCGTAAAAGCCTGGCGCGCTCGACAGCTCAGAAGGCACCCATCGTCCGTGGTCGGCTGGGTCAAAAATCACGGGACTGAGCCACCGCTTTCAGCCATCGTGAACGGTGGCAATTCGATGGTGACCGGTCCGGTTGCGATGTGTTGCTCGTCAGGCGGACGATCTCGGGTAGGGTGGCTGTCCTCGCCCTTGTCGATCCATGTGTACTGCTGCGGTCCGTAGTTGAAGATTGTCACGGGTCCGAACACGCGAGCGGCCGTTGGGCTCTGCAACTTCGAGTAGAGCCCGATCTGGTGTGACCTTGAGCTACTGCGGTTTACTAGCAGGACAGAGATCCGCCCGTCCGGTCGCCGGACCGGGTATGCCGTAACGTCGCCCTGGTTCGACCCTTCGAAAACTGCGGCGAGCACATCGTGGCGGCCGTGCCCCGGCTGTGCCCAAGCTTGGGTCAATAGCCGGGAAGCAAAGAAGCTGGGCATCGGCTGACGGGCCTGCCCTGCACGATCGGCGAGGAACAGCATCATGTTGCCATACCCGGCGCACGGGAGATGCTGATTGGCCGGCGCGTTGGGGGGGTAGCCGAAAAGATAGGCCGCGCTGCCACCCAGGGACAGCCACCGGCCGACGATGTCGCCCATCAGCAACGCGCTCGGCATCTCCGCCTCGGCTCTGCCGGAATACGCTGAAAAGCCGTATTCGGAAATGATCCGCGGCACTCCCACGGGCCAACCGTCTTGCTGCAGACGCGACCAGGCGTTCTCGAGCAATGCGCTTTCCTGGATGAGCTTTGCGGAGATATCGCCGCAGATGTCGTCGAAGGGGTAGAACTCGAACGACACGAACCCGAAGTCAGCCAGCCGGTGGCGCTGCTGCAAGTAGCGTGCGAGCCAGCCGTCCCATGAGCGCGGGGCCTCCGGCTGCATCCAGGTGTCGGTGAAGGCGCTTTGCAGGCTCGGACCGCCGAACGTCGCATTCGGCAGGATGCCTCGGAGCCGATCGACCATGTCGAGGTAAAGCGCGCCGTAGTCTGCCGCCGAAGCGTACTGCCCGTCGGGCTCTTCGCCTAGTTCGATCCGGCTCACCTTGACCTGGCGCCTTGCGATGTAGCGAAGTTCGGCTTCGACGTTTTCTGGTGTATCATACAGCAGACCCGTGGGGAGCATGATCGGAAGATCGAAGCCGAGGCCGCTCGCGAAGATCCGATCGATGCCGGCCTGCTCGAGGTCCAGGTCGCGATCGATCGCGCGATGCCACGGGTCCGTCGACGAAACGTGCGCAAACGTCTGGCGCGTGCGAGACGGGGCATGCACCACGGCATCCTCAACCGAGCCATCGCCGCGGCGCAACCCGAACGAAACCTCACGAACGGCAAAGCCGGCCCGGTCGCGCCAGTCGGTGGAACCTCGCGGCGCCAAGGCCGATGCGTGTTCGAGCAGGACCCGCACGTGTGTCGTGGTCACCGGCCGATCGGCCAGGGTGAGCTGTGCCGTCCCGCCAATCCCGGCGATCACTCGCCCATTCGGAAACGTGATCCAGCGCCCGGCGCTGTCATCCTCGTTTGCGCCCAGCCAGTACTGGACCTCGTAGCGCCGGGCGAACGGAGAACCCCAATCGATCACGGCAGTGTCGATCGGGTGCGGCTTCTCGAAGCGGACGACGAGCCACTGCGGGTGCTCCATGCCATCGCGAAGGGCGATGGGGTCGAGGTAGGGATTGGACTTCCAGAACGTCGCGCGATTGCCATCGGTCAGCCGCGAATAGTCGTCGTTGTTCGCCTGGTCGCCAGTGTCGCCGCGGCGGGGGAGGCGATAGCCCCACGACAGCTCAATTGGCTTTCCGAGCTCCGCGCTCGAGGTCCAGTAGCCTTGTCGGTGGGTGGGATCGCTCCACGATCCTCGCGGGTTCCAGTGCCAGGCCTCAATGCCAAGCTCAGTCCGCAAGCGATAGCTGAGCGGGCGCAGTCCTGCGCGTTTCATTGCCGTCACGTTCGAACGGGTCAGGATGCGGTTCACGCCGCCTCGTGTGGTGCCATCGAGAGCGGCGCCGATCGCCTCGTCAGGACGGAAGTGTTGCGCAGGGCCCGGCTTTTGCTCGAGGATCAAGCGCTCCGGGGCCACGTCACCCCCCGCCGCGGCTACACCGACCAGGCCGAGCAGCGCTCCACACGGACTGAGAATCAACCACCGCACCGCCAGCCGCTCCCCGCCGCGATTTTCTGCACTGCTGTGAGAATGGCGGTTTCCCGCCGATTGAATGGTCGGGGAGACAGGATTCGAACCTGCGACCCTCTGCTCCCAAAGCAGATGCGCTACCAGGCTGCGCTACTCCCCGAGCCGCTGAGCGCCTTAGGTTTCCGGCCCTTGCGGCGCAAGGGCCGTCATGGGGCTCTCAGCGGATCAGCGCGGCCATGTACAGGACGACCCCGAGGGCGGCGCTCACCGCCAGGGTCGTCAGCACCCCGGCGCGCAAGCGGAACACCGCTACGAGCGCCGCGAGCGAGAGCGCCAGGGCCCATGGATCGACGCTCGCCGGCACCGGCAGGTCGACATGGATCGGCCACAGGCGAATCGGCATGACGCTGCGGAACAGCGTGTGAATTGCAAACCACACCGCCAGGTTGAGCACCACTCCGACGACGGCGGCGGTCACCGCCGACAGCGCTCCCGATAGTGCGACATTGCCGCGGAGGCGCTCGATGAACGGGGCGCCGAGGAAGATCCACAGGAAGCACGGCACGAACGTGACCCAGGTCGCCAGCAGCCCGCCGAGCGTGCCGGCGAGCAGCGGCGGCAGCGCGCCGGGGCTGCGGTAGGCGCCGAGGAAGCCGACGAACTGCAGCACCATGATCAGCGGGCCGGGCGTGGTCTCGGCCATGCCGAGCCCGTCGAGCATCTCGCGCGGGCTCAACCAATGATAGTGCTGGACCGCCTGCTGGGCGACGTAGGCGAGCACCGCGTAAGCCCCGCCGAACGTCACCGCGGCCATCGTCGAGAAGAACACGGCGATGCGGCTGAAGACGTTTCCGGGACCTAGCAGCGCCGTCAGAAGCAGCACCGGGGCGAGCCACAGCACCAGCCACACCGCGGCATCGCGCAGCGCGTGGGCGACGCTCGGGCGGGCGTGCGGCGGAAGCTCCTCGCCAAGCAGGGTGTCGGCATCCGCGACGATCGCGCCCTTGCTCGCGCCGTGGCCGCCGCCGAGCTCGAACGCCGGGCTCCCGGCCCGTCCCGCCAGCCAGCCGATCAGTCCCGCGCCGAACACGATCGCCGGGAACGGGACGTTGGCGAAGAAGATCAGCACGAACGCGGCCGCCGCGATCGCCCGCATCGGCTTGTTGCGCAGCGAGCGGCTGCCGATCCGCGCCACCGCCTGAAACACGATCGCCAGCACCGCCGCCTTCAGTCCGAAGAACAGCGCGGCGACCCCGCCGAGGCGGCCGTAAAGCACGTAAATCCAGCTCAGCGCCATGATCGAAACGACCCCGGGGATGACGAACAACCCGCCGGCGAGAATCCCGCCGCG
>JAEKKO010000109.1 GCA_019510335.1 Novosphingobium sp. | reverse complement strand
AGCGCCCCTTCGGCCTTGCTCAACAGGCGATGCTGCCGGCCATTCAAAGCCGCCTGCCCGGGCTGCGGCATGGCATCGCGTGCCAGCGTTAGGAGGTCCGCGCGCAAGTCATCGAGGCCCGCTCCCGTGTGCGCCGATAGCCGATGCCGCGGCGCCTGCTTGCGCACATGTTCAGGGCGATCGAGCTGTGCTTCGATCTCCCACGCGCCCGCCGGCCCCTCGCCTTCTGCCCCCAGCCACAGCACCAGGTCAGCTCGACCGAGCGCATCGCGCGCGCGCGCAATTCCGATCGTCTCGATCCTATCGCCGGTTTGATCGTGGAGGCCCGCGGTGTCGACGAACACGAACGGCACGCCGGCGATTGCCACCGGGCGACTCAAGAGGTCGCGCGTGGTTCCGGCGAGCGGAGTCGTGATCGCTGCCTCCTCTTCCACCAAAGCATTGAAAAGTGTGCTTTTACCGGCATTGGGAGGGCCGCCGATGACCACGCGGAAGCCATCGCGCAAGGTTTCCGCTCGCGGCCGGGCGAGCCAATCGCGGAGCGCCGACTGCAAGTTCTCCAGCCGGAACGCAAAGTCGATCGGGAGGACGACGATGTCATCCTCGTCGGCGAAATCGAGCATGGCCTCGACCGCTGCCGATGCGGCTAGCAAGTCCTCCCGCCAAGCTTCGACGGTTTTCGAAATTGCGCCGCCGGCGATGATCATGGCACTCGCCCGCTGCAGCTCGGTTTCGGCAGCGAGCAGATCGGCGAGACCCTCTGCCTCGGCGAGGTCGATTCGCCCGTTGGCGAAGGCCCGACGGGTGAATTCGCCCGGAACCGCGCGACGCAATCCGGGAAGCACTGCCAGCGCTTGCTCCACGGCCGCGATCACGGCGCGGCCGCCATGGCAGTGGAGCTCGGCGGTATCCTCTCCCGTCGCCGTGTCCGGACCGGGAAGCCACAGCACTAGCCCGCGATCGAGCACCTCGCCTGCGCTGTTGCGCAGAGTCGCCGAGCGCGCCCGCCGCGGCGGCGGCAGGCGACCGGCCAGCACGGCGAGCGCCGCGCCGGCTTTCGGCCCGCTCACCCTGACCACGGCAATGGCCGCTGGCGGGGCGCCGCTCGACAGGGCAAAGATCGTATCGCTCATGGGTGGACATTAGCCGCGTCAGGCGGCCCCGTCAGCCGATCGGAAGCGGCTCAGCCCTCGCTCTTCTTGCCGCCGCGCATCGCCGCGCCGCCTTCGAGAAACTGCTGGAACAGCTTGAGGCCCATCTGCCCCATCGGTGCGAGCTGCTTGGCGTATTCCTGGAGTTGCTCGATGTTGCCGACCCCCTGCATCGCCTTGGCCAGCCCTTCGACGTAAGCATCGTTGGCCTTGCTGATGTCGGGCAAGCCAAGGAAACGCCGGGCTTCTTCGGGGGTGCAGTCGATATCGATAGTGACTTTCAACGCCGCCTCCCCGCGATTGACGCGAAGGCTGGCACATGGCCTTGGCAAAGTCCACCGGCCGCGCTTAGACCCATGCGACCTGCGCACAGCGACGTTGAGGAGGAATGCCAATGACCGACATCACCCGGGTGCCGACGCTCGAGGGCGACAAGACCTTCCCCGTTCACATCGCCCGGCCGGAGGGCACGCCGCGCGGAGCGATCATCGTCATCCAGGAGATCTTCGGGGTCAACGAAGGCATCCGCCGCAAGATCGAGCAGTGGGCCGAGCTCGGCTATCTCGGCGTCGCGCCGGAAGTGTTCTGGCGCCAGGCCGAAGGGATCGACCTCAATCCCGACGATCCGCAGGAATTCCAACAAGGCGTCGGCTACATGATGAAGCACGACTTCGACGCCTGCATCCGCGACGTCGAGGCGGTGATTCACTGGATCCGCCGCGATCAGGGCGTGCAGAAGGTCGGTTTAGTCGGGTTCTGCATGGGCGGGCGTATCGCCTACCTCGCCGCCACCCGCACCGACATCGACGCCTCGGTCGGCTACTATGGTGTCGGGCTCGACCAACTCCTCAACGAATCGCACGCGATCGCCCGTCCGCTGCTTCTTCATGTCCCAACTGCCGATGGGTTCGTCCCGCCCGAGGCGCAGAAGACAATGCACGAAGGCCTCGCCGACAATCGCCACGTCACGATCTACGATTACGAAGGCCTCGACCACGGCTTCGCCGACACCTTCGGCGCGCGTCGTAACGACGAAGGTGCGAACCTGGCGGACAAGCGGACCGAGGAGTTTTTCGCCGAGCACGTCGGGTAGACCATTCCGCAGGCGTTCTGCGGTCGATCAACCGGTCACCCTGAACTTTCAAGGTCCATTTTTCACTGCGCGCAGAGCTCTCGGACACGTGCTACTGACCGCACCGATAATGACAGCGCCCGCGGCGAAATGGATGCTGAAACAAGTTCAGCATGGCGAGACTTAGAACACGGCCGCCGGAGAGCCGAAAGCCGCCCGCCAGCTCCCGTTACTGGTTCATCGTCGCGAAGAAGTCCTCGTTGCTCTTGGAATCCTTCATTTTGTCGAGCAGGAACTCCATCGCATCGACCGTGCCCATCTGCATGAGGATGCGGCGCAGGACCCACATCTTGCTGAGCTGGTCCTTGGGGACGAGCAGCTCTTCCTTGCGGGTGCCGGACTTGCCGACGTCGAGCGAGGGGAAGATGCGTTTGTCGGACACCTTGCGGTCGAGGATGATCTCGGAATTGCCGGTGCCCTTGAACTCCTCGAAGATGACCTCGTCCATGCGGCTGCCGGTGTCGATCAGGGCGGTGGCGATGATCGACAGCGAACCGCCTTCCTCGATGTTGCGCGCCGCGCCGAAGAACCGCTTGGGTCGCTGCAGCGCATTGGCATCGACGCCGCCGGTGAGCACTTTGCCCGAGCTCGGCACAACGGTGTTGTAGGCGCGCCCGAGACGGGTGATCGAATCGAGCAGAATCACCACGTCGCGCTTGTGCTCGACCAGCCGCTTGGCCTTCTCGATCACCATCTCGGCGACCTGAACGTGGCGCGTGGCCGGCTCGTCGAAGGTCGAGGAAATCACCTCGCCCTTCACCGAGCGCTGCATGTCGGTGACTTCCTCGGGTCGTTCGTCGACCAGCAGGACCAGCAGGAACACTTCCGGATGGTTGTCGGTGATGGCCTTGGCGATGTTCTGGAGGAGCACCGTCTTGCCGGTGCGTGGCGGAGCGACAATCAGTGCGCGCTGGCCTTTGCCCTGCGGACTGATCAGGTCAATCACCCGCGCCGACTTGTCCTTGACGGTCGGGTCCTGGGTGTCGAGGCGCAGCCGCCGGTCTGGATACAGCGGGGTCAGGTTGTCGAAATTGACTCGGTGGCGGACGACCTCGGGATCGTCGAAATTGACGCTGATCAGCTTGGTGATGGCGAAATAGCGCTCGCCATCCTTGGGCGCGCGGACTTCGCCCTCGACGGTGTCGCCGGTGCGCAGGCCCCATTTGCGGACCTGGTTGGGCGACACGTAGATGTCATCTGGGCCGGCCAGATAGTTCGCTTCGGGGCTGCGCAGGAACCCGAAACCGTCCGACAGGACTTCGATTGTGCCGATCCCGAGGATCTCCTCGCCGTCCTCGGCGACTTCCTTGAGGATCGCGAACATCAGGTCCTGGCGCCGCATCGTCGAAGCGCCTTCGACGTCAAACTCCTCGGCCATCTCGACCAGTTCGGCGGACGATTTTTTCTTAAGTTCTTTCAGATGCATGGGTGAATCTATCCGGAATTCGAGTCGGAATGGCCGGCAGGTCGTCAGGGCTTGGGGAAAGCAGACCCGAACGGCGCATGTGCGGCCGTTCCATGCCGGAGGCGCCAGCGAAATAGGCGCAACTGGCCGCTACGTCAATTGGCGGCGATGATTCATCAGGGCTTCGCCGGCCCCGTGGGCTTCTGCAGGTGACTGTCGAGCGGCAGGCACGTCGCCGCGCGCCTGACCTGCCCCGCGGCGGGTGGTGCAAAGCAGACTCAGGGACATCGGGGCAGTCTCCTCCCGATCAGAACGGCTTGACCACTGCTAGGACGACGATCACCGCCACAGCGATGCCGGGGACTTCGTTGAGCAGGCGCAGCTTGCGCCCATCCAGCTTGCGCTCCCCACGCGCCAGCGCCCCCGCATATCCGGCGAGCCACAAGTGGTACGCGGTCAGGCCTAGCACGAACAGCAGCTTCAGATTCAGCCAGTGTTGCCCGAAAGCTCCGCTAGAGACCGCTAGAGCGATCCCAAGGGCCCACACGACGAGGAGCGAGGGCCAGAGGATGATCTTCAGCAGCTTGCCCTCTCGCTCGACCCACAGGGCGTTCTCAGGCGCTCCTGGGGCAGTCTCCTGGTGATAGACGAAGAACCGCGGGAGCATGAACAGTCCCGCCATCCAGAAGATCACGAAAATCACGTGTCCGGCCTTGAGCCAGAGATAAGTCATCGAGAGCACCAGTTGCATGGAACATCCGTAGCAGCGTTCATCACGGCCGTCGCCATCCCCTGACGGCCCCGAGTAGCTGCTCGACGTGCGCGACGGGGGTTTCCTGCCCGATGCCGTGACCGAGGTTGAAGACGTGCGGCCGTCCCGCGAAGGCATCGAGGATCCGCCGCGCCTGATGCGCGAGCTCCTCACCCCCGGCCGCGAGCAGCAGTGGGTCGAGGTTGCCCTGAACCGGGAGGCCCTCGGGCAAGGTGCGCGCCGCCCACAGCGGATCGACCGTCTCGTCGAGCCCGAGCGCATCGATCCCGGTCTCCCGCGCATAAACAGGGAGCTTGGCGCCAGCGCCTTTGGGAAAGCCGATCACCGGAATGCCCGGACAGCGTTGCCGCAGCGCCGTCACGATCTTCGCGGTCGGCGCGATCACCCACCGCTCGAACTCGGCCGGCGCGAGGCTCCCCGACCAGCTGTCGAACAACTGCACCGCCTCGGCGCCGGCGGCGACCTGGCCGGCGAGGTAGTCTATCGTGACTGCAACGATCGCATCGATGATCGCGCAGAACGCTGCCGGATCGGTGTAGGCGAGCATCCGCGCATCGTGCTGATCGCGGCTGCCGACGCCGGCGACCATGTATGTCGCGACCGTCCACGGACTACCGGCAAAGCCGAGCAGGGTGCGCCCCGCTCCAAGTCCGGCACGGACGAGGCGCACGGTCTCATATATCGGCTGGAACCGCTCGGGCACGGCGCTCAGCGCCTCGAGCGTCGTGTCGACCAGCCGCGGGCTGAGCTGGGGTCCCTCACCGGCCAGGAACTGGAGATCCTGTCCCATCGCATGGGGGACGATGAGAATGTCGGAGAACAGGATCGCCCCGTCGAAGCCGAACCGCCGGATCGGCTGGAGGGTGATCTCGGCAGCCGCGGCGCTGTCGTAGACCATCGCCAGGAACCCGCCCTTCTCAGCCCGCAATGCGCGATATTCGGGCAGGTAGCGGCCGGCCTGACGCATCAGCCAGATCGGCCGCTCGGGGCCATTCTCGCCCTTCAGGGTGCGCAGCAGGAGACCGGGCATCGAGGTCCAATCCAATACAAATTAGATTCTTAGATAAAGTGATTGTGTTTAGTTGGGCCTGTGGAAAGCACGAGCTCGGGCGCCTTGCCCGATTTGTCCCGACCTGAACAGGGCTGCCGCCGGTGCGAATCGTTGCCCTACCGCGTCAAGCGCGGCTTATCCCCACTGTCTCTGCGCTGTGGGTAGCAGGCTCCACATGTCCACAACTCGCCCTTCGGACCACCGGTAGTGGGGAGCGAATCGTCTGCCGGAATTGTCAGTGCGCCCCTCCCGTGGTTTATGCCGGTAACTATCCACAGACAGAGCGCTCGCGCACCTCACTCCAGCGATGGCCAGGCTTCATCTCCACCTGCTCTCGGACTCGACTGGCGAGACGCTGGAGATGATCGCCAAAGCCGCGCTCGCGCAATTCGACGATGCCGACGTGATCCGCCATTTCTGGCCGATGGTGCGGTCGCAGCAGCACCTTGAGCGAATCCTTGCCGATATCGCGGCCAATCCCGGATTGGTGCTCTACACGCTAGTCAACCACGACACCCGCTCGCGGCTAGAGGAGCGCTGCCGTTCGCTGGGGTTGCCGGCGATTGCCGCGCTCGACCAGGTCACCGATGCGCTCGAGACCGTGCTGGGCCAGGAAGCCAAGGCCAAGCCCGGCCGCCAGCACGCCATGGACGCGGCCTATTTTCAACGGGTCGAGGCGATCCAGTACACCATCGCCCATGACGACGGTGTTGCCTGGGAGGACTGGGAAGAGGCCAACATCGTCCTCGCCGGCGTCTCACGCAGTTCGAAAACCCCGACCAGCATCTATCTCGCCAACCGCGGGTACCGCGTCGCCAACGTGCCGATCGTCATCGAAAGCCCTCCGCCGCCGGCGCTGTTCGGCTTGCGCCAGCCGCTGGTCGTCGGCCTCACCACCGCGCCCGAACGACTGATCCAGGTTCGCCGAAATCGGCTGCTGTCGTTGAACCAAGCCCCGGAGACCGCTTATGTCGACCTCGATCGGGTCAATGCCGAAGTGCAGTTCGCGCGGCGAATCTTTGCCGACAACGGCTGGCCGGTGATCGACGTCACCCGCCGCTCGATCGAGGAGACCGCCGCGGCGATCATCAATCTGCTGAACGAACGGGCAGAGCCGCGCGAGCCGGCGATGACGGGGGCGAAGCCGATCTGATGCTGGTGCTCGCCTCCAAGAGCGCGTCGCGCCGCTCCATGCTCGAAGCCGCCGCGGTGCCGTTCCAAGTCCGTGCGGCCGACGTCGACGAGTCGGCGATTCGCCGCGAGCTGATCGGGGTGCCGCCGGCCGAAGTCGCGACGGTGCTGGCCGAGGCCAAGGCGATGGCGGTGAGCATCGCCGCGCCGGGGCGGCTGGTGCTTGGCTCGGACTCGCTGGTCGAAGTCTGCGGGCGGCTGTTCGGCAAGCCGAAATCGCGCGCCGACGCGGCCGAGCACTTGCGGATGTTCTCGGGTCGCGAGATGCGGCTGTGGAGCGCGGCCGTACTGGTCCGCGATGGCCACCCGCTGTGGCGCCATGTCGAGTGCGCGAAACTCACGGTGCGATCGCTCTCGGACGAGTTCATCGCCGCGTACCTCGATGCTGAATGGCCGGATGTTGCCGGCTGCGTCGGCGTGTTCCGGATCGAGGGCCGCGGCGTGCAATTGTTCGAGCGGATCGACGGCAGCCATTTTACGGTCCTCGGAATGCCGTTGCTGCCGTTGCTGAGCGCGCTGCGGGAGCACGGTGAGCTGGTCGCGTGAGCCGTGCGTATGCCGAAGTAATCGGCGACCCGATCGCCCATTCCAAGTCGCCCGCGATCCACAATTTCTGGCTGGGCAAGCTCGGGATCAATGCCGAATACCGCTGCTGCCATGTCGGCCCGGACGAGCTCGCGGGTTATGTCTTGGAACGCCGCGCCGATCCCGATTGGCGCGGGTGCAACGTCACCATCCCACACAAGCAGGCGGTGCTCACCTTGCTTGACAGCATCGCGCCGGATGCCCGCGCGATCGGCGCGGTCAACACGGTCGGTCCCTGCGAGGGCGGCGTGCTGCTCGGCCGCAATACCGATGTCGAGGGCATCCGCCGCGCGCTCGACGGGATCGAGGTGCGCGGCCAGAGGGCCGTTCTGCTGGGCGCCGGCGGTGCGGCGCGTGCTGCGGCGTTCGCCCTCAAGCAGATGCAGCCGGCGACGGTCACGGTGATGAACC
Organism: Novosphingobium sp.; assembly: GCA_019510335.1. Classification (GTDB taxonomy): domain Bacteria; phylum Pseudomonadota; class Alphaproteobacteria; order Sphingomonadales; family Sphingomonadaceae; genus Novosphingobium. The sequence goes on along the minus strand of JAEKKO010000109.1, from coordinate 24,325 downwards.
GCTCGGCAGCCAAGGCCGAGCAACTTTTGACCGAGTTTCAGCTCGACGGAATCGCCCTTCCGCTCGGCCCGGCTCCGGAAGCGGAGCTGGTCATCAACGCGACGTCGCTCGGAATGGGCGGTCAGCCGCCGTTGCCGGTGACGCTGGAGCAGTTGCCCGCGGGCGCGGCGGTGTTCGACATGGTCTACGCGCCGCTCGAGACCGAGTTGCTCCGCGAGGCCCGCCGACGACGGCTTCGCACGATCGATGGACTGACCATGCTGGTCGGTCAGGCAGCCGCAGCGTTCTCCACCTTTTTCGGGGCCGAACCCCCGCGCGAGCACGACGCGGAACTCCGCGCGCTGCTCACCGCATGAGCGCGAGGCCATATATCCTCGGCCTGACTGGGTCGATCGGAATGGGCAAGTCGGCGGTCGCGGCGATGTTCCAGGGGCTTGGCGTGCCGGTGTTCGATGCCGACGCCGCGGTGCACCGGTTGCAAGGCCCTAGCGGCGCGTTGCTCCCCGCGATCGAAGCCGAATTTCCAGGCACGACCGGTCCAGCCGGCGTCGACCGCGCAAAACTCGGCGCGGCGGTGTTCGGCGATCCGGCGGCACTCGCCCGGCTCGAGGGCATCGTCCATCCGGCCGTCGGAGCCGAGCGCGGCGCCTTCCTCGCCGCCCATGGCGACGCCCCGCTGGTCGTCTTCGACATCCCGCTGCTGTTCGAGAAGGGCGGCTGGCGCGGGGTCGACGCGGTGCTCGTGGTCTCCGCTCCGCCCAAGGTGCAGCGCGCGCGGGTGCTGGCACGGCCGGGGATGACGCCCGAGAAATTCGACAGCATCCTCGCGCTGCAGGCTCCAGACGCCGAGAAGCGCGCCCGGGCCGATTACGTGATCGACACCGGCACCTCGTTCGCCGAAACCCGGCACGCGGTCCAGCGACTCGTCCACGCACTTAGGGCAAGCTCTCCGGCGGGTGAATAAAGCCGCGCCTGCCTCTTGCCTGACCTTCGCGGCGGGCCGATAGGAGGGGCGATGCGTGAGATCATATTCGACACCGAAACCACCGGTCTCGATCCGCAAAGCGGCGACCGAATGGTCGAAATCGGGTGCATCGAACTGATCAACCGGGTGCCGACCGGCCGCACTTTTCACGCCTATTTCAATCCCGATCGATCGATGCCGGCAGCGGCGGAAATGGTCCACGGCCTCGGTGACGCATTCCTCGCCGACAAGCCGCGGTTTTCCGAACGCGCCGAGGAGCTGCTCGCGTTCGTCGCCGATTCGCACCTCGTCGCTCACAACGCCGGCTTCGATTTCGCCTTCCTCAACGCCGAGTTGGCGCTGTGCGCGCGCGATCCGGTCTGCCGCAGCCGGATGATCGACACGATCGCGCTGGCCAAAGTCCGCCACCCCGGCGCCAAGCTGTCGCTCGACGCGCTGTGCACCCGCTACGGCATCGATCGCAGCCACCGCACCCGGCACGGCGCGCTGCTCGATGCCGAGCTGCTCGCCCAAGTCTACGTAGAGCTGACCGGCGGCCGTCAGATCGGTCTCGCACTGGTCGCCGAGAGTGGCACGTCGCTGGTCGCGACGATGGCTCCGGCGGTCCGTCAGCGCACCTTTCGCCCCCCGCGGCCCCACGCCGCGAGCGCGGCCGAGCTTGCCGCCCACGCTGCTTTCCTGGAGAGCATAACCGTGCCCGCGTGGCGCGGCTGAGCGGTCTTACGGCGGAACCGCAGCAACGGATCAGGAGTTAGAGAATTATGGAGATTCGCGTTTCCGGCCACCAGATCGAGACCGGTGAAGCGCTGCAGGTGCATGCGCAGGAGCGACTGACCGGGATCGTCGACAAGTACTTCAATCGCGCGCTGTCTTCCGGGGTGACGTTCAGCAAGGCCCCCGCCAATGCGTTCCGCTGCGACATCGTGACGCACGTCACGCAAGGGCTAATCCTCAAGGGCGCAGGGATCGCTCAGGACGCGCATATCGCGCTCGACCAGGCGGCCGACAAGATTGACAAGCAGCTGCGACGCTACAAGCGTCGGCTCAAGGACCGTCACGAGCAGAGCACGCACGCCAGCCGCGAGGAAGAGGCGGCCTACCGCGTGTTCGTCGAGCCAGAGGAGCTCGATGGCGAGCCGGCTGAAGTGCCGCTGGTGATCGCGGAAATGCGCGTCGATGTTCCCGAGACGACCGTGTCAGATGCGGTGATGATGCTCGACTTGCGCAACACCAATGCGCTGCTTTTCAAAAACGCTGGCACCGGACGGCACAATATGGTCTATCGCCGCGGCGATGGCTCGATCGGGTGGGTCGAGCCGAACTGACGCGCGAACGCGTGTACTTCCCGGAGAGGAGCGAGACAGTGGCGCTGGATACGCCAGCGGCCTGACGCGTTGTTCTTCCGGGGAATCTATCGAGCAATGCGAATCCGGCGATGAACCCACTTTTCACCCTGCTTCCCGAAGCCGTCGCGACCGTTAGCGCCGATAGCAAGCCGGCCATCCTCCAGCAGCTGGCGCGGCGGTTCGCGGCGGTTTACGCGCTCGAGACGGCTGCGGTGCTCGAGCGGATCGAGGAGCGGGAGCGCCTCGGCAGTACCGGGTTCGGTCGCGGCGTCGCCATCCCGCACGCCCGGATCGATGGCCTGAGCCGGCCGGTGGCGGCGTTCCTGCGGCTCGAATCGCCGGTCGGGTTCGAGGCCGCTGACGGCATGCCGGTGGACCTCGTCTTCGGACTGCTTTCGCCCCTCCACGCCGGCGCCACCCATCTTCACGCGCTCGCGGCGATCTCCCGGATCATGCGTGACGAGCCGATGCACGCGGCGCTCAGCCAAGCCCCCAATGCCGAGGCGATCTACGGCCTGTTGTCGAATGTCATCGACCGCGACGCCGCCTGAGTCGGCGGCACATCCCGTTCCGAGCGGCGCCGAGTTGCACTGGCGAGCGCTCGAAAAACTGTATGCGTCGGCTCCGGTCAACGCGCTGTTCGCCTCCAAATTGACGATCGTTGGCGAGGGCCACTCCCAAATCCGTTTTTCAGTCGATCCGAGCCATCACCATGCCGCCGGCGCAGCGCACGGGACGATCTACTTCAAAATGCTGGACGATGCGGCGTTCTATGCGGCGAACACACTGGTCAGCGACCGCTTCCTGCTGACGACTGCATTCAACCTTCATTTCACCCGGCCGATCCGCAAGGGCGCGGTCATCGCCGAGGGCCGGTGGATCAGCGGGCGGCGGCGGGTGCTCGTCGCCGAAGCCCAACTGTTAGATGCCGATGGAGAAGTGATCGGCCGCGGCACCGGCACTTTCATGCGCTCGCACATCGCGCTCTCGGGGCTCCAAGGCTACGCCAGCGCCTTCGCCCGGCGCTCCTGATCGCCTCATGGACGCCCGCCTGCCGAGTGCGCTCGAGGTGTCGGCGTTGTTGCGTTCCACTCAAGCCGAAGGGGGATTCGCGACAGTGCTGGCCAAGGGTGAGCCCGACAGCGGAAGCATCCTCATCGTCCTTGCGAAAAACGGTGAGAACCTCGGTGCTTACGAAAGAATGCCGCAGCTCGACGGCACCCGTAAATGGGCCTGTTCCAAGCAACAAACAACCGGAATTGCTGAAGAATTCGCTGATTACTTGAATCGCCGACGACACCAGGACCCCGATTTGTGGTTAATTGAACTGGACGTCGCGTCAGGAGAACGGTTCATCGACTCGTTGAACGCGCTCGATTGACTCTGCTGCGCCGCAACAGCCATGCGGCCTGCACTTGGATGCGACGGCGGCGGTGGGAGCAATTCGGCTCGCGCGGCTGACACGCAGACGGGGGGCAGCCGACAGGTTCCCCACACGAGCATGCGCGCTTCGCGCCACGCCCGTGCGCAACCTGTGCCTGGCGCGTCCACCGCCCAAAAAGACGGACGGATGATCCGCAGTACGAGTTCGATCGCGACCAAACCGCGCACTTGGCCGGTGGTGGCCGTGGTCATAACAACGCTTCTTGGCGCCGCCGGTTCCGGCGCCGCCGCCCAGGACCTCGCTCCGGCAGCGATCTCTTCCGAACCGACCATCCACTTCACCGCCGCTCCGGTCGTTCAGCCGTTGCCGCAGGCGTCCGAGACCCGGTCCGACGCCGACACCGGCGAAACTCCGCCGGCGATCACCGCCGCGACCCTCACCGAGCTGGTCCAGGCCCAGCCCCAGCCGGGCGAACTGTCGCGCGAGCTCAACTGTCTTGCCGGCGCGATCTACTTCGAGGCCAAAGGCGAATCGTTGCCCGGCCAGCTCGCCGTCGGCCGGGTGATCGTCGATCGTTCGAAGTCGGGCCGCTTCCCCGACAGCTATTGCGGCGTCGTCTACCAGCACTCGCAGTTCTCGTTCGTCCGCGGCAGCTCGATGCCGGCAATCGACAAGAGCTCCCATCTCTGGCGCAATGCCGTCGCGATCGCGCAGATCGCGCACAGCGGCACTTGGCACAGCCCGGTCGAAGGCGCGCTGTTCTTCCACGCCGCGCGGGTCTCGCCCGGCTGGCATCTCCACCGGGTCGCGCAAATCGACAATCACGTCTTCTATCGGTGAGCAGTGCGGGGGGCCGCGGCTCCCGCTGTTTAGTCGGCTTTCTCAGCCCCGATCAGTCGCGCAGTTCGACCCACACGGGGACATGATCGCTCGCGCGTTCGCGCCCGCGGTGCTCCTTGTCGACCCCGCACGCGGCCAGGCGATCCGCAAGCTCGGGTGCAAGCAGCGCGTGGTCGATGCGGAAACCGTGATCGCGCTGCCAGGCGCCGGCCTGGTAGTCCCAATACGTCCATACCCCGCCACGCGGGTTGTGGGTGGCGATCGCGTCGGTCCAGCCATCGCCGAGCAACCGGGCATAGGCGTCTCGCGATTGCGGCTGCATCAGCGCATCGGCGGCCATCGCGCGTGGTGACCACACGTCCTGGTCGTGCGGAATGACGTTATAGTCACCGGTGACGACCGCCGGCACTTCCTCGGCGAGGATCGCGCCCATCCGGTCGCGCAGTCGCTCCATCCAGCGCAGCTTGTATTCGAACTTCGGACCTGGCTGGGGATTGCCGTTGGGCAGGTAGATGCAGGCGACGCGCACGCCGTGGGTCTCGGCCTCGATATAGCGGGCGTGCTCGTCGTCGGGATCGCCGGGGAGCCCGCGGCGTACTTCCTTCGGACACTCCCCGGCGGCGAGGATCGCGACGCCGTTGAAGCCCTTCTGGCCATGCCAAATCGCCTGATAGCCGAGCTTCTCGAACTCAGTGGCGGGGAACGCCTCGTCCTGGGTCTTGATCTCCTGCAGGCACGCGATGGTCGGGCGGGTCTCGTCGAGCCACTCGAGCAAGCGCGGCAGGCGGGCCTTGATCCCGTTGATGTTGAAGCTGGCGATCCTCATGCGTCGGCGGGAATGCCGCCTAGACCGCGAAGCTCGAGCCGCAGCCGCAGCCGGCGGTCGCTTGCGGGTTTTCGACCTTGAACGCAGCCCCGCCCAGCGATTCGACGTAATCGACCTTGCAGCCGGCGACGAGGTCGAGGCTGACCGGATCGATCACCAGCCGCACGCCATCGGTCTCGACCACGGCATCGTCCGCATCGGGCCCATCGGCGAGGCCGAAGCGGTACTGGAACCCCGAGCAGCCGCCGCCCTCGACCGCCAGGCGCAACACGGCCGGCTTGTCCTGGCGCGCGGCGATGGCGGCAACGCGAGCGGCGGCGGCGGGGCTCAGGGTCAGCGGGGGGGCGGTCATCACCGTCGATGTAGGGACGGGAGCGCTCGCGCTCAAGACTGCCGCTCAGGCCGACTGGATATAGGTGCGCATCGCTTCGGCTTCGGCCTCGATCCGGTCGATGCGGAATTTGACGAGGTCGCCGATCGAAATGAAGCCAATCATCTCGTCCCCCTCGACCACCGGCAGATGCCGGAACCGACGCTGGGTCATCAGCGCCAGCGCCGCGAGGACATCGGTGTCGGCGGTTACGGTGATCGGGGGCGCGGTCATGACTTTGCCGACCGTACCGTCGAGCATCGCCGGTCCGTCGGCGGCGAGGCGGTAGATGACGTCACGCTCGGTGAAGATGCCGACGACGCGGCGCCCTTCGAGCACGGGCAGTCCGCCGATCCGCCGCTCGGCGAGGATCCCCACCGCTTCGCGCACGGGGGTGGCGGTCTGGCAGGTAACGATCCCGTCGACGGAACGTCCGGCGATCACCCTGGCGATGGTCATACGGCTGTTCTCCCCGCTGGTCCCCATTGGACCATGCCACCATCCGCGGCGGCCATCCAGCGAAAGCGCCGCCGCCCAGCGAAAGCGGTTGCGGCAGGCGGCGGCCGCGCTCATGGCGAGGCGATGATCCCGCGCTCGCCGCTCGAAGACCCCGACACTGCCGCCTACGCCTGGGCCCGCTACCGCCGCCTGATGAAGTGGATGGCGGCGTTTACGCTCGTCATGGTCGTCGTCGTGCTGGGGTTGCTGTACCGCGCCAATGGACTGGTCTCGATTCACTTCTACATTGCCACCGCACTCGGGATTGGCTTCGCGATGCTGCTGATGGCGGCGTTGATGGGCCTCGTGTTCCTCTCCAGCGGCACCGGTCACGACGAATCGGTGATCGACCCGAGCCGCGACGAGGACGACGACTTCTAGTCTAGGCGCCTGCCTCCGCGCGCATCATCCACTGGAAAATTCCCGCGCGGAAGCTGTCGGGCAGGGGCACTGGGCCGGCGGCGCCGATGCAGACCATCACCGCTTCGGCGAAGGCGATCGTGCTTTCGCCCTGCCGCACCACGATCGCCATGCGATAACTGGTCCGGCCGAGCGCGGCGGCGCCGAGGCGCAGCTCCAGCGGGTCCGGGTAGAACGCTTGCGCCAGGTATTCGACCGACAGGCTGGCGACCATTGCGCTGATCCCGTCCAGCGCCTGGTGAAACCCGCTGGCGGCATGGAACCGCACCCGCCCTTCCTCGATCAGGCCGACGAGCGCCGTGTTGTTGATGTGGCGATTGACATCGAGGTCGCCGAAGCGCGGCTCGATGCGGCAGGCGAAAGGATAGCGCGCCGGATCGAGCAGGGCGGGGTCGGGCCGGGGCATCGCTGCGCTCCCTAGCTGCGCAGCATCCGGCCGTCAGCCGCGCTTGCCGACGATCCGCGAGATCTCGGTCGCGACCAGGCGTTCGACCATGCCCGGCAGCTGCTTCTCGAGCCATTCGGCGAGCATCGGCCGCAACAAGTCGCGGGTCAGCCCCTCGAGCGAGGTCTCGCCCGAGCGGACGATCTGCGGCGGTGCGCCGGGCTCCGACAGCATCGCCAGCGCCGCCAGCGATTCGCGCATTGATCGTTGCGTGCCGATGGTGATCAGCGGGCTCTGCACTTCCGGCTCGTCGTGCGCCTCGGTTTCGATGAACTCCGCGCTCTCGGCGAGCTCGAGGACTTCATCCTCGGGGTGCGACGCTTCGTTACCGTGATCGTTGTCCGAGGCATCCTCGGCGACACCTTCCGCTTCGCGCGCCCGGCGCTGCTCGGCGGCGCCGGCCCGATTGTCGCGGGCAATGACTTTCTTGATCGATTCGAGAATTTCCTCGACCGAAGGTTCGCCGGCCTGGCGCATCGCGCTCATCCCCCGTAGCCTCACACTTGGTGACGTCTTCGCATGCTAGACTCCCGGGACGGGAGCCACGGCACTTGGAGGAATTGCGCCATTCTGCGCCGGCGTGTCAACGGTCCGGGTCGATTTTGGGGTCGGCGCCGGGTCGTTGCTCCAGTCCCAGATCTTGTGGCGCACGCGCTGGTAATTGACGTTGGGATCGTAAAGCGCGCCGCCATCGAGGCCGAGGTCGCGCGCCTGGGCGTAACCCATCGCCGCGATTAGGGTGAAGCCAGCGACGTAAGCGTTGCGCCGCGCGGTGACCAGCCGCACTTGTGTGTTCAGCAAGTCCTGCTCGGCGTTGAGGATGTCGAGGATCGTGCGGTTGCCGACGCTGTTCTCCGCCCGCACCCCCTCGAGACTCAGCGCCGCGGCATCGACGGCCGTCTGGTTAGAGGCGATCGTCTCGTTCGAGGCGCGCCAGGCGGCGAACGCCGAGCGGACCTGAGCGATGATGTCGCGCTCGGTGCCGATCTCGGCTTCCATCGCCGCCGCCTCGCGGTCCTGTGCCTGGCGCCGCTGCGCCGCCGGGCGCCCGCCCTGGAACAGCGGCACGTTGAGCTGCACGCCGGCGGTGACGCCGCTGCCCGACTGCGCGAAAGCGGAACTCGCGGCTCCGCCCAGGCTGCCAAAATAGTTCGTGTACGAGCCGCCGCTGAAGACTTGGACCCGCGGCAGCCTCGATGCCGAGGCCACCTTGACGTCATAACCCGAGGCGCGGGTACGCTCGCGCGCGGCGGCGAGGTCGGGGTTGTTGTCGAGCGCGACCGCGACCGCTGCATCGGGCGTGGCGGGGAGGTTGGGCAGCGGCGGCGGCGTCTGGAGATCGACCGGCGGCTTGCCGACCACTTCGATGTAGCGCTCGCGCGCGCTGATCAGGTTGGATTCCGCGGTCTGGGTATCGCTGCGGGCGATCGCAAGACGCGACTCGGATTGCGCGACGTCGGTCCGGGTCAGCTCGCCGATCTCGAAACGGTCGCGGGTGGCCCTCAGGTTGACCTCGAGCACCTGGACGTTGCCGCGGTTGAGCCCCACCACCGCCTGGTCGAGAATCACGTCCATGTAGGCCGCGACGACCTGGCTGAAGACCGACGATTCGGTCCCGCGCAAGCTCGCCTGTCCGGCCTGCACCCGCGTCTCGGCAGCGCGCACTGCATTCTTGACGGCGCCGCCCGAGTAGATCGGCACCCCCAGCGAGACGGAGCCACTGAGCTGCCGGCTAGGCCCGAACGAAGCAGCGCCGACAGTGTTGCCGGCGCTGCTGTCCTTCAGGATTTCGGTGTGAGTCGCGGCCGCGCTGGCATTGGGCAGCCCCGCGGCACGCTCGATCGGGACTTGCTCGTCGGTCGCGCGCTGGCTGGCGCGCGCGCCCTGGAGCGTCGGGTTGGTGTTGTACGCGGTCAGCAACGCGTCGCGAAGGTCGTCGGCGCGCAGCGGCGACAGTGCCGGCGCCGCGGCCAGAGCGGCTCCGGTCAGCACGGCAATCCGGCGTCGCGTCGCTGCCACTCAGAAGCTCCAGCGTCGTGGTGCGGCAAATTCCGGAAGCACGGGAATTCCGATTTCGGCCAGCGGCAGGAAGGTGACCTCGCCGGCGGTCTTCCGGCCGACCGCCAGGCGCGTGACGCCGAGCTCGATGATGCCGCAGACGACGCGCGCACCCTCGGTCAGGCGTCCGGTGAGGGCGGCCGGCAGTTGTTCGATCGCCCCGTCGATCAGCAGCAGCGTCGCCTCGGAGGTCTTCACCGAGCCCGCCGCGCCATCGGCCGGCGCGACCAGCTCAACCGCGTCGACCAGGGGGCTAAGCAACTCGGCCAGGTAGCCACTCGCCGAAACAACCAGCGCTGCATCGTCGCGGCGCGGCCGGGCTTCGCCGAGGATGCGGCCATAGACCAGCGGCGCGGAGAGGAAGTGGCCGTCGCCGAGCAGCACCGCGCGGTCGATGTACGCGGCCGAGCGCCACGGCTCGGGCACGAAGTCCTCACGCGGGAGGATTGCCATGCGCGCCAGCACCCAAGGCTCGTTGACGCCGCTGGTGCGAAGCTGACTGTCGATCATGGCGCGTCGCGCAGCATCGTAGCCGGCGGCTTCCCGCCCCGTCAGCGGGGCCGGCCGCTCATCGATAACGGTCATCGTCCGTGGATCCCTCTTCGGCTGCCGTATTGCATGCGCAACACAGTAGCGCAATTGTCCATTCCTTTAATCGTTTTTGGAGCGATGCGAAAGAAGCCGCGTCGTGGCGACACCGCGGCCCCGACGCGGCCTTTGACGGGCGCCGCTGGGCGCGCTTAAGGGGCGAATCTTTCGCGAAATGGCAGGGATTCGACAATGGCCGAGATGGTGACGATCCGCGAGGAACACCTCGTCGCAAGCATCGCCGACGCGCTCCAGTACATCAGCTACTATCACCCGATGGACTACATCCGCGCGCTCGCCGCGGCGTGGGAGCGCGAGGAGAATCCGGCTTCCAAGGACGCCATGGCCCAGGTCCTCGCCAACAGCCGGATGTGCGCCGAAGGCCACCGCCCGATCTGCCAGGACACCGGAATCGTCAACGTGTTCCTCAAGTGGGGCCAGAACTGCCGCCTTGAGTCCGAGCGCTCGCTGCAGGAGGTCGTCGACGAAGGCGTGCGCCGCGCCTACCTCAACCCCGAGAACAAGCTGCGCGCCTCGATCGTCGCCGACCCGGCGTTCACTCGCCGCAACACCCGCGACAACACCCCCTGTACCCTGAGCGTGGAGATGGTGCCGGGCAGCACCGTCTCGGTCGACGTCGCGGCCAAGGGCGGCGGCAGCGAGAACAAGACCAAGTTCAAGATGATGAACCCGTCCGACAACCTCGTCGACTGGGTGCTCGAGATGATCCCGCAGATGGGCGCCGGGTGGTGCCCGCCAGGGCAGATCGGCATCGGCATCGGCGGCACCGCCGAAAAGGCCGTCGCTCTCGCCAAGGAAGCGCTGATGGACGAGATCGACATGCACATGCTCAAGGAGCGCGGGCCGCAAACGGACATCGAGAAGCTGCGGGTCGAGCTTTACGACAGGATCAACGCGCTCGGAATCGGTGCCCAGGGCCTCGGCGGCCTGACCACGGTGCTCGACGTCAAGATCCGGGATTGGCCCTGCCATGCCGCGGGCAAGCCGGTGGCGCTGATCCCCAACTGCTCGGCGACCCGGCATGCCCATTTCGTGCTCGACGGCTCTGGCCCGAGCTTCCTCGAGACGCCCAAACTCGATGAGTGGCCGGACGTCACCTGGGCACCCGACAAGGGGGCGCGGCGGGTCAACCTCGATACGCTTACCCCCGAGGAGGTGCGCAGCTGGAACCAGGGCGACCGCCTGCTGCTCAGCGGCCACATGCTCACCGGCCGCGACGCCGCGCACAAGCGTATCGAGGACATGCTCGCCCGCGGCGAGGCGCTGCCGGTCGATTTCCGCGGTCGAGCGATCTACTACGTGGGCCCGGTCGATCCCGTGGTGGGTGAGGTCGTCGGCCCGGCCGGACCGACCACTGCCACGCGCATGGACAAGTTCACCGAGATGATGCTGGGGCTCGGGCTGCAGGTGATGATCGGCAAGGCCGAGCGCGGCCAGGGCGCGGTCAAGGAGATCGCCAGGCACCAGGTCGCCTATCTGATGGCCGTCGGCGGCGCCGCCTACCTGGTTGCCCGCGCCATCCGGGAAGCGAAGGTCCTTGCCTTCGAGGACCTCGGAATGGAGGCGATCTACGAGTTCGCGGTCGAGGACATGCCGGTGACGGTCGCGGTCGACAGCCGCGGCAACAATGTCCACGAGCTTGCCCCGCGCGAATGGCGGGCAAGGATCGCCGAGGCGCAGCCGGCCTGAAGAGGTCTCGAAGCGCGCAACACTCGAATCGACCAACGCACGATTCTTTCCGACGAACCCGCTGGCCGACGCCGCTGCTCCCGCGCTAACCCAAGACTCGATGGCCAGCTTGCCGCAGCCCCGTCCCCGCGTCTCCGCCTCGGTCGTGCTCGGCTCGATCGCCGGGCTGTGGCTGTGCTATTTCGTGCTGGCGACCGCGCGCGGCTCGATCGTCGGGCTCGAGATGCACGGCGCGCTGTTGTGGCGGCGGTTCGAGGTCATGCTCGGCTCCATGGCCGTCACCGCCGCGCTTTGGCCGCTGCTGCGGCTGCTCGATCTCAAGCCGCTGTGGCAGAAAATCGTGGCGGTGCTGATCCTGGCGCTGCCCGCGTCGCTGCTGCTGGCGGCGATCAACCAGTGGGCGTTCTCCGACATCGAAAGCCAGGTCGTTGCCAAGATCGGCGAGCGCGACGGCTTGCGGATCCGCCGCGACGAAGCCGGAAACCTGCTGGTCGACCCGATGAGCCAGCAGCCGACCGCCGCCGAAGCCCATGAAGCCCTTGCCGCGCCCCATGCTCCGGGGGGGCTCACCATTTCGCGCGAGACCGGCGACGATACCCGCTGGCGCCAGCTGACCGACGTCGCCCTCGGACGCTATTTCCTGCTGCTCGCCTGGGCGGCGCTGTACCTCGCGCTTGTCAATGCCGAGCAGGCCCGCGCGGCGGAGCGGCGCGAGGGCGAGTACCGCCGCGCCGCCAAGGCCGCCGAGTTGCGTTCGCTGCGCTATCAGATCAACCCGCACTTCCTGTTCAACACGCTCAATTCGCTGTCGTCTCTGGTGATGACCGGCAAGACCGAGGCCGCCGAGCGGATGATCCAGACGCTGTCGACGTTCTATCGCCGCAGCCTCGCCGGCGATCCGACCGACGACCTCAGCCTCGCCGAGGAAATCGCGCTGCAGCGGCTCTATCTCGAGATCGAGGGCGTGCGCTTTCCCGATCGGCTGCGCTCGAACATCGCCATTCCCGACGGGCTCGGCGCCGCGCAAGTGCCGGGCATGATCCTCCAGCCGCTGATCGAGAACTCGGTCAAGTACGCCGTCGCCCGCAGCGGCGATCCGGTCACGGTCAGCATTCAGGCACGGGAGGAGTACGGTTGCCTGGCGCTCACCGTGGCCGACGACGGGCCCGGGCAAGGATCGGCGCCGGCCAATGGCCTTACCGACGGCTGCGGGATTGGCCTGGCCAACGTCCGCGACCGCCTCGCCGCCCGTTTCGGCGATCAGGCCAGCTTCGACAGCGGCCCGGTCGATGGCGGCTATCGCACGGTCATCCGCCTGCCGCTGGTCAAGGCCCATGCCTGACGCCGCCGGCGACCTCGCGGTCCCGCTGCGGACGCTGATCGTCGACGACGAACCGCTCGCCGTCGAGCGCCTGCAGGTGATCTGCTCGCGTCTGCCGGGGCTTGCGGTGGCCGGCACCGCCGGCGACGGCGCGGCTGCGCTGCGCCTGATCGACGCGCTCGCCCCGGACCTCGTGCTGCTCGACATGACTATGCCCGCGCTCGACGGGCTCGCCGTGGCTCGGGCGTTGGCCGGGCACGACAATCCGCCGGCGCTGGTCTTCGTCACCGCCCACGACAGCTTCGCAGTCGAGGCATTCGATCTCGACGCGGTCGACTATGTGCTCAAGCCGATCTCGCCCGAACGGCTGCAGCGGGCGATCGCCCGCGCCGTCGCCCGCCGCGCCCCGCGCGAGCGCGCGCCGCAGCAATGGATCAGCGAATTTTGGGTGCCGCACCGTTCCGAGCTGCTGCGGATCGCCGTGGCCGACGTCGACCGGATCGATGCCGAACGCGATTACGTCCGGCTCCACGTCGGCGAGCGCAGCTATCTGTTGCTGCAGACGGTCTCCGGGCTCGAAGCACGGCTCGATCCGGAGATGTTCATCCGCCTTCACCGCTCGACCATTTTGCGCCGCGACCGCATCAAGGGCCTGCGGCACGATGGACTAGGCGTGTGGTCGGCGGAATTGAACGATGGCAGCGCGGTACGGATCGGCCGCACTTTCCTGCCCCGTGCCAAGGCGATGGCCGGGCGCTGACCCGTTTCGCGGTTCGGCACAAAAGAACGCCCGGACCGGGGGACTGATCCGGTCCGGGCGCCGCGGCAACCGAGTGGGCGCCGACTGAACCTCTGTTAGCCGCCCAGGCCGACTTTCGACTGGGCTTCGACCTGCGCCGCAATCTGTCTGCGGGCATCGGCGAGGCACGCCTTGCTCGGCGCGACCGTGCCGATGATGGTCCCGGTCTCGTGGTGCTGGGTGCAGACGCGCACCGCGGCGCGCTCGATGCGGGCCTGCAGCTCCGACTTGCCGGAAGCACTGGAGAGATCGAGATCGCCGAAGCGCACCAGCGCCGTGTCGGCGAAAGCGGGGGCGGTGGTGGCGAGGACGGTGAGCGCTGCGGCGGCGGACAGGAACTTGCGCATGAGGGGCATCCTTGGCTTCGCACGGCCGTGGCGTGCCGTGCGAAGCCATAATTATGGTACGCAGCGACTCCACGCGCGCCGTGCTCGACCGGTGCGCGTCCTCAGCCGACAAGTGCCGGCTCGCGTCGACGAACCGCCAACCATGCCCGGCAAACTGCGACCGGTGAAACGCAAACACGACTTTCCCGTTGTGAGGTCATAGACTTGGCATCAGGACCATGGCGCTCGTCTTCGTTTTCCTGCTCGGCATCGCCAACTTTGCGATGCACAAGGCGGTCCTCGTCAGCGGGCATCCCTTGCTCGGGCGGATGCCATGGTTTTTCCACTTGCTCAGCGGGCGCTTTAGCCTCGCCGTCGAGTTCCTGATGCTGTTCGCGGCGATGCTGATGGTCGGTCAGGGATCGGCCGGGTGGGCATGGTTCTATTTCGCCTACACCATCGCCAACGGGTTCTCGGCCTGGCTGATCCTAAACCACCGGATGTAGCGCGCTCGTCGCGGATTTCACTTGCGTCGCCGGCCACCGATCTGCTGGCGTGGCGCGATGGCTGATCCGCTCGTGCTGTTTCACCTCAGCGACATCCACTTCTGCCTCGAGGACCAGCGCGCGCTCGCCTGGGTGGAGCAGTGCATCGCGCGCGAGCGCCCGGCGGCGGTCTGTATCACCGGCGACCTGACGATGCGCGCCCGCCAGCGCGAGTTCCACGCCGCTTGCAAGTGGATCGCCTCGCTCGACGTGCCTGTGACGGTCGAGGTCGGCAACCACGACCTCCCGTATTTCAATCTAGTTGAACGCTTTACGCAGCCGTACCGCCGCTTCCGCGCGATTGAGGCGCTGCTCGAGCGCCAGCTGGTGCTCCCCGGAATCGCCGTGGTCCCGCTCAAGACCGTGACCCGAGCCCAGTGGCGCTGGCCGTGGTCGAACGGCTGGGTCACCGACGAGGCGCTGGCCGACACCCTTGCGGCGATCGACGCGCTCCCCGCCGGCACCCGTGTGCTGGTCGTCGCCCATCACCCGCTGACCGAGCGGGACCTTCACGGGAAAAAACTGACGATCAACGGTACGCAGGCGATGCAGCAGCTCGCCCGCCGGGGAATCCTCGCGATCCTCACCGGCCATGTCCACGATGCCTTCGACATTGAGCAGCCGACCCCGTCCGGGCCGCTGCGGATGATCGGCGCCGGCACGCTGTCGAAGCGCATCCGCTCGACCCCGCCGAGCTTCAACGAGCTGACCATCGACGAAGCCGGAATCCGCGTCTGCGTCCGCAACCTCGAGCACGTCCCGACCCCGGCAATGCAGATCGCCGAAGTGCCCGAGAACGCCCTGCCCCCGCGCCAGCCCGAGGACCCGGTCGCGCCGATCGGCACTGTCCCGGCGGTCGACCCGCCGGTGCACTGACTGAGGCCGCGACTCAGGCGACCGGCTGATAAGGCTTCGGGCTCCACGCGCGCGGATCGGCCTCGTCGTGGCGCGACAGGCCCTCGGCCGCGCCGGCCATGACTTCGTCCCAACGTTCCGCGATGGTTTCGACGGTCATCCCGGGGTCGCTGAAGCCGGGGGTCCGGGCGAGATAGAATCGGTCGATGTGGCCGCCCATCGATTCGATGCACTCGCCAGTCACGGGGCAACGTTCGTGGGCGAGGAACGCCACGGCGGGCGCGACGATCTCGGGCGGCATGTGCTCGCGGGCGTAAGCGATGAACGACGAGCTCTCGGCCTGCGCCGCGAAGACCATCCGGGTTAGCGCTCCAGGCATCACCGTGTTCGCTTTGATCCCGTGCTCGGCCCCTTCGGAAGCGAGCGCGCGGGTGAACGAGAACACCCCGCCTTTGGCCGCGGCATATGCAGTCTGCCACGGGAGGCCGGTCATCGAGCCCGAGGTCACGTTGACGATCCGCCCATAGCCGCGTTCCTTCATGGGCTGCCATGCGGCGCGGCAGGTGTGGACCGTGCCCAATAGGTTGACTTCGATGGTTTGGCGGAAGTCGGCCGGGGTCATCTCCTCGAACGAGACCACGCGGCAGATCCCGGCGTTGTTGACGAGGATATCGACGGTGCCGAACGCGTCGAGTGCGGTCTGAACGATCGCCGCGCCGCCCTCTTCGCTCGTCACCGAGTGCGTGTCAGCAACCGCCTTGCCGCCGCGCGCGCGAATCTCCTCGGCGACGGCTTCGGCCGAGGCGACGCCGGGATAGCCGAGGGCGGCGGGCAGCTCGTCGATGTCGTTGATGACCACGTTGGCGCCCCGCTCGGCCAACAGCAGGGCATAGGCGCGGCCGAGGCTGGGATTGCCGCCCGCGCCGGTGACGATCGCGGTGCGGCCGTCGAAACGGTACTCGGTCATCGCGCGCTGCTCCGCTTTTGCGTCAGGAACAAAGGGTCGGGTAGCAGGTCTGCGCCGCGCCCCGCCAGAGCGCAAAGCAGACCCGGGAGAGCGGCCGTTCCAGCTCATCGTGCGGCCCCGTCGGGTCGCCGCGTTAACCATCTTTGATTAGACGGAATTAAGCGGCGGAGGCGGAACCCGGTCGCGGTGGGGGGCTATTCAGGAGCCCTGAAAATGGAACATCGTACCGAACCCGCGACCGCAACCGTCAATCTCGAGGCGCTGCCGCCGAGCCACACGACCCGCTGGGTCGCGCGGCGCAAGGCCCAGGTGGTCGAAGCCGTCCAGAGCGGGCTGCTCAACCTCGACGACGCCCTCGCGCGCTATCGCCTCAGCGTCGAGGAATTCCGCAGTTGGCAACGGGCGCTCCGCCGCGAAGGCTTGCGCGGATTGCAGATCACCCACGCTCACGTCCGGACCCTGGCCGACGGACGGCCGGTTCAGCACGACGCACGGCGCAATCTGCATCTGGTCTGAAACGAAAAGGGCGGCCCCGGCGGGACCGCCCCTTTTTTGTCTCGTGATAAAAGCGGCTTAGCGCTTCGAGAACTGGAAGCTGCGGCGGGCCTTGGCGCGGCCGTACTTCTTGCGCTCGACCACGCGCGGGTCGCGGGTCAGGAACCCGGCGGCCTTGACGGTGCTGCGCAGCGCCGGCTCGAACTTGCTCAAGGCCTGGGCGATGCCGTGCTTGACCGCGCCGGCCTGGCCGGAGAGGCCGCCGCCCTGGACCGTGCAGACGACGTCGTACTGTCCGGCCCGATCGACGATCTGGAAGGGCTGGTTGATCACCAGGCGCAGCGTCGCGCGGGCGAAGTAGACGTCCTGGTCGCGGCCGTTGATGGTGATCTTGCCGGTGCCCGGCTTGATCCAGACGCGGGCGACGGCATCCTTGCGGCGGCCGGTGGCATAGGCGCGGCCTTGGGCATCGAGCTCCTGCTCGCGCAGCGGCGCGGGCGGGCCGGTGCGGATGACAGGCACATCGCCGGCGACGACGGCGTCAGGGGTGGCACCGCCGGCCAGCTGGCCGAGGTCGGCGAGATCGGTGAGGGTAGTCTCGGGCATCAGGCACCCACCTTGTTCTTGCGGTTGCGGGCGGCAACGTCGAGTGCCTCGGGCTGGGTGCCCGCGTGCGGATGATCGGGGCCGGCGTAAAGGTGCAGCGCGCGCATCTGGTCGCGGCCGAGCGGCCCGCGCGGGATCATGCGCTCCACGGCCTTTTCGAGGACGCGCTCGGGGAAGCGGCCGTCGAGGATCTTGTCGGCGGTGATCTCCTTGATCCCGCCGGCATAGCCAGTGTGCTTGTAGTAGGTCTTCTGCGTGCGCTTGTTGCCGGTCAGTCGAACCTTCTCGGCGTTGACGATGACGACGTGGTCGCCGCAGTCGACATGCGGCGTGAAGCTCGGCTTGTGCTTCCCGCGCAGGAGGTTGGCGATGATCACCGCGAGGCGGCCGACCACTAGCCCGTCGGCATCGATCAGATGCCACTTCTTCTCCACCTCGGCCGGCTTGATCGACCGGGTGACCTTGCTGAGCGCCTTCATGGCAGGTCTGTTCCCTTGATTCGCTCCGCAGAGGGCAGTCTCTGGCGAGCGCTGCCGATCCGCGGGAAGGCGGCCCAATGCGGGGTGAATGCCGAAAAGTCAAGGACGGCGGCGGGTTTGACGAGCGGTAAAATAATACCGCTTATTTAGCGGTGCGCCAGCGTCCACAGTTCGCGGCTGGTGCGGCGGGTGCCGTCGAGCTCGGTCACCACCGTCCGCTCGACCGAGGCGAGCAGATCGCCGGAAGGGCGGTCGCGCGCGTCGATGGTGACGGTGACGCTGCCCGAAACCCCGTCGGCGACGGCCAAGCGGCGGGTGTCGGTGTGCTGGCCGGTTGCCGGGTGGAACAGGTCTGCCGGCCATTCGCCGCCAATGGCCGCGCCGCTGCGCGTGCGCAGGCGGGCGATGAACGCGGCGGCCTCGCTCCGTTCGGCGGGCGCGAGCGGGGCCGCGGCGATCTTGTGCTCGGACAGCGCGAATGCCTGTCGGATCGCCCCGGCGTCGGTCGGCGAGCCGCTCGCCACGATCATCCCGGCGCGATCGAGGTGCAGCGGAAACAAGCCCGCATCGGACCGAGTTCGTTCGAGCTCGGCCAGGGCATGGAGTATCGCCGGCGCCTCGACCGCGCTGTCGACCAGTTCGCCGTCGACGCGGAAGCCATCGCCATCGGGGACGATCTGGACCGCATAGGCACGGCGGGTGACGATCTCGTGGCCATCGCCAAGGCCGCGGTGCAGTTCGCGGACGAGCGTCAGCGGCCCTGATGGCGGGGTGAACGCAAGCGCCGCCGCCGGACTGCGAGGAGGCGCCGCGGCGAGAGGAAGCATCGGCATCAGGGCCGCGGCACTGGCCGCGAGCGCTCTGCGGCCCATCCGGCTCACGCGACGAGGCTTCCGAGCCACGCGGCCGTCGCCGGAGCCGCCGCGTCGCAGCGCCACGCGAGGATCGCCGGCTCGTCGTAAGGGTGCAGCGCGGGCAGGCGCTCGAGCAGCCGCGGGAGGAGCGCCGCGTCGGTCTTGAACAGCACGCCAACTTCTTCGGCGCTCTCGCGCGCGCCGCGCCAGACGTAGCGGGAGCGCATCCCCGGCAGAAGGTTAGCACAGGCGATCAGGGATTCGTCTATCAACGCGTCGGCGACGCTCTCGGCGCTGGCGGTATCGGGGAACGGGCACCAGACGAGCGCCGGCCCGCCGGGGTGGCCTTGCGTCGGGGCCGCTGCGCTCATGCCCGCCGACCGAGCGCGTGAGCGCCCCACACCGTCGTGGCGACGACCAGCGCTCCGACCAGCTGGTGCAGCACCGCAATCCACAGCGTGACGTTGGTCAGCACCGTGGCAATCCCGAGCAGAACTTGTGTGCCGAACGCGCTGTGCACGGCGACCGACGCAGGGCGGGCGCCGATGCGCCGCAGCCTGCGCCCCATCACCACCAGCACAGCGACCACGACCCACGCCCACCAGCGGTGGAGGAAGTGGAGCAGGAACGGGTCGTAAAGCAGCGCGTGTTCAGCGCCGCGCGACCAGCCGACGCCGGCCGGGAACAAGCGCCCCATCATCAGCGGCCAGTCATTGGCGACATGACCGGCGCGCAAGCCCGCGACCATCGCCCCGAGCACCACCTGCACGGCGACTATGGCGAGCGCGAAGGCGCCAAACCCGGTCAGTCGCGCCGCCGGTTCGTCGCGGGCGAGGCCGCGCAAGTCGAGCGCCACCCGGACCAGCGCCGACAGCGTCACCAGCGCGGTGAACAAATGCGTGGCAAGCCGCAAGTGACTGACTTTGACGTTGGACTGGATGCCCGACTCGACCATCCACCAGCCGATCGCCCCCTGCAGTCCAATCAGCCCGACCAGCGCCAGCAGCCGCGGCAGATAGCCGCGCGGAATCTCCCGGCGAAACCCGAACCACGCGACCACTCCGACGAGCACGACCCCGATCGCCCGCGCCAGCAGCCGGTGGACCCACTCCCACAGGAAGATGAACTTGTAGGTGGCAAGGATCATCCCGGCCGGGCCATTGACCTCGATGAACTGGGGGGTGTGGCGATAGGCGTCGAACTCCGCCTGCCACTGCGCGTGCGTGAACGGCGGAAGTGCGCCGCTGACCGGCTTCCACTCGGTGATCGAGACGCCGGATTCGGTCAGCCGGGTGATCCCGCCGACCACGACGATGGCAACCACCAGCGCAGCGACGAACAGCAGCCAGCGGGCCAGCGCCAGCGGTCGCGCCTCGCCCGTCGCCGTTGCGACCGCTCGCCTTTCGGTGAATGCGACCATTGTGGCCAGCCCCCTGCGTCGCCTTATCGTAAAGCGCAAGCGCGGAAAAGTCGCCGCTCCGACGCATCCGGCTTGATCGATGTTACAACATAACATATCTGAGGCGGCGATGCAGGACACCATCCAGGCGATTCGCTTCCGGCTCGACCGTGTCGGCGTGCTGCTCTCGGGGCTGTGCGCGGTCCACTGCGTCGCCGGGCTGGTGCTGGTGACGCTGCTCGGGCTCGGCGGCGGGGTGCTGCTCAACCCGGCGATCCACGAGATCGGCCTGGTCCTGGCGATCGGCGTCGGCGTGATGACTCTCGGCCTGGCGGCGCTGCGCCATGGCCGCACGGGTCCGCTGCTGCTCGGCGGTTGCGGGCTGGCGCTGATGGCGTCGGCGCTGAGCATCGAGCATGGCCCGCGCGAGGCGCTGCTGACGATTGCCGGGGTGACGCTGCTCGCCGCCGCGCACATCCGGAACTTGCGCCACGCCCACTGATCGGTATGGCCCTCGGGCCATGGCTTCCCGCGAAATCACCGACGAATTGTCCCTCACCGTCAACGGCGAGTCGCGCCGCATCCGCGGCGGCAGCCGGCTTGCCGAGCTGGTCGTGCTGCTGGGGCTCGACCCGAAGAAGGTCGCGGTGGAGCGCAACGCGGTGATCGTGCCGCGCTCGACGTTACCTGATGTCGTGCTGGCCGACGGCGACGTCATCGAGATCGTCCACTTCGTCGGCGGCGGCGACGGTCGCGACGGACCGGACGACGACACCTGGACGGTCGCCGGGCGGACCTTCCGCTCGCGGCTGATCGTCGGCACCGGAAAGTACAAGGATTTCGCCCAGAACGCCGCGGCTGTGGCCGCCTCGGGCGCGGAGATCGTCACCGTCGCGGTGCGGCGAGTCAACATCTCCGATCCCAAGGCGCCGATGCTGACCGACTTCATCGACCCGAAGACGATCACCTACCTGCCCAACACCGCTGGCTGCTTCACCGCCGACGAGGCGATCCGGACTTTGCGGCTGGCGCGGGAGGCCGGCGGCTGGGATCTGGTCAAGCTCGAGGTGCTCGGCGAAGCGCGCACGCTTTACCCGGACATGCGCGAGACCCTGAAGGCGACCGAGGTGCTCGCGCGCGAGGGGTTCCTGCCGATGGTCTACTGCGTCGACGATCCGATCGCGGCCAAGCAGCTCGAGGAAGCCGGCGCGGTCGCGGTGATGCCGCTCGGTGCGCCGATCGGCTCCGGCCTTGGCATTCAGAACCGGGTGACGATCCGCCTGATCGCCGAAGGCGCGAGCGTGCCGGTGCTGGTCGATGCCGGGGTCGGCACCGCCAGCGATGCTTCGGTGGCGATGGAACTCGGCTGCGACGGGGTGCTGATGAACACCGCCATCGCTGAGGCGCGCGACCCGATCCGCATGGCCCGGGCGATGCGCCTCGCCGTCGAAGCCGGGCGGCAGGCGTATCGCGCCGGGCGGATGGCCACGCGCAAGTACGCCGATCCCTCGAGCCCGCTCGCCGGGCTGATCTGACCGGCCGATCCGAGGCCGTGTGGTTAACGGCTTCATAAACTTTCTGTGGTGATCTCGTGAACGACGGGCGGAGGGCCCGCCGTGGGGGCAAGGTCACCAAAATGTCGACTACTGGAACCGCATCGCTGACGATCGCCGAGTTGCGCGAGTTCGCTGGCTTCCCGGCCTGCGAGCAGCGTTACATCAAGCGCAGCCTCGATGTCGGGCTCGGCCGTCACGACGCGTTCAAGCGGTGGGCGCGCGACGCCGCCGAGGCTGCCTCGATCCGCAGCCAATACGTCGCTTACCAGGAGCTCAAGCTGCTGCGCGGCGCAGTCCAGGAGGCCAGCGGCGAAGAGCCGACCGAGCCGTTCCTCGGTGCGCTGATCCGTGTCACCGCCTTCGATCTCGCGCAGGAGCGGCTCGGCAGCTTTTCGTCCTATCGCTTCCTTTACGAGCGGCTGCTCGGCGCCGAGGCGCGCCCATGGTTGCCGAGTGCATTCTGCGGCGCCGCGGCCCTGCCGCTGATTCGCCCGGCGCGGCGCAAGCTGTTGCTCCAGTCGATCAGCGAAGCCGCCGCGACGGCGCCGGGCTGGTCGAGCCGCGCGCCGAGCTTCTATCCCGAGTGGGTCGAGAAGGAAGCCGCCTGACCTCCGTTGGCGCTGTGCAATTGCTTTAGCGCCCCGCCCGACTAGGCTCCTCCCCTTCCAACGGAGGGTGCGATGCAAGGCTGGCCGGCTCTCGACTACGCTGCTTCGCGCGACACGCTCGAGACGCTGCACTTGTGGCTCCAGATCGCCGGCAAGGTCCGGCTCAAGCTCACGCCGTGGATCAATCACGGGTGGAGCGTGACGCTGGCGATCACCGCACGCGGTCTCAGCACCGGGCCGATGCCCTCGGGCGATGCTCTCGTTGAGCTCGAGTTCGATTTTATCGAGCATCGCCTCATCGGCTGCACCAGTGGGGGCACGACTGCGGCGGTGAAGCTCGAGCCGCAGGGCGTTGCCGTATTCTATCGCAAGGTTCGGGAGATGCTGGACCGGCTCGGTGTGCAAGTGGCGATCTACCCGGTACCGAGCGAGGTTGCCGATCCGATTCCCTTTGCTGTCGACGAAGCCCACGAAAGCTACGATCCGGCCGCTGTCCATGGGTTGTGGCGGGCGCTGGTTTGCGCTGATCGCGTCCTCAAGCAGTTCCGCACCGGCTTTCTCGGCAAAGTCTCTCCGGTCCAATTGTTCTGGGGCGGCTTCGATCTCGCCGTGACCCGCTTCTCCGGGCGGCCGGCGCCCCTGCACCCCGGCGGCATTCCCGGGCTGCCCGACCGCATCACCCGCGAGGCGTACTCGCATGAGGTCAGCAGCGCTGGGTTCTGGCTCGGCGACGCGCGCTTTCCTGAAGCGGCGTTCTATTCCTACGCTTACCCTGAGCCGGCGGGGTTCCGCGCGGCGGCGGTGCCGCCTCCGGCGCGCTACGTCGAAGAGCTCGGCGAGTTCATCCTGCCGTACGATGCCGTGCGTGCGGCGAGCGAGCCCGAGGCGCTCCTGCTCGCCTTCTTCGACAGCACCTACCGCGCCGCCGCCGATGGCGGAGGGTGGGACCGCGCCGCTCTCGAATGCGCGTCCGGTCGCCCCGGAGTTCCACGCACAGTCGGCTAGCCCCTGTACAGCGCGTCCAGCCGCGCCCCGTAGCGTTCCTTGAGCTTATGGCGGCGGATCTTCAGGCTCGGCGTCAGTTCGCCGTTGTCGATGCTGAAGCCCTCGTCGGCGAAGGCGAACTGGCGGACTTTCTCGACCACCGACAAGTCGCGGTTGACGCGGTCGATCGCGGCGCGGACCGCGCTGCGGAACGCCGGCAGGTCCTGCAGGTCGTGAAAATCGAACTTCTCGCCCTCGGCCCGGGCCCATTCGAGCGACCAGTCCGGATCGGGCACGATCAGCGCGACGACGTAGGGGCGCTTGTCGCCGACCACCATGGCCTGGGCGATCTCCGGCTGCAGGGTCAAAATGCCTTCGATTTTCTGGGGCGAGATGTTGTCGCCCTTGTCGTTGACGATCATGTCCTTCTTGCGGTCGGTGATGACAATCCGCCCGCGATCGTCGAGATGGCCGATGTCGCCGGTGTGCAGCCAGATGCCCGCGGCGGGATCGAATTCCGGGATCTTGAGCACCCGCGCGGTCTCTGCCTCGTTGCGCCAATAGCCCTTCATCACCATCTCCCCGGCGACGAGGATCTCGCCGTCCGGCGCGATCCGCACCGCGACGCCCTCGAGCGGCGGACCGACCGTGTCCATCTTGATTCCAGCTTTCGGCCGGTTGCAGCTGATCACCGGGCCCGCCTCCGTCTGGCCATAGCCCTGGAGCATCGTGAGGCCCATCGCCGAGAAGAACGTCCCCACGTCCGGGTTCAGCGGGGCTCCGCCCGAGACCATCGCCTTGACCCGGCCGCCGAAGCGGGCGCGGACCTTAGGGCGCAAGGTGCGCCCGATCAGCAAGTCGAGCGGCAGGTCGCGCCAGCGCCGCCGCCCATTCCTGCGGCCAGATTCGATCCCCAGCGCGCGGTCCATCAGGGAATTGGCCATTCGGCCCTGCTTTTCGATGTGCTTGATGATCCGCGCCCGCATCACCTCGAACAGCCTGGGGACGACGATCATGATCGTCGGGCGCACTTCCTCGATGTTGCTCGACAGCTTGTCCAG
>JAEKKO010000212.1 GCA_019510335.1 Novosphingobium sp. | reverse complement strand
CCGTGCCACCCGCGCTCGGGCCGCATCACGAACGCCAGCATGACCGTGCCGCCGGGTGTTCCCGCCCCGTCCGCGACCAGGCTCGCGGCGATGTGACGGGTCGAGCCGAGCGCCTGCGCGTGAAGTGCCGGCGCGACCAGCAGGACCGCGAGGTGCAACAGCATCGCGACCAGGCGGCGAGTGCGGTGCATTGCGGGTCGGACCTCCGATGGGCAGGCGAGGCCTAGTTGTGCAGGCCGCCGTCCCGCCCGCATCTGCCGCGCCGCACGCGAATGATCAAGGAACGCCACCGCTCGACGGGCATAGGAGGAGCGGCGTCTTTGATCTAAGCAACAGGCATGGAGGCCACAATGACCGACAAGCGCGACCTCGTGATCCTCGGCGGCGGGCTCGTCGGCATGACCCTGGCGCTCGCCGCGGCGCGGTCCGGGCTGACCAGCCATGTCGTCGATCGCGCCGGCCCCGAGGAGCTGACGGCCGAGGGTTTCGATGGGCGGGCCTCGGCGATCTCCACCGCTAGCTGGAACCTGTTCGGCAACATCGGCCTCGGCCCGCGCCTCGCTCCGTTCGGCTGCCCGATCGACGCGATCGCCGTCACCGACGGGATGAAGCCGGGCCGGATCGATTTCCGCCCGGAGCCGAACGAGGGCTCGCTCGGGCGGATGTTCGCCAACCGCGACTTGCGCCTGGCGCTGTTTGAGGCGGCGGCCGAGGAGCCGGCGATCGCCTGGCACCCGCGCGCCACCGCGGTCCGGCGCGAGCGCACCGATCACCGGGTCAGCGTCACCCTCGGCGACGGCAACGAGCTCACCGGCAGCCTGCTCGTCGCCGCCGAAGGGCGCCAGTCGCCGACCCGCGAGGAAGAGGGCATCGCCGTCGCCCGGTGGAAGTACGGCCACCGCGCGATCGTCAGCGCCCTGGCGCACGAGTTGCCGCACGAGAACACCGCGTGGGAGATCTTCTATCCGGCCGGTCCGTTCGCGCTGCTTCCGCTGCTCGACACACCCGACGGGCGCCATCGCAGCGCGCTCGTGTGGAGCGTCGCCGAGCGTGACGCCCGCGGCGTGCTCGCTCTGTCGGAGGTCGCGTTCACGGGCGAGGTGGCGCGGCGGATGCATGGTATTTTTGGCCAGATCGAAGTGATCGCCCCGCGCGCCTCGTACCCGCTGTCGTTCCAGCATGCGGGGCGGCTCACCGGCAAACGGTTGGCGATCGTCGGCGATGCCGCGCACGGCATCCATCCGATCGCCGGGCAGGGGCTCAACCTCGGCCTGCGCGATGTCGGCGCCCTGGTTCAAGTGCTCAGCGATGGCGCTCGGCTGGGGCTCGAGCCTGGCGATGCGCAGCTCCTCGCCCGCTACGAGCGCTGGCGCAGCCTCGACAACTTCACGGTCGCGGCGGTGACCGACGGGCTGACCCGGCTGTTCGGCCTGCCCGGCAGGCTGCCGAGCGCGGTCCGCCGCCTCGGCATGGGCGCGGTCCAGCGCTTGCCGGCGCTCAAGCGGTTCTTCATGGACGAAGCGCGCGGGATGAGCGGCACGCTGCCGGAGCTGATGCGCGGCTAGAGCGCGCTGGTTCCGCCGGTCTCATCCGGCGGCGGCGCGGCCGGGCTCGGCTGCTGGACCTTTCTCCCGGCGCCGTTCTGGAGACGCCCCGTGTCGAGCAGGGCGGTGGTTTCGATCAGGTCGAGCGCTTGGTGGGCGCCCTGGTAGCGGCGTGCATCCGCGATCCACACGGCTGCGGCGGCCGCGCCGGGGAGATGCTGGACTTCGGCGATCGCCGCCGCGACGTTGCCGGCGACGAGCGCCTCGCGGGCGTGGTCGAGGCGGGTCTGCGGCGCCGGCGTGGGTGACGCCTCGTGGCGGATCACGAACAAGTCCGACAAGCCCTGCCGAAGCCGCTGCCAGGCCGATCCGCTGCGCGGGGGAGCGCCGAGCGCCGGCGCCAGCGCTTCGAGCCGGGCGCTCAACTGCTCGAGCGTCACCGGGTTGCGCGCGGCATCGATCAGCGTCTCGACGGCATTCGGCTGGGCATCGGCGAAGCGCAGCTTGAGCTGGTCCTCGAGATAGCCGAGCGGCGCGCCGCGGTCGATCATCCGCCGGGCGGCGAAGGCGATCAGCAAGCCTTCGGCGCGGGCGGTGTTCCCGGCGGCTGCCTCGGCCCTTAGGTCGAGGCGGTCGAGCCGCTGCTCGAGGGAATCGATCCGCGCAGATAACGCCGGGGCCGCGGCAATGGCCGGCGGTGCGACGGTTGGGACGGGAGTGGCCGTAAGGTTCGTCGCCGGTGCGGCGAACGGGGCCTGCGCGCTTGCCGCACGATCATGGCGATGGCCGATGCCAGGCAACTGCCCACGCCAGGCGAGCCAGGCGACGATCGCCGCTCCCAGCACGAAGGCAAGCAGCGCGGTCCCGAGCACGAGGGCGAAGCCGCTGCGCCGCCGCACCGGTTCGGCGCGGCGCTCGAATGTCGGCTCGTCGGCCATGCGCAAGTCAGGGCTGTCGATCACGGCGCCCGAGCGTTTGGCACATCTCGCGGGCAAGCGCCAGCAGCGCCGAATCCCCGGTTTGGGACGCCGTCGCGACTTCTCGCCACCCACCGCCCGCGGCGGCCGCGACACGGGGGCCTATCGCCGCCAGCGCCACGTTAGCTCGGGCGACCCCCTGCCGCGCGCACTCTGCGGCAAAGTGCCGTGCCGCCGCGGCCGAATGGAGCAGGACTACCGCCGGAGCCGACAGCAATTCGGTGAGCCCAGTGGGCATCGGCAGCGGCCGGCTGACATAAACCACCCGCTCGATCAGCGTGATGCCCGGTGGCGGATCGAGGGCGATCCGCTCCTCGCCGGCAAGGCGGAGGAGACGCCTGTGCCTTGTCTCGACGCGGCCCAGCACCTCCTGCAATCCACCACTTCCGACCGCCACGACCTCAAATCCCGCAGCGCGGCACGCGCCCGCCGTGACCTCCCCGACGACGTAGGTCGGCAACCCCGAATAGCGCTCGAGTTCGGGCCCGGCGTGACGCAGAGCATTGGCGCTGCCGATCAGCAACGCGTCGAACTCAATCCGTTCCGGCGCGTGCCACGCTCGCGGCTCGATCTCGAACAGCGGAAAGCCGCGTGCGGTCAGCCCCAGCGCTTCCGCCGTTGCTACGGTCGCGCTGCACCCTGGCTCGGGGCGGATAGCGATGAGCGGCACGGCGCTCAGGCCGTCACTCCCGTAAAGTGGGATGCGATCAGCGGATCCGCGCGGGCGAGAAGCTCGGCGGCAAGGCGCGAGGGGCCCTCCGCATCGGCGATGGCGAAGCGCGCCTCGCCGCCGATCCGTGCTGCCCCGTCGGGGCTGAACAGCGCCGCGCGCAAGTGAAGCTCGTCTCCGGCACTGGTCGTCAGGACTGCAACCGGACTATGGCAATTACCCCCCAGAGCCGCCAGCAGCGCGCGTTCGGCTTTGACGGCGGCGGTCGTCGCAGGACAGTCGATCGCCGCCAGGAGCCCGAGCGATTCCCGATCGTCGGCCCGGCACTCGATCAGGATCGCCGCCTGCCCGGGCGCGGGCAGCCAGTCGAGCGGATCGAGGCGGTGGCCGACCGCGCTCTCACCGAGCCGGTCGAGCCCGGCGGCAGCCAGGAATGTGGCGTCGGCCTCGCCGGCGGCTAGCTTGGCCAGCCGGGTGGCGACGTTGCCGCGGAACGGCACGACTTCGCAGTCTGGCCGGGCGTGGAGCAGTTGCGCCGCGCGCCGCGGCGCGCTGGTGCCGACCCGGGCGCCGCGGGGCAAGGCTGCCACGCTCGCGGCGCCGACCAGCACGTCGCGCACATCGCCCCGCGGCAGCATTGCGGCAATGGCGATCTCCGCCGGGCGAAACGTCTCGACGTCCTTGGCCGAATGCACGGCGAAGTCGATCTCGCCGGCAAGCAGGCGGGCGTCGAGTTCCTTGGTCCACAGCGCCTTGCCGCCGATCTCGGCGAGCGGGCGATCCTGGATCTTGTCGCCGCTGGCCGCGAGCGGCACCAGGCTAACTGCCTCCTCGGGCCAGCCGTGCGCGGCGCACAGGCGCACCCGCGCTTCCGTGGCCTGGGCGAGGGCGAGGGGAGAGCGGCGGGTGCCGAGCCGCAGCGGAGCATCGGGGATGGGGCGCATGCGCGCTTGTGCTACCCGCCATTGTGGTTAAGTGGAACCCGCGATGGGCGTGGTTCTCGGCATTGAATCCTCGTGCGATGAAACCGCCGCGGCGCTCGTCGACGATCGGCGTACGATTATCGCCCAGCGCATCGCTTCTCAGGACGATGCCCACCGCCCTTACGGCGGCGTGGTTCCCGAGATCGCCGCCCGCGCTCATGTCGAGCGGCTGACCCCGCTGATCGCCGCGACGCTGGCCGACGCTGGGATGGCGCTGGCCGATGTCGACGCGATCGCTGCGACCGCAGGGCCGGGGCTGATCGGCGGCGTCATGGTCGGTCTGGTCACCGCCAAGGCCCTCGCCATGGCCAGCGACAAGCCGCTGCTGGCGATCAATCACCTCGAAGGCCACGCGCTGTCGCCGCGGTTGGCCGATCCCGACCTGGCGTTCCCGTACCTGCTGCTGCTCGCCTCGGGTGGGCATTGCCAGCTGCTGCTGGTGGAAGCCGTCGGAAGCTACCGCCGCCTGGCAACGACGATCGACGATGCCCTCGGCGAAGCGTTCGACAAGACCGCCAAGGTCCTCGGCCTCGGCTATCCCGGCGGCCCGGCGGTCGAGCGGCTCGCCGCACAAGGCGATCCCGCCGCCGTTCCCTTGCCGCGGCCGCTGCTCGGCAGTTCCGAGCCGCACTTCTCCTTCGCTGGGCTCAAGAGCGCCGTCGTCCGGGCGAAGCAGGCGGACACTTATCGCGTCGCCGATCTTGCCGCCTCGTTCCAGCAGGCGGCGGTCGATTGCGTAATCGATCGCACGCATCGGGCCTTGCTGGGCGCCGGCCCGGTCACCGCCCTCGTCGCCGCAGGCGGGGTCGCGGCGAACGGCGCCATCCGCCGTGCACTCGAAGCGCTCGCGGACGAGCACGGCCTGCGCTTCGGCGTCCCGCCGGCGGCGCTGTGCACCGACAACGCGGCGATGATCGCCTGGGCCGGGATCGAGCGGCTCGCGCTCGGCCAGTCCGATCCGCTCGACGTCGCGGCGCGGCCGCGCTGGCCGCTCGACCCCGCTGCCGATCCGGTCCGCGGTGCCGGGGTCAAGGCGTGAGCGAGGCGGCGGCGACGACGATCGGAGTGATCGGCGCCGGTGCTTGGGGCACGGCGCTCGCGCAAGTCCTCGCCGGTGACGGCACCCGCGTGTTGTTGTGGGCGCGCGAGCCCGAATTGGTCGCAGAGATCAACCGCGAACGGCGCAACTCGCTGTTCCTGTCGGGAGCCGACCTGGCACCTGGAATCCACGCAACAAACCAAATCGGCGAGTTGGCTCCGGTGGCGATCATCCTGATGTCGACGCCGGCCCAGCACCTCGCGTCGGTTCTGGGCGAGCTCGGCGACGGCCCCCGGGATCTCGTGTTGTGCGCGAAGGGCATCGAAGCGGGGACCGGGCGGCTGATGACCGACGTCGCTCGTGACGTAGCCCCGGCGGCGGCTCTCGCGGTTCTTTCCGGTCCGACCTTTGCACACGAAGTCGCCGCGGGACTGCCCACTGCGGTGACCCTGGCCTGCTCTGGCGGAGACGCGCAATGGCGCCGGCTTGGCGCGGCGCTCGCCCGCCCGGTGCTGAGGCCGTATTATTCCGACGACCTGATCGGCGCGGAGATCGGCGGTGCGGTCAAGAATGTTCTCGCGATCGCTTGCGGCGTGGTCGAAGGACTCGGCCTGGGCCAGAACGCACGCGCCGCCCTGATCGCGCGCGGCTATGCCGAGATGCTGCGTTTCGGCATCGCGCGGGGCGCGCGCAGCGAAACGCTTGCCGGGCTGTGCGGGCTCGGCGACCTCGTCCTCACCTGCACCTCGACCGCGAGCCGCAACTTCACCTTGGGTAAGGCGTTGGGGGAGGGAATGAGCGCGGCAGAGGCCTTGTCGGGCAAGCTCAGCGTCGCCGAAGGCGCACACACCGCGCCGGTCCTCGCCGAACTGGCCGAGCGCGACGGCATCGCCATGCCGATCGTGACCGCAGTCTGCCGCCTGCTGGCCGGGGAAGCGCCTGCGGCGCAAGTGGTCGCCGACCTCCTCGCCCGCCCCCTGACTGCCGAACGGGGCCCATCGCAGTGAACGTCATCCCGGGGCAGGACGACATCGCCGCCCTCGCCAAGGGCGGACGGACCAACTTCCTCGGTTTCCTGCTCCGGCTCGCCGCGCGGCTGCCGTTCCTGTTCATTGCCGGCCGGCTCTACGGAGCCGAGGCGCTCGGCCGCTTTGCCTCCGCACTGGTGGTGATCGAGCTCGCCGCGCAGATGTGCACGCTTGGGCAGAAGCGCGGGCTCGCGCAGCGGCTGTCCGAAGACAAGCAGCATCCATCAAGCGTGGTCGCCGACGGAATGCTGCTGAGCCTGGTCATCGCCGGCAGCGTCGGGCTGATCCTGCTGGCATTCCCCGAGCCGATGTTCCCGAGCGGCAAGTACAGTCGCGTCGATCTGCTGCTGCCGCTGGCGATCTTTCCGTCTTCGCTGACCGACATCGCACTGGCCGCGCTCGCCTACCGCTACGACGTGAGGGCGACGGTCAAGTCGCGCTCGTTGGTCGAGCCGTGGACGCTGTCGATCCTTGCTGGCGGGCTATGGTTCGTCGCGCCCGATAAAGGCCTGACCCTTGCCTACCTCGGCTCGATCTTCGGCGCCGCGCTGACCGCGGTGGTGCCGCTGGTCCGCAGCTACGGACTGCCGCGCCACTGGCGGCCGCACCCGCTGCGGCTCGCCGAGTTGGCCATCTCCAACCTGCCGCTTGCCGCCGCCGATGCGATCGAATGGGGCACGCGCAAGCTCGATATCTTCATCCTCGGCCAGTTCGCCGATCCCGCCGCGGTCGGCGTCTATTATGTCGCGCAGCAGGTCGCGAGCCTGCCGCAAAAGCTCAAGACCAGCTTCGAGCCGATCCTCGGCCCCGTCATCACCCGAAACCTCAAGCAACACAATTACGCGGCGATCGCGCGGCAGGTCTGCCAGGTCGGATTCTGGATCACCGCGGCCCAGGCGGGGATCGCGCTGGCGCTCGGCATCCCCGGCAAGGCCGTCATGGGTCTCGTCGGGCCCAAGTTCGTCGGCGGCACCGGCGCGCTGTCGTTCCTCCTCGCCGCCGAGGTGCTCGCGGCGACCGCGGTGGTCAGCGAGGCGGCGCTGATCTACCTGGCGCGGTTGCAGAACCTCGTCGTCTCGCTGGCGACGATCGGCCTTCAGGCGGTCCTGACGATCGGCGGGATGTTGCTGATCGAGCACTTCGGCCTCGGCCAGCTCTACCGCGCGGCGGTCGTCGCGATGGCGTTGATGATCGCGCTGGGGATGGCCTCACTGCTCAAATCGCGGCTGCTCGGGCGGCTGCTCGGCGAGCCGATCAACAACTGGCGCTGGCCGCTGCTGTGGGCCGCTGCTCCGGCGATCGTCGTCGGCTGGGCGGCGACGCGCTTCCTGCCGATGTGGACCGATGTCGCGGTCGGCATTCCCGCGATCCTGCTGGTCTATGGCTGGGTCATCTGGAACCGCGGATTCGGTCCCGAAGACCGCGTGCTGTTCCGCAAGATCGGCGCGTGAAGCGCCGCTCTCGGGGTTTCGATCGCTGTGGGACTTGAAAAGCGCACGGCGATGCTGCTCTCCTGCGGTCCTGACAGGGAAGGATGCAGGGGATGGTCGCCAACTGGCTGATCTTCGTGGTGGCGCTGCTGGTGGGGCTGCTAGTGGCGTGGTGGCTGTTCGGCCATGCGATCCGCGGCGGCGCGCCGCGCGAGCGCGCGCCCGACGTGCTCGACGAGGGCGCCGCGCCGGCTCAGCGCAACCAGGCGCTGATCGATGCGCCATCGGCCGCCTCGTTCGCTTCCCCGGCGACGCTGATGCCGCCGCCGATGTCGATCGACATGGCCGGCATCGGCGAGGCGGTGATGATCGGCGCGCAGGAGGAGGCGAACGCCGCCGCGGCCGCCGGAGTCAAGTCCGCCGCCGCCCACGACGCGGAAGTGGCCGCGGCCGCCGCTGCCGCCCCGCCGGACGACCTCACCCGGATCAAGGGTGTCGGGCCCAAGCTGCAGGCCGCGCTCAATGCGCTTGGGATCACCCGCTACGCCCAGATCGCCGGGTGGAGCGAGGCCGACATCGCTCGCATCGATCCGCAGCTTGGGGCGTTCCAGGGCCGCATCGCCCGCGACAACTGGATCGAGCAGTGCCGCTACCTGGCGGCCGGGGACACCGCCGGGTTCGAGGGCAAGTTCGGCAAGCTCTGAGCCGTCGCCGCCGGGCTGGCGACCGGCGCCGCCCCGCGTCGGCAGTCGGTTACCAGCCGTGCTTCCTCGGCGCTCCCCGGAAGCGTCAGGGTTCCGCCGCCGGGGATTGTCGCCACGATCGGCGCGCCGTCGGCGAACACGTCTAGCTGCGGATCGGCCGCGGCGAACGTCCCGACCCAGTGCATGCCGCTGTCGCCGGTCGTCGCGTCGACGGGGAGGTGGACAACATGCCGCGCCCCGACCAGCGCAAAGAATGCCTTGGCCCACGGCTCGGCAGTCACCAGCCGCTCTACCCGCAGCCGCGCCCCGGGCGAGCCCTGCTGCTCGCACGCGATCAGCAGCAGCGGCTGCTGTCCGGGGACACCGAACTGGACCAGCCCGACCCCGGCGGTCCACTGCGCGCCCGGCGGCTGCGTCGGCATCACTACCGGCGCCCGCGGCTGCGGCATCGGCAAGCGGGCGGGGTAGGCATCGTCGGCCTTGTCCTTGCCCCCCGACGAGCACGCGGCGAGGGCGAGGAGGGCCGCGGCAGCACGGTTCCGGAGCATGGCGAAAGGTGAAATCAGTCGTTCAGGCAGCGCGGGGAACGATCCGATCGAGTGCATCGCTCAACGCGCGCTTGGCTTCGAGCAGCTCGTAATCGTCCTGGAGACCGAGGAAGAACCCCTCGGACATGCAGAAATACCGCGCCAGCCGCAGGTCAAGTTCGCCATCAATGCGAGCAGCGCCGTCGATCATCGATTGCAGGCGCAAGGGATCGACCGCAATGGCCTCGGCCAAGGCGCAGCAATCGAGCCCCAGCGGCTCCATGAATTCCGACGCCAGTAGCTCACCGGCGTGGCTATTGTGCAGCCATTCGGCATCAGTGGTAGTCGGTGATTTCGACGCCATGTGCATCTCCGCCTTTCCAGACGAAGCATATACGCCATTGTTTGTTGATTGAAATGGAATGCTGCCCAGCGCGGTCGTCCTTGAGCGGGTGGAGCCGGTTGCTCGGTGGGTTCCGGAGGTCGTCGAAGGTCTTCGCCCGATTGAGCAGCCTCAGCTTGTCGAGCGCGCGGTCCTGGATGTGGCCGGGGAGCTTGCGGCTGCGCTGACCACCCCAGACGCGACGGGTTTCAGAATCGGCGAAGCTGCGGATCATTTGGACACCCAGGCAAGAGCTAACTCTCTCACTCACTTGTGAGAGAATTCGAGATCGGGCGCTCTTGCCTAGTGTCAGTCGAACGCGCTTTAAACGACCAGCCCCAATAGAGCCGACGAATGTTTGCTACTCCTTTGCACCATCGCCGTCAACGCCCCCACTTCCGCTGCGTCTTGCCATACCGCAGCTTGCGCGTCCCGGGCTTGCCTTCGTTACTGCGGCCGGTTCGCGGCGCCTTCGACTGTTGGTGCGGGCCGGGCAATCCAAGCTCGTCCGCTTCCAGCCGC
>JAEKKO010000267.1 GCA_019510335.1 Novosphingobium sp. | reverse complement strand
GCGCGCTCGGCGTCGCCAGCGACATCGACGCGGTCTGTCTCGACGTTCTGGCCGAAAACGCCCGCGCCAACGGCGTCCGGCTCGGTGACGGGCCGGGCGCGCTGACGCCGGTGGTCGCCGACGGTCTCGGCCATCCGCTTCTCGCCGCACGCGCACCGTACGACCTGCTCATTGCCAACATCCTCGCGGGGCCGCTGATCGCGCTGGCGCCGGATTTCGCCGCAGTGCTTGTCCCCGGCGGGCACTTGCTGCTCGCCGGCTTGCTCGACACGCAGGAGCCGCACGTGCGCGCCGCCTGCCGCCGCGCAGGGTTGCGCCTCGCCGCCCGCGAAGTCCGCGGCGGATGGTCAATCCTGTGGCTGCGCAAGCGCGCCACCGCCCGGGTGCGCCAGACCCGCCCCGGTCAGCTACCCGAATGGGCGCGGCAGTGGTGAGTCCTACTTGTACATCCCCTCGCGCAAGTTGAAGCCGCGCTCGACCCAGCACTTCAAGGCGCAGAGCATCTGCGCCCAGCCCATGCAATTGCCGAACGACGCTTTCAGCCCGCCCGGCGTTTCGCGCCAGCCGCTTTCGCTGACTGTAACCTTGGTGCGGGCGCCGTCATCGAGCGGCGCGAACGCGAACACCACTTCGGTGCGGTAGTCGGGGACGTCGGCCTCGTCCGGCTCGTTGGCTTTCCACCGCAGCACGATGCGCGCGTCCGGCACGACTTCGACCACCTCGACCGGGAATGCCCCGGGGAAGTCAGCGAAGTCCCACGTCACCGTCGCGCCGCTCTCGAGCCGGCCGAGCGCGCCTCCGGTGGTGAAATACTTCGACAGCTGCCGCGGATCGGCGACCGCCTCGAACACCTCGTGTGGCGATTTCGAAATGAACGCGAACACGGAAAAAGCCAGTTCCATGGAGCTGCTCCCTATTCTGCCGTCCGGACGATCTCCGCCCACCCTGCTTCGTCGATCACCTCGATCCCGAGCGCGGCGGCCTGCTTGAGCTTTGAGCCCGCCCCCGGCCCGGCGACCACCAGGTCGGTCTTGGCGCTGACCGAGCCGGCCGCGCGCGCGCCGAGCGCCTCGGCCTGGGCCTTGGCCTCGTCGCGGCTCATCGTCTCGAGCTTGCCGGTGAAGACGATCGTCTTGCCGGCGACCGCGCTGGCCTTGGTCTCGACGACGTAGGGCGGCGGCGCGACCTCGGATAGCAGGTCGTCCCACACTGCAACGTTGTGCGGCTCATGGAAAAAATCGCCGAGCGCCTCGACCACGACGGGGCCCACCCCTTCGATCGCGATCAGCTCGGCGACCGCATCGGCGTCGCCGCCATGGGCCCGCTCGGCCACTTCGCGGAGCTTCTCCAGCGTCCCAAAGCGCCTCATCAAGTCGCGCGCGGTGACCCCACCGACGTGGCGGATGCCGAGCCCGAACAGCAGCCGCGCGGCATCCGGCCTGCGCTTGTTTTCCACCGCGGCCAGCAAGTTATCCACAGACTTGTCCTTCCACCCCTCGCGCCCGACGATCTCATCGCGGCGGCGGTGGAGGCGGAAGATGTCGGCAGGGCTTTCGAGCCAGCCGAGGGCGAAGAACTCGGCGATGGTCTTCTCACCCAGTCCCTCGATGTCGAGCGCCCCGCGACTGACGAAGTGGCGCAAACGCTCGGTTCTTTGAGCCGGGCAGATCAGTCCGCCGGTGCAGCGGACGTCGACCTCGCCCTCCTCGGCGACGGCCTCGCTGCCGCATTCGGGGCAGTGGTCGGGGAAGCGGTAGGGCTCGCGCGGCACCTCGCGCGTCAAGTTATCCACAACCTGGGGAATGACGTCACCGGCACGCTGGATGACGACGCGGTCGCCTAGCCTGAGCCCGAGCCGGGCGATCTCGTCGCGGTTGTGCAAGGTGACGTTGACCACCGTCACCCCGCCGACCAGCACCGGCTGCAGCCGCCCGACCGGGGTCAGTTTTCCGGTCCGCCCGACCTGCACGTCGATCGCCTCGAGCATAGTCTCGGCGCGTTCGGCGGGAAACTTGTGGGCCAGCCCCCAGCGCGGGGCCTTGGCGACGAACCCGAGCCGCTCCTGCCAATCGAGCCGGTCGACTTTGTAAACGACGCCATCAATCTCGTAAGCCAGCTCGGCCCGGCGCTCGGCAATTGCATCATAGTGCGCGAGCATCTGCTCGAGCGAGGTGCAGCGCGCCAGCAGCGGCGAGACCGGCACGCCCCAGCTGGCGATCAGCCGCATCATCTCGTGCTGCGTCCCGGCGGGCAGCGCGCTGGCCGCGCCCCAGCCATGGGCGAAGAATCGCAGTGGCCGCGCCCGCGTGACGCCGGCGTCCTTCTGTCGCAGCGAGCCGGCCGCGGCGTTGCGGGGGTTGGCGAACAGCCGATCGC
Source organism: Novosphingobium sp. (assembly GCA_019510335.1). GTDB lineage: Bacteria > Pseudomonadota > Alphaproteobacteria > Sphingomonadales > Sphingomonadaceae > Novosphingobium. Next base: position 2,131 of record JAEKKO010000267.1, on the reverse strand, counting down.
TCTTCGCCGCTTGCGCCGCGTTGAGCGCGGCGAAATCGGCCCGCGCCATGTAGACTTCGCCGCGAACTTCAAACACCGCCGGCACCTCGCCGCGCAGCTCCTGGGGAATGTCGGCAATGCAGGCGACATTGGGCGTGACGTCCTCGCCGACCAGCCCGTCGCCGCGAGCACGACAGCCCATCGATCTTGTCCTCGGCGGTCATGGCGAGCTCGGCGTCCTGGGGCAGCGCCAGGAATCGCCGCACCCGGGCCAGAAACTCTGCGACCTCGTCGCCAGTGAAGGCGTTGTCGAGGCTCATCATCCGTACCTCGTGCGCCACTTTGGCGAGCGGCGAGGCGGCGACTTCGTGGCCGACCAGCCGGCTCGGGCTGTCGGCGCGGACGAGCTGCGGGAACGCCGCCTCGAGTTCGGCATTGCGCCGGACCAGCGAGTCGTACTCGGCGTCGCTGATCTCGGGCGCGTCCTCGGCATGATAGAGCCGGTTGTGCCGCGCGATCGCCTTCGCCAGGCGCATCAGCTCGTTGGCTGCATCGGCTTCACTGATTGAGATTGCGGAAGTCCCGGACTGTATGAGCTGTCATGAACCCAGTGGAATCGTCTCGGTCCGATGCTCGACCGCCGCGATCAGCGGACCTGTCAGCGCCAGTCCCTGCTGCACTTCCGGCATGGCCAGGCAGGCGTCATAGGCCGCCTTGTCGCGCCAAACTTCGGTGATCCAGAACGCGTCGGGGTCGTCGATTTCCAGGGAGATCAGGTAGACGAGCTTGCCCGGCACGTCGCGCGAGCTGTCGAGGAGGTGGGCGATCACCTCCTCGCGCTTGCCGGGTACGGCGCGGATGCGTCCGAGAAGTCCCCATTTGCCGGTTTCGCTCATGTCCTAAACTCCTTCCAGCAGCCGGTCGGCCTGGGCGCGGGCCTCGGCGGTGATTTCGGCGCCGGAGAGCATGCGGGCGATCTCCTCCTGGCGGCCGGCGGCGTCGAGCAGGTGGACGCTGGTCCGCGTCACCGTGCCCTCGCTCGACTTGGCGATGACGTAATGGGTGGTGCCGCGCGGCGCAAGAATGAAGCGCGACAGCTCGCCGCCGCTGGCAATGCGACCGAGCGCGCCGAAATCGGCGCCAGGATTGGTGGCGATGAGGAACTCGACGGTGTCGAGCCCGTGCGGGCCCCAGCGCTCCTCGGGCAGCACGGTAACGGCCGTGCGGAATCGCGCGGCGTCCAGCTTGAGCGGCGCCAACTCGGCGGCGACGGCGGCGTCGAGCCGCACGGCCCCGGCGGCGCGCACGGCGTGGAGCGCCTCGGCCCGGGTGCGGTAGGCCTCGCCAGCCTCACTTGCCAGCTGCTCCCATCGCGTCACTTCAGCGGCGCCGTGCTCGATCGTGTCGAGGCGGGTGCGCATCGCCAGCATCCGCGCCGGCAGCTCGTCGACCGTGCAGCCGTGCTTGCGAGCGGCGGCGCGCAACTCGAACAGACGGGTCTCGATGCGGTCGAGCGCGGCTGGGTCGTGGGCCATCGCCTCGGCCGCGGCGGCGATCTTGTCCTCGGCCTCGCTCGCCTCGATCACCGCGCGGTCGAGCGCTTCGAGCGCCTCGGTCAGCAGCGAGTGCTCGGCGGCGATGCGGTCGAGCCGGCGGGCCGCGCTGCGCAAGCTCGCCAACGCCGAATCCGAGCCCGCCCACAAGTGCTGGAGCTCGGCGAGGTCACCGGCCAGCCGCTCCCCTTTCTGCATCGTCGCGCGGGCTTCGGCGAGCTCCTCCTCCTCCCCGATCACAGGGGCAAGTTCGATCAACTCGGCGAGGTGGGCGAGCAGTAAGTCCTGCTCGGCGGCGGCCTCGCTCAGGCGATCGCGGGCATCGGCGAGCCCCTCCTCGGCCGCACGCCATTCGCGCCACGCCGCCTCGACCCCAGCGGCATCGGCGCGGGCGTAGCGGTCGAGCAGCGCTCGGTGGCCGCGCGGATTGACCAGGCCGCGGTCGTCATGCTGGCCGTGGAGCTCGACCAGGATTGGCGCCAGCGCGCGCAGCAGCCCAGCGCTGACCAGCTGGTCGTCGATGAACCCGCGGCTGACGCCATCGCTCTTGACCCGGCGCTTGAGGATCAGCGGCTCGCCCGCCTCGTGGGCGATTCCCG
>JAEKKO010000211.1 GCA_019510335.1 Novosphingobium sp. | reverse complement strand
GATGTCGGCGAGCGCCTGGATCACCCGCTGCTCGAGCGGCGGGGCGGCCGGGCCGGCGCGGCCCATGGTCTGGGTGAAGCCGAGCCACGCCGCGCGATAATCGTAACGGTGCTGGAACAAGTGCTTGGTCAAGGTCACGCGCAACCAGCCGCGCAATTGCCCGGACGAGAACACCAGCACGGCGACGACCAGCGCCGCCACCAGAAACCCGTATTGCAGGACCAGTGCGAAATCGCCGCCAGCATAGGCGAGCCACTGCGCGCCGCCGACCATCACCATCAGGTACCCGCCGATCAGCAGCAGCGAGACCGACTGGAAGGCGACCGCGCGAGACGGGCGGAAACGGAGCTGTTCGCTCTCGCGGGCGGCACCGAGCGCGATCAGCCCGGCAACCACTCCGCCGCAGATCCCGCGAACCGAGGCGAGCTCTCCGGGCCAGCGGCTGGCGAGATAGGCGATCGTGTAGAAGTTGAGGTCGAAGCCCCACAGCAGGGCCAGCGCCGCCGCCGGCCAGCGCAGCGCGCGCCGCGCCGGGCCCGCCGCGCCGGTCATCAGGTTGTGGACGAGGACCAGCCCGCCAACCGTCACGATCAGGCTGAACATCGCGCTCAGGTGGAACAGCACGTCGGCCGGGCGGTCGGCGACGCGCCCGTTCATCGCGACCACGGCGAGGCCCGGCTGCAGCAGCTGGACGAAGGCGATGGCGAGGACCAGCGGACGGATCGGCGCGACGCTGTGGTGGCGCCCGTCGCTGGCGAACAGCCGATAGAGTGCGAACAGCCACACGAGATTGCGGGTCGCCTCCGCCAGCCGCGCCGGCAGGCTGGCCGTGCCGAGCGCGGCGACGGTCAGCGACCACGCCGCCGTCAGCAGCAGACCGGCGAGGATTGCCGATGAGGCGGCGCCGAAGCGCTCGCGCCGCGGCCACAGCCACACGACGAGGACCGCCCCGACGCTCGCGCCGATGAAGTGTGCGCCACTGGCGAGTTGCGCCAGCAGCAGCGACGAGCCCATCGCGTTCATCGTGCCCCCTCCTGCCATAGCACGACCCGCAGCGTCTGCAGGAGGATCAGGAGGTCGAGAAACGGCGTATAGTTCTTGGCGTAATAGAGATCGTACTCGAGCTTGTGCCGCGCATCCTCGACCGATGCGCCGTACGGGTAGTTGATCTGAGCCCAGCCGGTCAGTCCCGGCTTCACCATGTGCCGCTCGGCATAATAGGGCATCTGCTGCTCGAGCGCGGCGACGAACTCGGGCCGCTCCGGCCGCGGCCCGACGAAGCTCATATCGCCCTTGAGGACGGTCCACGCCTGCGGCAACTCGTCGATGCGGACCTTGCGAATGAACCGGCCGACTCGGGTGATCCGCGGATCGTCATGGCTCGCCCACTGCGCCCCGCCGGCCTCGGCATCGCAGCGCATCGAGCGCAGCTTGATCATTGCGAACGGCTGCCCGTACAGCCCGACCCGTATCTGGCGGAAGAATGCGGGGCCGGGGCTGTCGAGCTTTACCAGCAGCGCGAAGATGCCGATCACCGGCACCGTCAGCGCGAGCAGGACACAGCTCACGGTCACGTCGAAGACCCGCTTCGCTGCGCTCGACAGCGTCCGCCCGGACGAGAACCCGTCGGAGAAAATCAACCAGCTCGGATTGACGGTGTCGAGATCGATCCGCCCGGTCTCACGCTCGAGGAAGCTCGAGAACTCGTTGACGTGGACTCCGGCGGTCTTGATCCGCAGCAGGTCGCCGAGCGGGAGGGCGTTGCGCCGCTCCTCTATCGCCAGAACCACCTCGCTGACGCCAAGGTTCTCGACGAAGCGCGTCAGGTTGTGAATGGCGCTGCGGTTGATCGCTTCCTCGACCAGCGGACCCAAATCGTCCATCGCCACATAGCCGACGATGGCAAAGCCGCTTTCCGGTCGCTCACCCAACTTGCGCAGCCGCGCCGCTCGCGTGCCGGCACCGAGCACGAGCACGCGGCGGCGGAACGCCTGCGCGCCGAGCAATCCGCCGACCACCAGGCGGTTGGCGACGAGCAGGACGATCGCCATGACCATCCCGTAAGCTAGCGTCGAGCGCCAGAAGGCGTGGCCGGCAAGCAGGAAATCGACGAACGACAGCGCGATGATCGTGAGCGAGACCGCGACCAGCAGCCGCGCCGTCGCAAAGCGCATTGAGCGCAGCGCATCGGTGCCGTAGACCCCGACCCCGATCATTGCCGTCAGCATCATGGCGGCGAAGGCGGAGAGCGGCCAGGCGCGGCCGAGCATCTCGCCCGGCGTCGAGCCAATCTGTTCCGCACGCAGCCGCCAAGCCGCTTCGCCGGAAACGACCAGCAGCAGCACGTCGATCAGCCCGAGCAGCAACACCGCGTGCGGGATGTAGTGTTTGAACAGCCGGATCATCGCCTGGGCGCACGCCTCCCCGCCCATGCGGACGGTTGGCGCGCAGGCTTAGCGCACAGACGTAAACTGTCGGTTACGCTTACACGCCGAGACTTCGGGGACTTATCGGCGAATTGGCAGGAAACCGCTGCGCCGGTCGGGACGTGTTCAGCGGTTGTCAGGAAAGCTTACAGGCGGGGCAATACTCAACCTGCGGCCAATCAGGCGTCCGCCAGATGCTCGCGAAACCAGTTCGCCGCGTGCTCGAGGGCGCGGGTTTGCCACGGCGGCAAATAGATCTCCATCTGCTCGCAGGCGAGCGGGATCAGCCGTTTCGGCTCGCCCGCCTGGCGAAACGCCTCGCGGATGTGATCGAAGCGATGCATCACGTCCCATTGGCCGGGCGTGACGATCAGCAGCGGCCGGGGCGAAATGAGCTCGATGAAGCGATCGGGTTCCCACTCGATCACCTGCTCGACCGAATGGAGAGTGATGTCCGCGGTGCCTTCGAGCAGCGGGCGGCCCCGTTCGGCGCGCGACCACTGGTCCTGACGACCGCCGCGCTCGTCCGCCAGCAGCACCGCCGGCATCTCGGTCCCGCCGACGGCGATGCGCCCGCCGACCCCGGTCTCGTACCGCTGGCGGCGATCGGCCTCGACCAGGTCGCGGAGCTGCTCGAAGCGGGCGCCTCCCCAGACCGACTCGATCCAGCGCCGGCCGTTGACGATGGGCGCGACTGCCACCACCGCCTTGACCCGCCGGTCGACTGCGGCGGTCATGATCACGACGCCTCCGCCGAAGGACGCGCCCCAGATGCCGATGCGGTCGGGATCGACGTCCTCGCGCTGCTGGAGCCAGCTGATCGCGTTGCGGAAATCCTCGACCTCGTTGAGCGGAAACAGCGATCCGCGCGGTTCGCCGCCGCTCTCGCCAAAGCTGCGATAGTCGATCGCCAGCGTGACGAAGCCGGCGGCGGCCAGACATCCGGCCTCCTCGACGAGGCTTTCCTTCCGCACCCCAAAGCCGTGACCGAGCACGATCGCCGGATGCCGCGGGCCCGTGCCGCCGGTCGGGAGGCCGAGAAACGCCGAGCATGAGACGCCCTCGCTGGTGAACGTCACCTTGTCCATTGCGCTCCTCCCTCTCCGGTGCGGGAGGTCGCTTGTGACAGGCTTCGTCGGATTTGGCGACGTCGGCGACTGTCGATCAGCCCGGACGATGAGCCGGACTAATGCGCCGTGTTGTTCGCGGCGTTCTCGGCGGCATTGCCGACTTGCGAAGCGGCGGTTCCGACGCTGTGGGCCGCGCCGGCGATGGCGTTGTTCTTGGCGTTTTGGCTCGTCGACATGTTGCTGAAGAAATAGATCGCCGCGATCACGGCGATGATCAGCACGATGGCGATCAGCCAACCGGCGCCGCCGCCGCTGCGGCCATCATCGACGACGGTGGTGGTGTGGGAGTGAGTCTCGCCCGAAGGCGTTTCGACGGTGGTCACGCGTTCTTCGGCCATGGGGGTTCCCCTGAGGTGGACGTGCAAAGGGAACCGCCGAAAACAGGCGAGGTTCCCCCGAGCGTGGCTAACCCAGGTTAAGTAGTCCGGAAGGAAAACGGCGTGAGAGCGCGGCTACGCTCGTCGAACGCCAGTGCCGCGCCGCGCGGTGGCAGCGACCGTTGCAGACACTCGAGACGATGGCAGCGAGGGCAGCCGAGCCCGATCGGCGTTGCGTCCTGCGGCTCCAGAGAGACACCGCGAGCGGGGGCGAGCTGCCCGGCCAGGCGCGCCTCGAGCCCGAGGACGACGACGAACTGCGCCGCATCGGGGCGGATCGCCCCGCTCCCGGCGACCGTCCGCGCCAACGTCAGCCACTGGCTTTCGCCGCCGCTGGCGTCCTCGGCGCTGACCAGCTGGGCGCAAATCCGCCCCGCGCGCTCGAACGCCGCGTGCGCGCTCCACAGCGGACAGCTGGTCTCGCTTTCGAGCAGCAGCGTGCCGCTGGCGCCGCCGTAGCGCTTGGAGAACTGACCGGCGCGATCGATCCGGGCCATGAAGAACGGCAGGCCCCGCTGGCCGAGCCGCTGCAAGGTGGTCAGGCGATGGGCGAGCTGCTCGAAGCCGACGCCGAAGCGGCGCTGCAGCAGCTCGATGTCGTACCCCGTCGCCTCGCAGGCGCGGACGAAGCGGCCGTACGGCATCAGCACCGCGGCGGCGAAGTAGTTGGCGAGATGACGACGGAACAGGCGCCACGCGGCGCGGTCGGTGAAGCCCGCGCCATCGGCCAGCGCCGTGATCGCCTCGCCATGCTCAAGCAAGCCGAGCTGCACCGCCACCTGGAAATTGCGCGAGGCCGGGTCGAGCAATTCGGACAGCTGCAGCTGGCGGGCGTGGTAATCGAGCCGGCGCAGCGCATCCGGCATGACGTCGGCCGGGAGAATCCGCACCGCCAGCTGGTGGCGCTGGCGCAGCCGTTCGGCTAGCGCTCCGGCGAGCTCTCCGCTCGACAGGCGCAGTTCATCGGCGAGTGCCTCGGCCGCGGCGTCGAGGTCGGCGAAATGGTTGCGCCAGCGCTCGACCTCGCGGCGGACGAGCACCGCCGGATCGTCGCCATCGCCGGCAGCGGCCGCGTTCCCGGCGCTGTCATAGAGGCGGGCGAACGCGGCGGCGGCCTGGGGCGCGGCGTTGAGCCACTCGACGATCTCGTCGCGGTCGATCCCGAGGTCGGCGAAGCGCTCGTCGGCAAGGCGCCGGCGCAAACCATCGACGCCGCCGACCTCGTCCTGACCGGCGAGCGCACGCGGGTCGAAGTCGAAGCGCTGGGTCAAGGCGAGCAGCAGCCGCGCCGAGATCGGCCGCTGATTGCGCTCGACCAGGTTGAGATAGCTGGCGGAAATGCCGAGCGCCTGGGCCATCGCCGCCTGGGTCAGGCCCTCGCGCCGGCGCAGGCGTCGCACGGTCGGGCCGGCGAAAAGAACACGCTCGCTCATCGCCAGCCTCTGTAAAGACTCATACCGATTGACACAATGCCCAGGCTATTTGGCAGCTAATGCACATGTTTCTCTGTGGAAATCGTTACCAGTCGGCCCGGCTCGGCTCTACCTCGGTGGCGAACAGGTCCTTTCGACCCGTCCGAGGAAACCGCCGATGGAAACCGCCACGCAGACCCACGAACCGTCCCGCGCCCGCGCGCTGCTGTCGAGCGCCGATTTCCACCTGCTCCGCGCCGCCCTCGCCAGCCACGCCCGGGTCACCGAGCAGCCCGAGGAACTGGCCCGGATCAACGCCCTGTATCATCGACTCGGCAGCTACACCTGAGACCCTTTCTCCTGGGGAGGAGAAACGACGGTCGTCGGGGGCACTCACCCTGCCACCCCGGCGGCCGTCGGCTTTTCTTGAACAGGCTCAGGACGAGCGGATGTTGTGAAGTCCGCTACCACACCGACTCGGGCTAGATGGTTGAGTGCTTGGGCTTGAGGTAAAATGTTCTCGTAGCGCGGAGGAAAATTTCATCGCTGGCCAACGTACACCTTCCCAACCCTGTTCTCACAGTAATACATAGATGGGCCGTATACAAGGTGGAAAATACCATCTCTCGGCTCGAAAGATATGCAACTCAAATCCCTAGTTTCGAAATAGGCATTCTTCATAGATTCCACGTGTTTATAGGGAATAATATTTGTGGAGTCCTTTTTGTATTCCCGCGATATGTAGTTTATGGCGCGTGCTCTAATCTGAGAATGCCATTGTACGGGGAACAAGTCGTAAGTTCCCAAAAAGTATCCGAGCATAAATACAACAATCAGGGGAAGCGCGTTCTTAATAGTTGTCATTTCGCTCCCCTGTCGAAGCACGCGCGCGGCATCCGCCCCTCAAAAACACTCGCGCGCCAGATAGGCCCGCGTTTCCGCGCCGATCAGCGCGGCGTGGCCGTAATTCGGATGGTCGATCACCAGCATCGCAGTCCCTTCCCCGCTCTTCCATGCAGTGATCGCCGCTTCGGGAAAATCGAAGTGGAAGAAGTGCACGGCGCTGGCCTTGTTATCGCGCTCGCGGGTGCGGACGATGTCTCCTTCCGGGCGGCCGCGGATGACGTGCCCGTCCACGTGCAGCGCGACGTGGTCCTCGACCCCGCCGATCGTCCGCAGGAATGCGTCGCGGCGGACCGGATCGGGCACCTCGAACAGCAGCGTGCAAGTCAGCTCATGGCCATTGGGGACCATCGGCCCGTAGGCGCTGAGCTCGTCGGCGAGCTGGGCCTCGCCGCCTTTCTCGATCCGCAGCATCTCCTGGATCTGCAGCCACATCGAGTCCCAGCTCTCGAACAGAGCGGTGGCATTGGGGCCGACGCTGACGCTGGTCAGCTTCTTGCGCAGCACCGCCTCCTGCTTCTTGTCGGCGCGAATTTGCTCGTACTGGTCGAGCGGGAGGATGTCGTCGGGGGTGATGGTTCGGACGTCGCGGGGCATGGGGTTCCTCAGAGGCCGTAAGCCGCGGCCATGACCTCGATCGGGTGGCCGATCCGCGCCGGCGGCTCGGCGCCGGTGGCCTCGATGACCTGGCGCAAGTGCGGCCCGGCGAGCGGACATTCGCTGACGATCAGGTCGGGCTGAGCCTTGAGCAGGCTGCGCGCGGTCGGCTTGCCGACCTTGATCGCCCGGTCGAAGTTGACCTTCATCACCCCCCACTTGCCACCGTGGCCCGAGCAGCGCTCGGTCAGCTGCGGCTTCGCTTCGGGTATCAGCCGGAGCATCTCAATTGCCTTGGGCCCCATGTTCTGCGCCCGGGCATGGCAGGCGAAGTGGACGGCGACCGTTTTCGGCATCGGCGGGATCGGCGCGACACCGACTTCCTTGGACAGCCGGACCATGAACTCGGAGACGTCGAAGGTGTGCTTCGAGAGCAGCGCGACGTCGGCGTTGTCTGGCTCGATCAGCGGCCACTCGAACTTGAGCATCAGGGCGCAGCTGGTGGTCAGCGGGACGACATCCCAGCCTTCGGCGATCAACGGCGCGAAGTGCGCGGCAATGCGTTCGGCCGCGCTCGCCACCGCGCGGAGGTCGCCGTTCTCGAACTTGGGCATGGCGCAGCAGTCGGGGTGCTCGATCCGCACCTTGAGACCATTGTGCGCGAACACCTTCATCGCCGCGAAGCCCGGGGTGCCGTCGTTGAAGTTGTCGTGGCAGCCGGCGTAGATCGCGACCTTGCGGCCGAACGCCGGCCCGTCGGGGTTGGGCGGCGGGACGATCGCCGGCGCCTGGTTGGTCAGCGGCGTGTCCATGAACGGCGGCAAGTGCGCGCGCCGGTCGACCTTGAGCGCGGCTTCCATCACCGGCCGGGTCACCGGGTTGCCGACCCGTGTCGCCCAGTTGGCGAGCCCCGAGAAGGTCGCGCCGAGCTTGCCGTTGCGGTCGGTCCTGGCGAGCTCGCGGTCGGCCAGCGAGGTCCCGCCTTTGCGGTCCTGGACCGCGCGATGGCGAAGCATCAGGTGGGGGAAGTCGACATCGAACGGATGCGGTGGGACATACGGGCACTTCGTCATGAAGCACATGTCGCACAGAGTGCAGGCATCGACGACGTTGGCCAACTGCTGGCGATCGAGGTCGGCGACTTCCTCATTCGAGCTCGCGTCGATCTGGTCGAACAGGATCGGGAAGGCGTCGCACAAGTTGAAGCAGCGGCGGCAGCCGTGGCAGATGTCGAACACCCGCCGCAGCTCGGCCTCGACCGCCGCTTCGTCGTACCATGCCGCGTCACGCCACGGGATGGTGTGGCGCGTCGGAGCTTCGAGGCTGCCTTCCATGCGCTGGGCCCTGGTTCAGACGCCCACGCCCTCCCCCGCCCGCCGATCAGGGCGAGCGGGGGTGGATCGGCGTCGCGATCGCGCGCTCAGACGTCGAGGTTGTCGAGCGTCTTCTGGAATTTGCCGGCGTGGCTCTTCTCGGCCTTGGCGAGGGTCTCGAACCAGTCGGCGATCTCGTCGAAGCCCTCATCCCGCGCGGTGCGGGCCATCCCCGGATACATGTCGGTGTACTCGTGGGTCTCGCCGGCGATCGACGCCTTGAGGTTCAGCTCGGTGTTGCCGATCGGCTCGCCCGTTGCCGGGTCGCCGACCTCCTCGAGGTACTCGAGATGGCCGTGGGCGTGGCCGGTCTCACCCTCGGCGGTCGAGCGGAACACCGCGGCGACGTCGTTGTAGCCTTCGACGTCGGCCTTCTGGGCGAAGTAGAGATAGCGCCGGTTGGCCTGGCTCTCGCCGGCAAAGGCGGCCTTCAGGTTGCCCTCGGTTTGCGATCCTTTGAGTTCCATGAGCGCACTCTCCTCTCGTTCGGTTCGGATGACCTGTGCGCGCTCGAGAGTGCGAAGGAAACTGGATTTTTCCGCAGCCGGTAATCGTCTCGTTCGATTAGTCGATCGAGAGCCATTCGCAAAAAGCGATTTATAGGCAAGGCCCCGTCACCCGCTGGGGCTAGGCGCGGGTGACGGGGTCGCCCAGGGCGGCTCAGATACCTCCGCCGCTGGTGCCTTGCCCGGTTTCGCCGGCCTGACGCTGCGTGCCCGACGTTTCGGCCGAACCGCCGGCCTGGCCGCTATGGGCCTGCTCGGCCGCCTGCTGGCGGACTTGCTCCTGCGGATCGTTGGCAGCGCGGGACTGACCTTCGATCGTCTTCTGCCCGGCTTGCCCGCCGCCGCCTCGAATCTCGATCCGCTTGCTGCGCTGCTGCTGGCCTTCCTTGGGCACGTGGATGGTCACCACACCGTTGCTGCAATCGGCCGTGACTTTCCCCGGATCGGGCTCGAACGGTAGGCGGATCGCCCGGTAGAACGAGCCGGACGAGCGTTCCATCATGCGATAGCCCTGCTCGTCTCGCTCGCGCTCCTGCTTCTTCTCGCCGCTGATCGTCAGCACGTCGCCTTCGATCCGCAGGTCGATGTCGGACTCGGGCACGCCGGGCAGGTCCGCGGTCACGCAAAACTCGCTGTCGCTTTCGTGGACGTCGAGCTGCGGCACCGATCTTGCCGCGCCACTGCCACTGCCCTGCTCGCCGCCGAATGAGCGGAACACGTCGTCGAACATCCGGTTCATCTCGTGCTGGAGCGAGACGAACGGATCGCCGCGCGCGCTCAGGCCGCGGCCGCCGAACGGAACGAGGAATCGCGAAGCCATTGCCAGTCTCCTTTCCTGAAGCTCGGATTTGCCGCGGGAATGTCCCAAAACTGGACACAATCCCGTCGCCTCGTGAACGAGGTTCGTAGGCCCCGGTTCCGTACCTAGCGTGATTTTGGAGGCGCCTGCGCCGATCCGTGAAGCAGGGGCGACGAGCGCCGGACGCCCCCCGAACCGATCTCCGTCGTCGCGGCCGTGGTGCCCCTGGCCCGACTCGAACGGGCACGTCTTGCGACAATCGATTTTGAGTCGATCGCGTCTACCATTCCGCCACAGGGGCACGGCCGGCGAGGCGCGGCTTAGCGGCGGAGGACCGACGCGACAAGCG
>JAEKKO010000261.1 GCA_019510335.1 Novosphingobium sp. | reverse complement strand
ACCCGGCGCTGCGCGACAACTACTTCAACCTCGGCATCCAGTGGGAGCCGGTGAAGATCGTCGACCTCGCCCTCGTCTACAAGCGCGACGCGGTCGACCGCGGCACGCTGGCGACCTCGAACGGCACCATCGGCGGCTCCGTCAACGGCACCTACGACGAGGTCGGGCTGTTCGGCCAGGTCCGCTTCTAGAGCGAGGGGCCGGGAAAATCATCCGGGCAGCTGCCATGCCACTTGTGTTATATGATATATCTCAGTAAAGCGGAGTAGCACGAGTCGCAGGGTCGCGGCCGATCGATGGAGAAGGCGCCGATGGGAGAGATGGTCGAACGGCTCGTGAGCACGATGCCGGACAGCTCGGGCCACCAGCTTGAGTACGACGAGGTCCGCAAGCTCCAGATCGCCGCGATGAATGAGCGGCTGCAGGAGCGGATCGGCCAGATCAAGCTGGTCGCGATGCGGGCCGGGGATGCCGGCGTGAGCGAGATCCGCGCGGCCGAAGACGTCGTGCCGCTGCTCCTGCCGCACACCGCCTACAAGAGCTATCCCGAGAGTGTTCTCGTCGACAAGAAATGGGATCGGCTGACGAAATGGCTCGGCACCGTGTCCGCGCATCCGACCAGCAACGTCGATCTGAGCGAGGTCGCGGAGATCGACGACTGGGTCGCCGCGTGCGAGCGCGCCGGCCTTTACGTCTCGTGCTCGAGCGGGACCACCGGCAAGTCGGCGATGCTGGTCGCCTCGCAGGCCGACCTCGACTTCGCCAGCCGCGACGGCGTTGCCGCGGTGCAGTGGGGCTCGGACATCCGGGCCGGCGACATGCGCACTACCGCGGGCGCGGCCGGCGCGGTCGCCTACACGCCGCGCAATGCCGCCATGGGCAAGGCGTTGATGGAGGCGTTCTCCGATCCCGCCGCGCCGCGCTTCCAGTCGGGCGTGCCGCCGGTGACGATCGGCTCGATCACCAGGATGATCTCGCTGCGCAAGGCGGTTGCCGACGGCACCGCGCGTCCGGCCGAAATCGCCGAGTACGAGGCCGAGTCCGAGTCCCGCCAGAAAGCGCTCGACAGCGCCCAGGCGCGGGCCGTCGACGACATCATCAGCAAGCGCGATCGGCGCCTCTACATCACCGGAATGTGGGGCTCGCTCTATCCGTTTGCTGAAGAGGTCCGCAATCGCGGCTACAGCGCCAAGGACTTCCATCCGGAAAACGCAGTCTATCTCGGCGGCGGGCTCAAGCGGGCCAAGCTGCCGGCAAATTATCGCGAATTCGTCTACGAGACGTTCAACCTGCAGCCGCGCTACATCTACCAGATGTACGGCATGCAGGAGATGAACAGCTCGATGCCGCGCTGCCAGAAGGGCCAGCGCTATCACGTTCCGCCATGGGTCGTGGTGCTGCCCCTCGACAAGAGCGGCGATAACCTCATGCCGAACTGGGGCGAGGGTGAAGTCGAGGGCCGCGCCGCCTTCTTCGATCTGTCGATGGACGGCCGCTGGGGCGGCGTGATCTCGGGCGACCACGTCCACGTGCGGTTCGGCCGGTGCGAATGCGGCGCCACGTCGCCGTCGATCCGCGACGATGTCTACCGCTACTCGGACCTCGAAGGCGACGACAAGATCGGCTGCGCCGGCACGGTCGATGCTTACGTCCGCGGAATGTCCTGAGACCAACCCCACAGCACGATCGGATCCAGCCATGACCCTTGTTTCCGAACTGACCAGTTCCTCGTCGTCGCAAGTCGATTCCGCCCCGTTCTTCGTCCGCGGCAAGGTCGTCGAAGGAGCCGACCAGATTCATCGCTCGCGCGACTTAGGCGTCGACTTCGCGACGCCTAAGCTCGACTTCGACGCTCTGGTTCATCCGCGCACCGAGCTGCCGCCGCTGCTCAAAGTGCCGCTGGCCGAGATCATCGACTTCCTTGCCGAGGCCGGACAGAAGCTGCTCGCGCCAGACAACCCCCATGTCGACGCCTGCATCGAGCGCATGGCCAAAGTGAGCCTGCAGCCGCGCAAGGCGGTCGAGTTCATGGTCCGGAACTCGGCCGAGTATCTCGACCTGAAGCCCCTGCGGGAGCTCGTCGAGCAGAACTTCCCTAACCCCAAGGCGCTCGACGAGTGGGTGCCGCACACCGATCACCAGGGCCGGCGCAGCTTCATTCGCGCCTATCCGCCGCGCCTGATCCACGTCCTGCCCGGCAACGCCCCGGCGCAAGGCATCCGCTCGATCGCCCAGTCGGCGCTGGTCAAGTCGGTGAGCCTGTTCAAGATGGCCTCGGCCGATCCGTTCTCGACCGTGGCGTTCCTGCGGACGATGGCCGAAGTCGATCCGGATCATCCGGTCGTGCGCTCGATGTCGGCGATCTATTGGCGCGGCGGCGACGACAGCGTCGAGCGCGTGCTCTATCGGCCGCAGTACTTCGACAAGCTCGTCGCCTGGGGCGGCGGGGACGCCATCACTAACGTCATGAAGTACATCGGGCCGGGCTTCCAGCTGGTCTCGTTCGATCCCAAGACCTCGATCTCGATGGTTGGGAAGGAAGCCTTCGCCTCGGACGAGACGATGCGCGAGGCCGCGGAGTTCAACGCTCGCGACGTCGCCATGGCCAACCAGGAAGCGACGTCGCCATGGCCAACCAGGAAGCCTGCGTCTGCAGCCGCTTCACGTTCATCGAGGCGACGCCCGAGCAGGCCGACGACTATTGCGAAGTCCTCGCCGAGCGCATCCGGATCGATCGCATGGGCGAGGGCACCCCGCGCCCGCTCGACAAGGAGCTGCGCGACCAGATCGACGTGCTGCGGATGATGGACGACGAATACGCGGTGTTCGGCGCGCTCGATGGGCGCGGTGTTGCGATCCGCTCCGAGGAGCCGGTCGACTTCCATCCGCTGCGCAAGACCTCGAATGTCGTCTGCGTCGGCTCGCTCCAGAAAGCGATGAAGTACGTCAACGTCGCGACCCAGACCGTCGGGGTCTACCCGTTCGCGCGCATGCCCGAGCTGCGCGACCATCTCGCCAGCGGTGGCGCCCAGCGGATCGTCCGCTTGGGAGAAGCGGGCCCGAGCGCGATCGGAAATCCCCACGACGCGATGTACCCGCTGCACCGCTTCGTCCACTGGATGGCCAACGAGGACGGCTGCGAAGGCGACCCGGCCTGATCGGCTGACGGGCATAGAGATCGATCGGAGCAGGAGTTGGCCAGACCACGCACGACCGAGCCGCGACAGCCCGACGATGCGCGGGCGCAGCGTTCGATCGAGGCGCTCAAATCCGCGCTGCTCACGCTGCTTGAGCAGAAGCCGATCGAGCAGATCACGATCAAGGACATCACCGATCGGGCCGGGCTGAGCTATCCGACCTTCTTTCGGCGCTTCGCCAGCAAGGAGGAGCTGTTCGAACACATCGCCCGGGAAGAGGTGCGGGCCCTGCTCCGGATCGGCCAGGCGGCAATGACCACGCGCGGTGCTCGAGCCGGCGCGCAGCTGTGCGGGTACGTGCAATCACGGCGCAAGCTGTGGTCGGCCCTTCTCACCGGCGGGGCGTCGTCGGCCATGCGCAGCGAGTTCATGCGGGTCGCGCGCGAAATCGCAGAGAGCGGCCCGCGGATGAACCCGTGGATACCGCTCGACCTGGCGGTGCCGTTCGTCACCAGCGGAATATTCGAAATCCTCGCATGGTGGATGCGGCGACCGGAAGACTACCCGGTCGAGCATGTCGTCGAGATGTTCGATGCGTTGATCGTCGACGTCACGGCTCGCCCGCGCAAGTTCGTCTGACGCACCGCATCGCGGACGCGGCGCGGCCCGTCGGGCGGATCGATGCCCTTGGCGAGGAGCGCACGCGGAGTCGGCAACGGCAGGCGCGACGAGGCCGCAAGCGCCCGTTCGACAGATCGGCAGCGTTGGCGTATTTCGAGGACGGGGTGTCCGGCGGCGCGAGTCGAAGGAGAGCGCCGATGACGACCGCATCCCAATCCCTCTTCGCATCCGTGAGCCGCCTGACGGTTCGCATAATGCTTTGCGCTGCCGCTGGAGCCGCAGCAGTCACAGGCGCACACGCGCAACTTGTGCGCATTGGCTCGGGAGCGACGACCACGGCTGCTCGAGATGCGTTCCGGGTCGATTTGGGCGGCGGGACGGTCGCAGGCGCGAACGGCTTGTTCAGCGACGGCACCGGCGAAAGGCGCGAAATCAATTGGGATGGCGTGCCCGACAGCTTTGCTGCGCCGAACAATCTGCCGCCCAACTTCTTCAATGCGAATTCGCCGCGCGGGGCGGTCTTCTCTACGCCCGGCTCGGGATTCCAGGTGAGCGCCAACGCCGGGGTTGCGCCGATTGAGTTCGACACTCTCGATCCGTCCTATTCTTCGACATTTGCCGCATTCTCGCCCCAGCGGCTCTTCACCGCGCTTGGCAGCAACATCGTTGACGTGGGCTTTTTCGTGCCGGGCACGAGCACGCCCGGCCTCGTCAGGGGATTCGGGTCCATCTTCAGCGACGTGGACCTGGCGAACACCACTTCGATCCAGTTCTTCGACGCGAGCAACAACTCGCTTGGAACCTTTTTCGTCCCGAACCTGATCGGCAGCGAAACGCTTTCGTTCCTGGGCGTAAGTTTTGCCATTCCGATTATCTCCCGAGTCCGGATCACCAATGGCAATACAGCGCTCGGCGCCGGAATCACCGACAACGGAACCACGCGCGATCTGGTGGTGATGGACGATTTTCTGTTTTCAAACCCGACGGTAGTGCCCGAGCCCGGCACGTGGCTCATGATGTTGACCGGGCTCGGCATCGTCGGCGGGATCGCACGACGGCGCAGGAGCCAATCGCAGCGGGTCGCAACGACCCGTTAGCTCTCTCGTTGCGCAAGAGGGTCAAAGCTCGGCGATGCAGGCCGTTCAGGCGGTCCTGGCCGATTGCGGATGCTCACCGGCGCGCTGTGGCAGCAGCGCGATGAGCAGCACGATCGCGCCGATCAGCACCGCCGAGGCGACTGGGCGGCTGAAGTCGAGGCCGCCTTTGGCGAGCGGCTTGTCGAGGAAGTCGCCGACCGTCGCGCCGAGCGGGCGGGTGAGGATGAACGCCGCCCAGAACAGGAACACCCGGCTGATCGAGGTCGTGGCATAAAGCACGGCAA
>JAEKKO010000210.1 GCA_019510335.1 Novosphingobium sp. | reverse complement strand
GGGCGCCGACGTGGTCCTCGACGGCTCCGACAACTTTGCCACACGGCTGCTCGTCTCCGATGCTTGCGTTGCGCTCGGTATTCCGCTGACCAGCGCCGCGGTCGGGCGCTTCCAGGGTCAGGTCGGGAACTTCGCCGGGCATCTGCACGGTCAGCCCTGCTACCGCTGCTACGTCGGCGATGCCTTCGATGCCGAGGATTGCGACAGCTGCGCCGAAGATGGCGTGCTCGGCGCGTTCGTCGGGTGGACCGGCACGCTGGCCGCGATGCAGGTGCTGCGCGTGATCCTCGCCGGCAAGGCCAGCTTCGGCGATCCGCAATGGGGCAAGCTCCACCTCCTCGACGGACTGGTGCCGAGCCTGAGGACGCTGACGATTCCGAAGGACCCGCAATGCGGCGGGTGCTCAGGCTCCCGCTAGGATTTCATCGACCCACGCCGGGACCAGCTCCGTCGCCGGGCCCAAGCGCGTTTCGTCGAACCAAGCGGACCCCTGCGACCGCTCGAAGTTGAGCTCGAGGGTGCGGGCGCCGAGGTCGCGGGCGGTGCGGACGAACCCGGCGGCAGGATAGACCGCCCCCGAGGTGCCGATCGACACGAACAGATCGACTTCGCGCAACGTGGCATGGATCTCGTCCATCCGGTACGGCATCTCGCCGAACCAGACGACGTCCGGTCGCATCGCGCGGGCACCGCAGGAGGGGCACGGCGGCCGCTCGATAAGCGGCGCGGTCCAGCGCGAGCGCGTGTCGCATGCCGTGCACCAGGCGTTGAGGTGCTCGCCATGCATGTGCAGCACGCGCCTAGCGCCGCCCCGCTCGTGCAGGTCGTCGACATTCTGGGTGACGATCAGCAGCCTGCCGCGCCATTCGGCATCGAGCCGCGCTATCGCAACGTGGGCTTCATTGGGCTGCTTGGTCTGGATCGCCGCACGGCGCATGTCGTAGAACCGCAGCACGAGCTCGGGATCGCGGGCGAATGCCTCTGTCGTGGCGAGGTCCTCAACGCGATGGCTCTCCCACAGCCCGCCGGCGCCGCGGAAGGTGTCGATCCCGCTCTCGGCCGAGACGCCGGCGCCGGTCAGGACGACGATGTTGCGGACGCGCGCCATCGCGGCCATGAAGCACGCCGCGAATGGGGTGAGCAATGGCCAGAATCGGAATCATCGGCAGCGAAGGACGGATGGGCCGCGCCCTGGCCGAGGCGATCGCCGCGGCCGGGCACGAGCTCGAGGGCGGGGTGGACAAGGGCGGCGACGTCGTCCGCCTGGCTAAAGGCAGCGACGTGCTGGTCGATTTTTCCAGCCCCGATGCGCTCGAGACCAACCTCGAGGCAGCGACCGGCGCTCTAACCCCGCTGCTGATCGGCACCACCGGTCTCGAAGAGCGCCACCACTGGCTGGTCGACCAGGCGGCCGAGGAGATCGCCGTGCTCCAGACCGGCAACACCTCGCTCGGCGTCAACCTGCTGGCGTGGCTGGTCGAGCAGGCCGCCTCGCGCCTCGGGGAGGAATGGGACATTGAGATCGTCGAGAGCCACCATCGTATGAAAGTCGATGCCCCGTCGGGAACCGCGTTGCTGCTTGGCGAGGCGGCGGCGAAAGCCCGGGGCGTTGCACTCTCCGACAGCAGCATCCGCGGCCGCGACGGTATCCCTGGTGCGCGGCCAGCCGGCGCCATCGGCTTCGCCTCGTTGCGCGGCGGCACCGTAGCCGGCGACCACGCGGTGCACTTTCTCGCCGACGACGAGCGCCTGGTGCTCTCGCACGTCGCCGAGAACCGCGGCATCTTCGCGCGCGGAGCGGTGCGAGGCGCGGCGTGGTTGATCGGCCGCGACGCGGGGCGGTACACCATGCGGGACGTGCTGGAGATTTCATGAGCGGGGGAGCAGGCGACGATGTCTGAAGCAAACGTGGCGGTGATCAGGGGAATTTACGATGCGTTCGCGCGCGGCGACGTCGGCGCCGTCCTCGGTTCGATGAGCGACGATATCGTATGGAACGATGCTGAGAATTACCCATACGCCGACGGCAATCCCTACGTCGGCCCGGCGGCCATTGCGCAGGGCGTCTTTGCCCGCTGCGCAACCGAATGGGACGGATTTGCCGTTGCGATCGACGAGATTCTCGACGCCGGCGACAGAATCGTCGCGCTCGGGCACTACCTCGGCACCTACAAGGCCACCGGCAAGGCGCAGCGCACGCAACTGGCGCATGTCTGGTCACTGCGCCACGGCAAGGCAGTCGCTTTCCAGCAGTATGCCGATACGCTGCAAGTGGCCAAAGTCACCGCCGGAGCGTGACCAAGGCCGAAATCTTCGAGTTCTTCCGCCGATTCGCCGATGACAACCCGGAGCCCGAGACCGAGCTCACGTTCGGCAACGTCTATCAATTGCTGGTGGCGGTCGTCCTTTCTGCCCAGGCGACCGACGTCGGAGTCAACAAGGCGACCCGGCGGCTGTTCGATGAAGTGAAGACGCCGCAGCAGATGCTCGAGCTCGGCGAGGACTGCCTGAAGGAGCAAATCAAGACGATCGGTTTGTACAATTCGAAGGCGAAGAACGTCATCGCCCTCTCGCGCAAGCTGGTCGAGGAGCATGGCGGCGAAGTGCCGACCAACCGCGAGGCGCTGACCGCCCTCCCCGGAGTCGGCCGGAAGACCGCCAACGTCGTGCTCAATTGCGCGTTCGGGGCCGAGACCTTCGCGGTCGATACCCACGTCTTCCGGGTCTGCAACCGCACTGGGCTAGCCCGCGGCAAGACTCCCGAGGCGATCGAAGCGCTGCTCGAGAAACGCGTGCCGCAGCCGTTCCGGCGCCACGCGCACCACTGGCTGATCCTCCACGGCCGCTACACGTGCAAAGCGCGCACGCCCGAGTGCTGGCGCTGCCCCGTGGTCGACTTGTGCGCTTACAAGGGCAAGGTCCTGGAACGTCCGCGCTGAGCGAGCGTTTTCCGGATGCGGACCCAAGCCGCGAGTCCGCAAAGGACTTGCCCATGTCACCTAGCCGTTCCTCGAAGATTGCGCTGGCGGTCGCCACCGTCCCCCTGGCGCTGTTCGCCTCCGCCATGACCTCGCCGCCGCACCGTCCGCTCGACACGATCCCGCCCGCGCGGGTCACCGGCCGGGCCGTGGATTGCGTGCCGCTCAGCCAGCTGCGCGACTCTCGGGTGCGCGACGATCGGACGATCGACTTCGTCAACGTCGGCCGAACCGGATGGCGCGTCACACTGCCCCAATCGTGTCCGGGGCTCGGCAGTGAGCGGGCGTTCTCTTACGCCACTTCGCTGAGCGAACTGTGCAGCACCGATATCATCCACGTCATTCACCAGGGCGGTGGCCCCTATATCGGCGCGAGTTGCGGGCTCGGGCGGTTCGTCCCGATCGAGCTGGCCCGCTAAGGACTATTGCTCCGGGTCCACGTTCAGCCCGGCGCGGCCATGCGCGGCGGTGTGGGCCGGCGCGTGCGGTGGCTCGGCGTCCGGGTCGAGCAGCGGTTGGAGCATTCCTTCCGAGCGCGTGATCACCGATGTCGCGACGGCGTTGCCGACGACGTTCGTCGCCGAACGGCCCATGTCGAGAAACGTATCGATCCCGAGCAGCAGCGCGATCCCTTCAACCGGCAGCCCGAACTGGGCGAGCGTCGCCGCGATTACCACCAGGCTCGCCCGCGGCACCCCGGCGATCCCTTTCGAGCTGACCATAAGCGTCAGCAGCATCAGGATCTGCTGCCCGGCGGCCAGATGAATGCCGTAAGCCTGGGCGATGAACACGCTTGCGAAGCTCATGTACATCATCGAGCCGTCGAGGTTGAAGCTGTAGCCGAGCGGCAGGATGAACCCGGAGACCCGCCGCGGCACGCCGAACCGGTCGAGCTGCTCAAACAGCTTGGGCAGGCCGGCCTCGGAACTGGCGGTCGAGAAGGTCAGCAGCACCGGCTCGCGGATGTAGCGGATCAGGGTGAGGATGCGGCGGCGCAGGAACAGCGCGCCGATCGCCAGCAGAATCGTCCACAGCAGCAGCAGCCCGAAATAGAACTCGCTGACCAGCACGCCATATGTCCTGACGATCCCCAGCCCCTTGGTCGCGACGACTTGCGCCAGCGCACCGAACACCGCGAACGGGGCAAAGCGCATGACGTAATTGGTGATCTGCAGCATCAACTCGGCGAGCGCCTCGGCGCCGCGGACCAGCACTTCGCCGCGCGCGCCTAACGCGCTCAACCCGACCCCGGAGAAAACCGAGAACACCAGGATTTGCAGGATATTGTTCTTGGCCATCGCGTCGAACGCGCTGATCGGGAAGATCTCGAGCACGAAATGCCGGAACGACAGGTCCTTGACCGCGAGCTCACCGAGCGGCGCGCTGGCCTTCAGCGCTAGGCCGACGCCCGGCTGAAACAGATTGACCAGGACCAGCCCGAGCCCGAGCGAAATCAGGCTGGCGGTGATGAACCAGCCTAGGGCCTTGGCGCCGATGCGCCCAAGCGCGGTGGAATCACGCATGCCGGCGATGCCGGTGACGATCGTCGCGAACACCAGCGGGGCAATGATCATGCGGATCAGCTGGAGAAACACGTCCGGCAGCAGCTTCAGATAGTCGGCGCTCATGGCAAGTGCGGGATCGCCCGCCGGCAACGCCTGGTTGAGCAGGAACCCGACGACGATGCCGAGCACCATCCCGGTGAGGAGAAACAGCGTCAGCCGCCGGTCCATGGTAAACCCCCTGCAATCGTTGCAGGTGAGACTAACCGGTTGCGGGGCACCCGGCAAACGACCACGCGTTCCTCCCCGGCAAGCGGACGAATTAGCCGCGCAGCCCGCCTTCCGCCACGCGCCGGTAGATCCGTGCCAGCACCTCGAGATCCGGCAGCGCGACAGCCTCGTCGCGCTTGTGCATGGTCGCGTTGCACAGGCCGAACTCGATGACCGGGCACAACTCCTTCAGGAACCGCGCGTCCGAGGTGCCGCCCGTGGTGGAAGCTTGCGGGACGAGCCCGGTCTCGGCTTCGACCGCCGCCGCGACCAATTCGGAAAAAGCTCCCGGCGGTGTGAGGAAGGCCTCACCCGAGATAACCGCCCGCGCACTCGCGCCGTGCCGCGCGGCGATCGCCTCGACCCGCGCCGCCAGTTCCGCGCCACTGTGCAGCGCGTTGAACCGGATCGAGATGCGGGCGGTGGCGCGCGGCGGAATGACGTTGGTCGCCGGGTTGCCGATGGCGATGTCGGTGATTTCGAGGTTAGAGGCCTGGAACCACTCGGTGCCCGCGTCGAGCTGCAGCGCATCGAGCTCGGCGAGCAGGGCCACCAGCCGCGGCGCCGGGTTGTCGGCGAGGTGCGGATAGGCGACGTGGCCCTCGCGCCCCTCGACCGTGAGCCAGACATTGACCGAGCCGCGCCGGCCGATCTTCATCGTGTCGCCGAGCCGTTGGGCCGAAGAGGGTTCGCCGACCAGGCATAAGTCGGGGATCTCGCCCGCGGCGCGCATATGCTCGATCAGGGCAACCGTGCCGAAGCGCGCCGCGCCCTCCTCGTCGCCGGTGATGACGAAGCTCAGCGTCCCCGCGTTGGCCGGGACTTGCGCGGCAGCGCCGACCATCGCCGCGATCGCGCCCTTCATGTCGACCGCGCCGCGCCCGTAGAGCAGCTCTCCCCGGCGCTCGGGAACGAATGGCGCCGCGGTCCAGCCCTCTCCGGGCGGGACGACGTCGAGATGCCCGGCGAAGGCGAAGTGGCGGCTGCCCGGGGGGCCACGGCGGATCGCGAACAGATTCTCGACCGGTCCGTCGGGCGCTGCGCCGTCGCGGAATCGGCGGACTTCGAACCCGAGCGGCGCCAGCGCCTGCTCGAGCACGTCGAACACCGCGCCCGTCGCCGGGGTGACGCTGGGGCAGGCGATCAGCGCCTCGGTCAGCGCGGCAACGTCGACGGCTTGGGTCATGCCCGACGAGCGCATATGGGCTATGCCGGGGCGAGACAAGCAAGGAGGCTGCCCAATGCCCAAGCTCGACCTCAAGTCGATCCCGCAGACCAATGCCACCGGCTATCCACCCGAGCACGCCGCGCCAGTATCCGGCCGCTGGTATCGCCGGCTCGCCCCGGCGGCCGGACTGACCGAAATCGGCGCGAGCCATGTCGTGCTGAAGCCAGGCGCGTGGTCATCGCAGCGCCACTGGCATGACACCGAGGACGAACTGCTGGTGATGCTCACCGGCGAGGCGGTGTTGGTCGAAGATCACGGACGCACGGTGCTTCGGCCGGGCGACATCTGTGCGTGGCCAAAGGGCGTGCGCAACGGCCATCATTTGCGTAACGAAAGCGATGCGGACTGCAGCTTCGTCGTGGTCGACGGGGGCAAGCGGACCGCCGGCGGCTATTCGGACATCGACATGATCTTCACGCCGGCCGGGTATCGTCACAGGGATGGCTCTCCGTTCTGAGGCGGTTCATGAGCGGTGGCGTCAGGCTTTCGCCGGCGCTTCGAACTGCTCGACGACCCACTCCTCGTTCTCGGCCGCTTCGATCCAGGCTTGCAGCCACTCATGCTCCCACACCGCCTGCATGTAGGCGACGGCGAAACCGGGGACCGGGACCTCGTACGTGATGAAGCGGCTGACGACCGGCGCGTAAATGATGTCGGCGGCGCAGAACGTGCCGAACAGGAAGGGCCCGCCGCGGCCGAAGCGGGCCCGCGCCTCGGCCCATAGCGTAAGGATGCGGACGATGTCGGCCTTGGCCTCGTCGCCGATCTGCGCGCCTTCGACACGGCGGCGGATGTTCATCGGACACTCCCGGCGCAACGCGAGGTAGCCCGAATGCATCTCGGCGACCATCGAGCGGGCCATCGCCCGGGCATCGTCGGGCTTCGGCCAGAAGCGCTCGCGCCCGACCTTGTCGGCGAGGTATTCGATGATCGCGACGCTGTCCCAGACGACGGCGTCGCCGTCCCACAGCACCGGCACTTTGCCCGAGGACGGCGCGATCTCGTCGCGCGCCTTCTTCTCGGCGTCCCAGTCCTCGCCATAGAGCGGAACCGTGATCTCCTCGAACGGCAGCCCCGACTGCTTGCAGGCGAGCCAGCCGCGCAAGCTCCAGCTCGAGTAGTTCTTGTTGCCGATGATCAGCTTCATCCGCGCCTCTCGCCAGCCGTGCGACACGCGGACCTAGGCAACCGCGGTGCCCCTGTCGAGCCTCATCGCGCGGCGGCGAAAACGCGCTGGAAATCGTTCACCGGTTGAACTATGTAGCGCGCCCGCGCCCTGGCGGCTGCGGGAATACTGGAGACGGAATTGATGCGAGCCCTGTTGACCGGCGACAACCTGCTCAATGCCTGGCTGATCGGCTTCGTCGCGGTCGGGATCATCGCCGGTGTGGTCAGCGGCTTCTTCAAGGCGCGCAAGATTCAGCCGAGCGGTTTCAAGTGGAAGCAGTTCCGCTTCGAGGCGATCGTCGCCGTGATCACGATCACCATCTCCGGCGCGCTGCTTGGCGGCCTCAACGGTTTCCTCAAGCGCCACGGCATCATCGCCTTCAACCATGGTCCGGCCGCGTGGTGGCAGGTCGCAATCGAGTACGTCGCGTACTTCCTGCTGTTCGACACGTGGTTCTATTGGCTCCACCGGGGCATGCACAGGGAGCCGTTCTATCGGCTCATCCACAAGCTGCACCACAAGTCGACGGCGCCCAACGTGCTCACCACGCTTTCGGTCAACCCGTTGGAATCATTCATCAACGGCGGCTTCGTCCCGCTGTTCCTGTCGGTCTTCACGGTGCATGACGCGACCATGGCGCTGATCGGGCCGACCAACATCCTGATGGGCCTTTACGTCCACTCGGGCTACGAGTTCCTGCCGCGGTGGTGGAACAAGTCCTGGGCGACGAAGTGGTTCATCACCACCACGTTCCACGACCAGCACCACAAGTACTTCAACTGGAACTTCGGCGGCTACACGCCGGTCTGGGACTACCTCTGCGGCACCGTGCGCAAGAAGTACGAGGCTGACTTCGACAAGATCAAGACCCGCTCGGTGCGCTCGGTCGCCGATGCGGGGGAGCCCCAGCCCGCCGCCTGATCGCTCAGCTCTCCGCGTCCGCAAGGACGGCGGCGCGCAATTCGGCGATGCCGAGCTTGGTCTCGGCCGATGTCGCCAGCACTTGCGGAAACGCCGCCGGATGCTTGCGCGCCTCGGCCTCGGTCGCGGCGAGGACCTGCTCGAGCTCGGTCGACTTGATCTTGTCGGCTTTGGTCAGCACCAGCCGGTAGCCGACCGCCGCCTCGTCGAGCAGCCGCATCATCTCGCCATCGACGGGCTTCAGCCCGTGGCGCGCGTCGACCAGCACCAGCGCGCGCTTGAGGACGGGCCGGCCGCGCAAGTAGTCGCGGACCAGCCGCCGCCACGCCTCGACCACCTTCGGCGGGGCCTTGGCAAAACCGTAGCCGGGCATGTCCACCAGGCGCAAGGCGAGCGGACTGCCGACGTCGAAGAAATTCAGCTCCTGCGTCCGCCCGGGCGTGACCGATGCGCGCGCCAGGCCGTTGCGCCCGGTCAGCGCGTTGAGCAGCGACGACTTGCCGACGTTGGAGCGCCCGGCGAACGCGACTTCTGGGACGTCGGGGTCGGGCAGGAACTTGAGCGCCGGCGCGCTCTTGAGGAACTCGACGGGGCCCGCGAAGAGCTTGCGCGCGCGTTCGGCGAGCTCGTCTACGCCCGCCGAGCTTTCGGCGATCACTTGGCTTTGGCCTGCGCCGCCCGCTTCACGTCCGAACGCTCCTTGTCGACCATCGCCTTGAGCTGCGGGTGGCGCGCGTAAAGGTAGCGCTGCTGCCCGATCGTCAGCAGGTTCGAGGTGATCCAGTACAGCAATAGCCCGGCGGCGAACGGCGACATCACGAACATCATCATCCACGGCATGATCGCGAAGACCTGCTGCTGGGCCGGGTCGGGCGCAGCCGGCTGGAGCTTGAACTGCGCCCACATCGTCACCCCGAGCAGCACCGCGAGCACGCCGATCCCGAGGTACGACGGCGGGGTGAACGGCAGCAGACCGAACAAGTTGAGGATATGCGCCGGATCGGGCGCCGAAAGGTCCCTGATCCACAGCACGAACGGCTGGTGGCGCATCTCGATCGAGACCATCAGCACCTTGTAAAGCGCGAAGAACACCGGAATCTGCAGGAAGATCGGCAGGCAGCCGGCGAGCGGGTTGACGCCTTCCGCCTTGTACAGCTTCATCGTCTCTTCCTGAAGCTTGGCCTTGTCGTCCTTGAATCGCTCCTGCAGCGCCTTGATCTTGGGCTGGAGCGCCCGCATCGAGGCCATCGACTTGAACTGGCGCTGCGCCACCGGGAACATCAGCCCGCGGACGATGATCGTCAGGAGGATGATCGCGACGCCGAAGTTGCCGACGAGATGGAACAGCGAGCGCAGCAGCCAGAAGATCGGCTTCTCGAACCAACGGAACCAGCCCCAGTCGATTGCCAGCCCGAAATTGGGAATGCCGGCCCGTTCGTAGCGGTCGAGCACCAGGCTCTCCTTCGCTCCCGCGAACAGCCGGGTCGTGGTCGAGACCTGTTGCCCGGGAGCTACCGTGTCATCGGGGTAGAACAAGTCGGCCAGATAAATGCCGCTGCCGAGTGCGCGGAAATCGCTGCTGGCGTTGGTTCCGGACTGCGGCACCAGGGTCGACATCCAGTAGATGTCGGTGAAGCCGACCCAGTCGGTCTTGCCCTCATTGGCGAGGGTGCCGTCCTTGAGCACATCCTTGTAGTTGGGATGGAACGAGACCTTGCCGTCGAACGCGCCGAACGGCCCGGAGTGGATGTTCCAGCTGTCGAGGCTGGCGGTGCGGTCGGTGCGGTTGATCTCGGCGATCGGGTGCAGCGTGACCGGCGCGGCGCCACGGTTGGCGACGGTCTGGGTCACGGTGATCAAGTAGTCGCGGTCGATCGTGA
>JAEKKO010000209.1 GCA_019510335.1 Novosphingobium sp. | reverse complement strand
CGACACCGTGCTTCACCTTGCCGGTGGCGGTGAGCTTGAAGCGTTTCTTGACGCCGCTCTTGGTCTTGAGCTTGGGCATTTTCGTCTCCTGTGTCGCGACGCGTCCGGCCGGCCCTGGCAGCCCTTGATAGCCAGGCAGACCTTCGAATCCGTGTCGATGGAAGCGCGCGCCTGTAGTCGGGTTGCGCCGATTAGGCAAGCTGCCGCGCGTTTTCGAGACCATCGTCAGTGGTGGCAAGCGAGCGCCGCGACCGCATCCTCGAGCCGCGCCGGGTCGCCAAGGGCGAGAACATGGCCGTCGCTCGCAGCATGGAGCGGTTCGCCGGTCCAGTCGCACACCATCCCGCCGGCGCCTTCGATGACCGGGACCAGCGCCGCCCAGTCATGGAGCTTGAGGTTCGCCTCGCACACGATGTCGAGGTTGCCGCTGGCGAGCTGGGCGTAGTTGTAGCAATCGCCGCCCATCACCATCCGCCGGTGATCGGTGCGCGCGGCGAGCGCCATGAAAAGGCCACCGTCGTGGTCGTCGAAGTAGTGTGGCCCGGTGGTCGCCAGCGAGGCATCGCCGAGCTCGCGGCATGCTCGCGTGCGGCAGGGGGCGGCATTGAACGTCGTCGTCCGGCCACTGACGCCAACCCAGCGCTCGCGCAGGATCGGCTGGTCGATGACCCCGAGCACCGGCCACCCCGCGACGACGAGCGCGATCAACGTCCCGAAGATCGGCCGTCCGGCGAGGAAGCCGGCGGTGCCGTCGATCGGATCGAGTACCCACTGCCGGCCCGAGGCGCCTTCCTCGATCCCGAACTCCTCGCCGTGAACGCCGTCGCGCGGCACTTCGGCCTTGAGGATCCGCCGCATCTCCTCCTCGGCGGCGCGGTCGGCGAGCGTCACCGGAGTGGCATCGCCCTTGCGTTCGCTGGCGAGGCCCGAGCGGAAGTGCGGCCGAATCGCCGCGCCGGCAGCATCGGCAAGCCGCAGCGCCAGCGCGAGATCGTCGTCGAGCCGCACTGCCCCAGGCTCAGTCGAACAGGCTCGAAACCGAGCTCTCGTCGGCGATACGGCGGATTGCCTCGCCGAGCAGCGGGGCGATGCTGAGGATGCGGATGCGCTCCGACGCCTTGGTCGCCTCGGTCGGGAGGATCGAGTCGGTAATCACCAGCGCGTCGAGCGCCGAGGCGTCGACCCGCGCCACCGCGCCGCCCGAGAGCACGCCGTGGCTGATGTACGCGGCGACGCGGGTGGCGCCGGCATCCATCAGCGCGCGCGCGGCGTTGCACAGCGTGCCGCCCGAATCGATGATGTCGTCGATCAGGATGCAGGTCCGCCCGGCGACGTCGCCGATGATGTTCATCACCTCGGACTGGCCGGGCCGGTCACGCCGCTTGTCGACGATCGCCAGCGGAGCGTTGTCGAGCCGCTTGGCCAGCGCCCGGGCGCGGACGACGCCGCCGACGTCGGGCGAGACTACCATCAGGTCGCCGCCGGCGTATCGCGCCTGGATATCGGCGGCCATCACCGGCTCGCCGTAGAGATTGTCCGTCGGGATGTCGAAGAACCCCTGGATCTGCCCGGCATGGAGATCGACCGAGAGCACGCGATTGGCGCCAGCCTCGGTGATCAGGTTGGCGACGAGCTTGGCCGAGATCGGCGTTCGCGATCCCGATTTCCGGTCCTGCCGGGCGTAACCGAAATAGGGCACCACGGCGGTGATCCGCTTGGCCGAGGCGCGGCGCAGCGCATCGATGCAGATCAGCAGCTCCATCAGGTTGTCGTTGGCCGGGTAGCTGGTCGACTGGAGAACGAAGACGTCCTCGCCGCGGACGTTCTCGTGGATCTCGACGAACACTTCCTCGTCGGCAAAGCGCCGGACGCTGGCGTTGGTGAGCGGCACTTCGAGATAGGCGGCGATCGCGCCGGCGAGCGGCAGGTTGGAGTTGCCGGCCATGATCTTCATCGTCGCGCCGCTCCCCGTGGCCTCGAATGCCGCGGCCTTAGCCGAGAGTCACGCGAATGCAACATGGCCGCGAGAGCGCGGTTGAGGACGAGGTGGAGGAACTCGCGACCGGGCCGTCAACCGCAGCGCCTGCCGCGTCTCACAGGACCTTGCGATGCTCGCTCTTGATCCACCGCACCGTGCCCGAGCTCGCCCGCATCACCACGCTTTCGGTCGTCATGCAGCCCTTGCGCAAGCGCTTGACGCCCTCGAGCAGCGAGCCGTCGGTCACCCCGGTCGCGGCGAAGATACAGTCGCCTTTGGCCAGTTCCTCGAGGTCATAGATCTTGTTGAGGTCGGCGATGCCCCACTTGCGGGCGCGGGCGCGCTCGTCGTCGTTGCGGAACAGCAGGCGGCCCTTGAACTGGCCGCCGACGCAACGCAGCGCCGCCGCTGCGAGGACCCCTTCCGGCGCGCCGCCCGAGCCCATGTAGATGTCGACGTTGGTGTCCTCGTTGGTCGTCGCGATCACGCCGGCGACGTCGCCATCGGGGATCAGCTGGATGCCGCAGCCGATCCCGCGCAGCTCGGCGATCAGCTCGGCGTGGCGCGGTCGGTCGAGCACGCAGACGATCAGCTCCTGCGGCATGCAGCCCTTCGCGGCCGCCACCGCTGCGACGTTCTCGGTCGGCGACTTGGCGAGGTCGATCACGCCGGCGGGATAGCCGGGGCCGACCGCGAGCTTGTCCATGTAGACGTCGGGCGCATTGAGCAGGCAGCCGTGCTCGGCGATCGCCAGCACCGCGAGTGCGTTGGGACCGGCCTTGGCGGTGATCGTGGTGCCTTCGAGTGGGTCGAGCGCGATGTCGATCTTGGCGCCGGTGCCGGTGCCGACCTTCTCGCCGATGAACAGCATCGGCGCCTCGTCGCGTTCGCCCTCGCCGATGACCACCGTGCCGTCCATCGCCAGCTCGTTGAGCGCGGCCCGCATCGCCTCGACCGCGGCATGGTCGGCGGCTTTCTCGTCGCCGCGGCCGATCAGCTTGGAGGCGGCGATCGCCGCCGCTTCGGTGACGCGGACCATCTCGAGCACCAGGACCCGGTCCAGAACTTTGCTGGCGAGCACCTTGCTGGCGGGCGTGGCTGTCATGGGTCCCCTGTCCGGTCGTTTGCTGCCGCGGCGCTTAGCCAGCGGCAGCGGTCTTGTCGAGGCGGCCGGAACGTGGCCGGGCATCAGTGGCCGAGCAAGTGCATGACCAGCGGCGGCGCGGCGAAGCTCGGCGAGCCCTCGAGCAGCCGCAGCGCCTCGGTGACCGACGCTTCCGGTCCCTCGTGCGTGACCAGCGCGACCAGCACCGTGGAATCGCCATCGGGCCGGCCCTTCTGAATCAGGCTTTCGATCGAAACCCCGGCGTCGCGCATTGCCGCGGTGATCTCGGCGAGCACCCCCGGCCGGTCGGCGACGAGAAAGCGCAAGTAGGCGCGCCCCATGCGGTGTCCCGAATCGGCGGGCGGGAGCGCCTCGAGCTCGGCGACCGGGACCGAGAAGGGACAGCCGACTTCACCCCGGGCGATGTCGATCAGGTCGGCGACGACCGCGCTCGCGGTCGGGCCATCGCCGGCGCCGGCGCCCTGGAACAGCAGGCGGCCGGAGAAATTGCCCTCGGCGACGACGGCGTTGGTCGCCCCGACGACGTGGGCGAGCGGGTGGTCGACCGGGACGAGATGCGGCTGCACCCGTTGGAACAGCCGTGTCGCGCCATCGCCGTCGGACGCGTCGGGCTCGGCAATGCCGATCAGGCGGATCACGTAGCCGAGCGCCGCCGCCTCGAAGATGTCGGCCGCGAGAATCCGGGTGATCCCGGCCGTCTCGACCGCGGCGAAGTCGACCTCTGCGCCGAAGGCAATGGCGGCGAGGATCGCCAGCTTATGGGCGGCGTCGGTGCCTTCGATGTCGAAGCTCGGATCGGCCTCGGCGAAGCCGCGGCGCTGGGCTTCGGCCAGCACGTCGGCAAAATCGCGGCCGCTCTCCTCCATCGTCGAGAGGATGAAATTGCAGGTCCCGTTGAGGATCCCATAGACGCGCTCGATGGCGTTGGCGGCGGCCCCCTCGCGCAGCCCTTTGATGACCGGAATGCCGCCCGCGACCGCCGCCTCGAACTTGAGCGGGACCCGCGCCTGCTCGGCTGCGGCGGCCAGCGCCACGCCATGGTGAGCGATCATCGCCTTGTTGGCCGTAACCAGGCCCTTGCCATGGGCGAATGCATTGCGCGCCAGCGTCAGGGCGGGGCCATCGGCGCCGCCGACCATCTCGACGATGACGTCGACGTCATCGCGCGCGGCGATCGCGGTCATGTCGTCCTCCCACGCATACGGCGAGAGATCGACGCCGCGCTCCTTGTTGCGGTCGCGGGCGCTGACGACCACGATCTCGAGCGGCCGACCGGCGCGGCGCGCGATCAGCGCGGCGTTGGCTTCGACCAGGCGGATGACCCCGGCTCCGACCGTGCCGAGGCCGGCCAAGGCGATTCGCAGCGGTTCGGCCATGAGTGCTCCCTTCCGCCGCGCGCCCTTAAGGGCAAACGTCCTGCTCGGCTAGGGCCGCTTGGCCTTCCTCAGCCGGCCGCAGTCGCCAAGGTCCTTGAGCACTTGCACGTAATCCGCCTCCGCTTGCGCCTTGTCGGCATCGCTTTCCGACACGTTCGCCCCCTCCGGCAGGCTCCGCGGCAGAAAGCAGGCGAGCCGATACCACGCGAGTGTTTCGTGCGGCGGCGGTCGGCCGCTGGGATCAAGCACCTCGGAGAACGAGGCGCTCCATTGCGGCGCTTCGCCGGGACGATGAACGATCGTCAGCGAGGCCGGGGCGCCGTCCGGCGTGGCGAGAAAAATCTGCGTCTCGCCCTCACCGGCGAGCGCACCGGGGACGTAGATCGCCTCGCGCACGGTCGCGATGCGCCGCGGTGCCGCGGGCGAGACCAGTTCGGTCAGGACGGATCGCAACTTCGCCTCCAGCGCGGCGGTCCAGGCGAGCTGCGCGTCGGGGGCGACGAGCTGAAGCTCGCCGGGATGCCCCGCGACCCGGCGGGCGAACAGCAGGACGCTCTTCTTCTTGAGCGCCGGCGGCTTGCCCTTCGCATCGAGCGGCACGTCGGCCAGGTAGTGGAGCGATTCGCCGACGGGTGCGGCACCGAACAACAGCGCTTCGGTCTTCCCCTCGAGATACAATCGCGCGCGCCCCGCAGCGAGCCCCGGCGCGCGCGCCGGTTCGACCCGCACTGCGCTGCGCACGCGCGCGCGGATCACCAGCGGCGCCGATTCGGCGAGGTCGACGAGATCGGAATAGCTCGTCTGGGCGGCCACGGCGGCGGGAGCCTTCGGCGAATCCGCCCGGGGCGGCTCGGCCGCGCCGCACAGGAGCGCCGCGAAGAGCGGTGTCATCCACATCCGGCGCAGCACCATCGGCATGATCTAGACCCTTCGGGTATTTGGCGTCCGCACCGTCTATTCAGCGAAGCGCAAGGTTTTCGGCTTTGGTCTTAACCGAACTGAATCGCGCGTTAACCGGAGCAGGCCCTCCGATAAGGCGTTGCGTGGCTAAGGACTCGGAGCTAAAGCACCCAAAAAAGCGGGCGATTACGATAACAGCGCGCACAGTTCGCCGGATGGTGGCCATCGCTCCTCACGGCGATCCGATTGACCGGCAGGGTGGTAGATTAAGAATTTGACCAAGGCGCGGCATCGAACGCGCGATTGGTCTCCCCGGGGCTGCCCCGGTCGGGATGAAGATGGAGTGGTGCGTCTGAATGGCATATGCTGACCAACAGTTGAGCGGTAATCGCATTACCGCGTTTATTGTCGTTGCCGTCATCCACGTGATCCTGGGCTATGCGCTCGTCACCGGGCTGGCCTACGATGCCGTCAGGCATATCGTGAAGACGGTCACGACGGTCGACATCAAGAAGGAAGAGCCGAAGAAGGAGCCGCCGCCACCGCCGCCAAAGCAAAAGGAGGCGCCGCCGCCGCCGGTCGCGCCGCCGGTGCGGATCAACGTCCAAACCGCTCCGCCGCAGATCACGACGGTCGTGACCCCTCCGCCGCCCATGCCTGTGCTAATCCCGCAGCCGCCAGCCCCGCCACCACCACCGCCGCCGCCTGCCGGCGTCACGAAGGACGCCGCCCCGCGCGGCAACCCGGCCGACTGGGCGACGACCAACGACTATCCGTCCCGCGCCCTTCGCGAAGAGCGGCAGGGGACCACGGGCTTCCGGGTCACCGTCGGGCCGGACGGCCGCGTCACCGATTGCGAGGTCACCTCATCGAGCGGCAGCCCGGACCTCGACGAGGCGACGTGCGCCAACGTCAGGCGTCGGGCCCGCTTCACTCCCGCGATGGAAAACGGTCAACCGACGACCGGACATTATTCGAACCGCATTCGTTGGGTCATTCCAAAGGATTAGTTTTTTGGAGCCCGGCTTGCCGGGCTCCCAACCGGCCTTGGTCGCCAATTCACCTATCTGCTTGAGAGGATTATCGCATGGTTCTTGAACTTCTGGCCGCCGGCGCGAACGCGGCACCGCAAAGCAAATTCGGGTTCATGGAGGCGCTGAACGGCGGCGGCTTCATTTCTTACGCGGTGGTGACGGTGCTCGCCATCATGTCGTTCGGCTCGTTCTTCATCCTCTTCACCAAATGGTTCGAGCAGGCGAAGATCCTCAAGCAGTGGCGCGACATCCGCGGCAGTTTCTGGCGTGCGCCGACGCTGCGCGAGGGCGCCAACAAGCTCGACAAGAACAGCGCCTGGCGCCAGCTCGTCGACGATGGCCTCGCCGCCGAAGACCAGCACGCCAAGATGACCGACAGCCTCGAAGCGCATGACTGGCTGCACGGTTCGCTCGCCCGTTCGGAAGCGACGATCAACGCCCGCCTCGCCGGCGGCCTGCCGTTCCTCGCGACGGTCGGAGCCACCGCGCCGTTCGTCGGTCTGTTCGGCACCGTGGTCGGCATCTACCGCGCCCTGATCGCGATCGGCATCGCTGGTTCGGCCTCGATCGACAAGGTCGCCGGTCCGGTCGGTGAGGCGCTGATCATGACCGCGCTCGGTCTGCTCGTCGCGGTCCCCGCGGTGCTCGCCTACAACTACCTGCAGAGCCGCAACAAGCGGATCGCCGAGCACCTCGCGGGCTTCTCGACCGACATCCTCGCGAACATCAACTCGCGCGGCGCGGTCAAGCCGGCGATGGCCGTGGGGGCAGCGCCCAAGGCTCCCGCCGCCACGACGAAGCCTGCGGCCAGCACCACGGTCAAGCCGTAATCGGTCCCCGGCGGGCGGCGCGCCGCCCGCCGGAGCACCGTCCAAGGGGTGGGGCCCCCAATCGCAGACCCCAGGGAATAGGATCGACTTATGGCGATTTCAGTTGGCGGCGCCGGCGCAGAAGAACGGCCGATGTCCGACATCAACACCACGCCGCTGGTGGACGTTATGCTGGTGCTGCTGATCATCTTCCTGATCGCGGTTCCGGTCGCGATCCAGACGATCGAGAAGCTGCGCCTTCCGATCATGGTTTCGAGCGAATCGAAGGACAAGGTCGAGAACCTGCTGCTGACGGTGAGCACCAGCGACCTCGGCGGGCGCAGCGCCGGCGATCCTGGGTTCCAGGGCGCATCGCGCGGCGGCGAGTGCCGGGTCTACTTCAACAACATCACCCCGGTGAACTCGCAGGAATTGCGGGACATGGCCTTCAAGCGGCTCGACGCCATCGTCAAGCGCGAGGGCGGCCCCGAAGCGCTCAGGGCCAATCCCGATCGCGTCCCCCAGGTGCATATCCGTGCCGACGTCAACGCCCCGTGGCGCTGCGTCGCCGGGACGATCTACGACGTGCAGGTTTCCGGCTATCCGACCGTCGGCTTCATCTCGAACCCGGTCAATCCGAACGGCTGACGCGGCCTTCGATTTCAAGTTCAGGAGTAGCATACCATGGCAATGTCAGGCGGCAGGGACGATGGCTCGCCGATGATGGAGATGAACACGACGCCGCTGATCGACGTCATGCTCGTGCTTCTCATCATGTTCATCATCACCATTCCGGTCGCGACCCACGCGGTGAACATCAACCTTCCGGTGGCCACCCCGCCGACCAACATCCCGCCGCCGGACACGATCAAGAACAAGGTCGTGATTACCCCGGACAGCAAGATCCTGTGGGACGGCAAGGAAGTGACGCAAGGCGAGTTGCTGTCGCTGCTCAAGCAAACCCTGACCTATCCGGTCGAGCCGGAGCTGCAGTATCAGCCCGATCCGCAGGCCGATTACGACACCTCGGTGCACGTGCTGAACATCATCAAGGGTTCGGGTGTGACCAAGTTCGGGTTCGTCGGAAACGAGCAGTTCTCGGAGTTCAACAAGGCGCCGAACGCCAAGTAGGCGCGTTCACCCATGCGATCGAAAAGGGGCGGAGCAATTCGCCCCTTTTTCGTTGCGCCGCTACTCTTGCTCAGCCTCTTCGCCGCCGTCAGACCCGGTGCGCATCGCCGCTGCCGCCAGGCTTTCGGCTTCCATCAGCAGCTCGTCGTCGGCGGCGCCGACCGGCAGGCTCTCGCGGCCGATCATCACCATAACCGGCACGGCCAGCGGGCTGACCCGGTCGAGCCGCACATGGACCAGTTGCTCGGCCGCGCGATCGAGCAGGTCGCCGAGGCGGCCGACATCGGTCATCCGGCTGCGCGCGTCGGCCCAGGCGGCCTCGATCAGCACGTGGTCGGGCTCGTACTTGCGCAACACGTCGTAAATCAGGTCGGTCGAGAAGGTGACCTGCTTGCCGGTCTTGCGCTTGCCCGGGTGCTGGCGTTCGACCAGACCCGAGATCACCGCCACTTCCCGGAACGCGCGTCGGAGCAGATAAGAATTCTGCACCCAGTCGACGAACTCGTGGCTGAGGATGTCGGGTGAGAGCAGCGCTGCCGGATCGAGCACCGGCCGCAGCCCCCACACCGCCAGCGAGTAGTCATTGGCGACGAACCCCAGCGGGCCGAGGCCGCGATCCTCCATGCGGCGGGTGATCAGCATCCCCAGCGACTGGTTCGCGTTCCAGCCTTCGAAGGTGTAGTAGACCGTATATTCGTGCCGCGCGTGCGGGAAGCTCTCGACCAGCAAGTCCCCGGGCCCGGGGAGCCGGCTCCGCCAATCCTGCACTTCGAGCCACTCGCGCACGTCGTCCGGAAAGCGCCCCCAGCCGGCGCGGTCGACGAGCATCGCCCGAACCCGGTCCGCCAAGTGCGTGGTCAACGGCAGGCGCAGGCCCATGTAGCTCGGGATCGTCGCGGAAGACTTCGCGGCACGCACGATCAGTTCCAGATCCCGCAAGGCTTCGACCTCGAGGTCGAGCCCCGCGAAGCGGAAGGTGTCGCCGTTGCGCAGAGAGGCGGCGAACTGCTCCTCGACTTTGCCGAGCGAGCGGCCGTTGCGAAAGCGGATCTCGATCATTTCGGCATCGACGATGATGCCGGCATTGAGGCGGTGCCGCGCCGCGTGCTCGGGGTGGCTCAGCCGCCATTTGCCGTCGCGCTCGCGGACGATCCGCTTAAACCGGTCATAGGCGCGCAGCGAGTAGCCGCCAGTCGCGACGAAGGCGAGCACCCGCTGCCAGACGGTTTCGTCCAGCCAGGCATAGGCGAAAGCCGACCGCACTTCGGCGAGCAGCGCCGCCTCGTCGAATGGTCCGGCACAGGCGCAGGCCATGACGTGCTGGGCGAGCACGTCGAGTCCCCCCGGGCGGAAGTCCTCGCCGTCGCGCTGGCCTTCGTCCACGGCATGCTTCGCGGCTGTCGCCTCGAGGAACTCGAAGCGATTGCCGGGCACGAGCAGCGCCTGGCTCGGCGTATCGAGGCGGTGGTTGGCGCGGCCGATCCGCTGCAGCAGCCGGGACGAGCCCTTGGGAGCGCCCATCTGCACGACCAGGTCGATGTCGCCCCAGTCGACTCCCAGGTCGAGGCTGGCGGTGGCGACCAGCGCGCGCAGCTCGCCGCGCGCCATCGCCCCTT
>JAEKKO010000208.1 GCA_019510335.1 Novosphingobium sp. | reverse complement strand
CGCTTGTCGAGTTTCAGCCAGCGATAATGCTCCGCGACGGATTTGCCGACCTCTCTGCTGAACCATGAGACATCGGATCACCTCCTTTCGCGCTGTTGAGCCAAGTCACCGCGGATGCGGCTCGGACGGTTTCGGCGTGGTTGCTTCCACCGGCCTTGAGCGAAATGTGCGTTATGTGCGGTGCAACAACAAGACTTGCGCTGAATTTTTTTCCCGTCAGAATTGGGGCTTCGCGCCGGTTATCCCCAACCGGCATCATCCTCCCCGACAGTCCTCGATTACCCGGCTGATTTCCGGCCAGCTCGGCAGGTACAGCGGGGCGGTGCCCGGCGCGTCGAGCGCGAAGCGGCCGCGGCTGAAGGCGATCGCATCGAGCAGCGGATCCCGCACCGGCAGGGCCGCGGCGAGCACCGGACCAGGCCCACCGTCGGTTGCGGCGGACAACACGCGGGTGGTCGAAGTGGTGATCACGGTCAACGGCGCCGATTCGGCGGCAGACGCCGCGCGGCGCAAGCGCACGACGCCCGCAGGCCGGTCGCAGCGCAGCTCGACCAGCGTGGCCGCCGCCGGCGAAGCGAATCGCGCGACCGATGCGCCGTCTTCGAGCGCCCAGCGCCAGTCGCCTTCGGTCGCGGGAGCGTCGCGCCAGTCGTTCGATTGCTTCGGCATCGGGATGAACAGCGGCGCCGGAGCCGGGCTGGGCAGCGCCACGGCCGGCGGCGGCCGACTCGGCAGCGGCGCTCGCCCTCCAGTTGGCGAGGGATGCGGTTCGGTGCAGGCGGCGATCAGCAGGACCAACGCCGCGGGAACGTGGGAAAGCCGCAGCGCGCGGCAATTTGCCTTCATCGGGCGGGTATGGAATGAGCCTGTGGCTTCGACAACCCTCGAGCCCGCGTGACCGCCGCACCTCCCTCTCCCTCCGTCGCAGCCAAGCCCGCGCGCATGCGGCTCGACCAGCTGCTGGTCGCCCGTGGTCTGGCCGAGAGCCGCGCCCGCGCCCAGGCTCTGGTCCTCGCCGGCCTGGTGTTCAGCGGCGAGACCAAGCTCGCCAAGCCAGGACAGCCGATCCGCGACAATGCCCCGCTCGAGGTCCGCGGGCGCGACCATCCCTGGGTGTCGCGCGGCGGGATCAAGCTTGCGCATGCGCTGGATGCGTTTGGGTTGGACCCGTCGGGCGCAGTGGCGATGGACGTCGGGAGCTCCACCGGCGGCTTCACCGACGTCCTGCTCAACCGCGGCGCAGCCCGGGTGTTCGCGGTCGATTCGGG
Organism: Novosphingobium sp.; assembly: GCA_019510335.1. Taxonomy (GTDB): domain Bacteria; phylum Pseudomonadota; class Alphaproteobacteria; order Sphingomonadales; family Sphingomonadaceae; genus Novosphingobium. Next base: position 8,723 of record JAEKKO010000208.1, on the reverse strand, counting down.
CACCAATCAACTTGCCTGGAAGCTGCGCCAGGACCCGCGTGTGACGGTGCTCGAACAGACCAGCGCCCGCACCCTCACCCCAGAGCTGATCGACGCCGAATGCAACTGGGTGGTGTGCGACGCCAGCTTCATCAGCCTCGCCAAAGTGCTCGAAGTGCCGCTGCGCCTCGCCTCGCCCCAGTGCCAGCTGGTCGCCCTGATCAAGCCGCAATTCGAGGTCGGCCGCGGCGAGGTCGGCAAAGGCGGAGTGGTGCGCGATCCCGCCCTCCACGCCCGCGTTTGCGACGAAGTTCGCGCGTGGCTGGAGGGCCAAGGCTGGCAGGTCCAGGGCATCGTCGAAAGCCCGATCACTGGGCCTGAGGGCAATATCGAGTTCTTGATCGCCGCACAGCGGGGATAATCCTCACCCGCCGTCCGGCACCAGGTCGACTGCCTCGAAATCCGGCATTACCGCCTCGATCAGCAGGCGTCGGTGGCAGACCGCAGCATCCCGCTCTAGGCACAGCAGCGCCACGCGCCTCTCCTGAGCGAGGTCGCGCAACTCGGCCGCCGCCGCTATCGCTTCGGGCAGTTCGAGCTGTCCGGCGTAGATTCGGGCGAGCGCATCATGGTCATGGCGCCGGGCCGCTGCCCGCCCCTCCGCCGGCGTGCCGAGCGCTTTCATATGGCGGTACTCGATTCCGGCGTCCTTCGCCGCGGCCGCCAGCGCCGTCTTCGAGAATCCCGGCCGGCGCGATAGCGGCAACGCCCGAACGTCGGCCAGCACTTCGACTCCGGCACGCGCCAGAGTGCCGATCACCTCGTCCTGCGTGGCCTGCTCGTATCCTATCGTCCAGATCTTCGACATCGCTTGGCAACGGTCAGAAGCGGTCAGGGTTTCCCGTTCAGCCGAACAGCGCGACCGATTGCATCCCCGCGATCACTGGCTGGCCGTCGGCATTCCACAAGTCCATCCGCTCGCTCGACCCGCCGTGGCCCGCGAACTCGCCGACGTCCCGCAGCAGCCACCATCCGTCGCGGGTCTCGGGCGCGGGGCTGAGCAGGTTGATCTGCCAAGTCATCGAACTGATCGGCGCGCCTCGCGGCACCAGCGGCAGCACCCCGGGCGGCAAGGCATCGGCGGTGAGCACGGCGGAGAGCACCGGATCGAGGCCCTCGCGCACCTTCGGCCGCACCCACCAGCACACCTCCGGCCGCGCCGTCTCAGACCGCGGGACGGCGAAACGAACCTCGAAATGCGCGCCGAGGAAGGTGGGCGAGCGCTCGGTCGGGACCGGGCGCGCATCATCCGGCACGGTCAACTCACGTGGCGGCGGCAGCTGTTCCACCAGGACGGCGCTCTCAGCCGGCCTCATGAATACGAAGCTCGCCGTCATCCCCACCTCGCCTCCGCGCAGGACCTCGGCTGACACCCAGGTCGCATTGCGCCCGCGCCGAAGCACCCGCGCCCGCGCCTCGACGGCCCCATAGAGCGGTCCCACGAAGCTGACCAAGGCCGAGCGCAACGGCGGGAACTCCGGTTCGAGCCGCCGCGCCGCCGACAGCGCCAGCGCCGCCGAAAGCCCGCCGTAAGCCGTGCGGCCTTGGTGCCAGTCCTCGGGAATCGTCAACGCGAAGCCCGCATCGCGCGGCTCGGCCCCGACGAGCAGGGATGCAAAGCTCATTCCCGGCCCTTCACCACACCAGGCGATGACCGGCAAGCCGTGCGTCCGTGGTCACCAGCTTGAGCCCCTCGCACGCGCAGACCGCCAGCAGCAGCCTGTCGAACGGGTCCCTCGTCGCCGGCTCCGGATGCGCGACCTCGAGCACGTGCTCGATCGTCATCGGCAAGATTGTGCATCCGATTTCGGTGATGAACCAGGGCAAATCCGCAACATCCTCGTCGATCTGCAGCTTCCCCGCGGCGGACTTGATGGCGATTTCCCAAGGGCTGACCACGCTGACGCAGGCTCTGACGCCCGCTGTCGCGACCAAGTCTCTGACCCGAAGCGACAAGCGATGCGCTGTATTGTTGACCAGATTGATCAGGATGTTGGTATCAAGAAGATACCCGCTCATCGCCGACGACTGTCACGTGCCCGCTGATTGGCGGCGGCCAGCTTTTCATCGAAGTCCTCAGGGAACGGCTGCAGAAGAAAATCCTCCGGCAATGCATCATCAAAGTCGGGAGCGATCCAGCCGATCCCTTTCGATGGATGCTCCTTGTGCCAGGCTTCCACCCGCTCCAGCAGTGACATCGGCTTCTCTTCCGTGCCCGTAGCCGACCCATGCGGCACGAGATCGGCGACCGGTTTGCCGTGCCGCGTCAGCACGATTCGCTCGCCCGCCTCGACCTTGCGGAGGAGTTCGGCGAGCTTCGCCTTGGCTTCTTTCACGGACACTTCGTTGGCCGCCGCCCCAGCGGGCTGCGCCTGCGCGAGGTGTTTGAACGGAAGCGGCGCTTCCTCAAATGAGTTCGAATTGTCCATCCCGCCAATGTGACCACCGGTGGTCACATCGTCAAGGTCTCACTCCAGCTCTAGGATCACGGCGTCGACCGCGAGGCTCTCACCTGGCTGGGCGTTGACCTTCTTCACCGTCGCCGCTTTCTCGGCGCGGAGGATGTTCTCCATCTTCATCGCCTCGACCACCGCCAGCGGTTGCCCCGCCTCTACCTTGTCGCCCTCGCCGACGTTGAGCGAAACCAGCAGCCCCGGCATTGGGCAGATCAGGAACTTGGACAGGTCTGGCGGCACCTTTTCGATCATGTGCCGGGCCAGCGGTGCGATCCGCGTCGGCAGGATCTCGACGCGGTGGATCGCTCCGCGTGTGGTCATCTTGAGGCCGTTGCGGGTTGGCTCCAGCCTCACCCCCAGCGTCTCGTCGCCGATCTCGGCGCGGATCAGCCGGTCGCCCGGGGTGTATTCCATCGCGAGGTCCACCGCCGCGCCGTCGACGGTGATCGACTCGTCCTCCAGCGCAACGGCAAAGCTGCGGCCGCCGATCTTCACGCTCCACTCGGACGGCGGCGGAAGCTCGTCGGCGAGCTGCCCATCGACCCGCCGCGCGCGGTCGGCACGGGCGGTGGCGACGAACCCGGCGATGGCTGCCAGCCGGGTCTTAAGCTCCCCCGACGCAGGCGCGCCGGTGAAGCCCTCCGGATATTCCTCGGCGATGAATCCGGTGGTCAGGTCGCCCGATCGGAACCGCGGGTGCTGCATGATCGCGGAGAGGAAATCGACGTTGTGGCCGAGTCCCTCGAGCTCGAACGTGTCGAGCGCCACGACCTGCTTGTCCGCGGCCTCGTCCCGCGTCGCCCCCCAGGTGATCAGCTTGGCGATCATCGGATCGTAGAACATCGAGACTTCGCCGCCTTCGAACACGCCGTCGTCGACGCGCACCCCGTCGACGCCCCGCCGCCCGTTCTCGGCGCCGTCGTCGGTCCAACCCGGAACCGGCGGGCGGTAGCGGGTCAGGCGCCCGGTTGAGGGGAGGAAACCGCGATAGGGGTCCTCGGCGTACACGCGGTTCTCGATCGCCCAGCCGTCGATCTTGACGTCGGCCTGGCTGAACGGGAGCCTCTCGCCGGCGGCGACGCGGATCATCTGCTCAACCAGGTCGATGCCGGTGATGCACTCGGTGACCGGGTGCTCGACCTGGAGCCGCGTGTTCATCTCGAGGAAGTAGAAGCTCTTGCCGCTCGGGTCCTTGCCCGAGACGATCAGCTCGACCGTGCCGGCGCTGTAGTAGCCGACCGCCTGGGCCAGGGCGACGCACTGCTCACCCATCGCCTTGCGCATTTCGGGCGTGACGAACGGCGATGGCGCCTCTTCGACCACTTTCTGGTGACGGCGCTGGATCGAGCACTCGCGCTCGTTGAGGTAGACGATGTTGCCGTGCTGATCGCCCAGCACCTGGATTTCGATGTGGCGCGGGTCCTCGATGAACTTCTCGATGAACACCCGGTCGTCGCCGAACGAGTTGAGGCCCTCGCGCTTGGTCGCCTCGAAGCCCTCGCGCACGTCCTTCTCGGTGAAGGCCAGGCGCATGCCCTTGCCGCCGCCGCCGGCCGAGGCCTTCATCATCACCGGGTAGCCGATCTCGCCCGAGATCCGCACCGCGTGCTCGGTATCCTCGATCTCGCCGACGAAGCCGGGGACGACGTTGACCCCGGCCTGCTTGGCGAGCTTTTTCGATTCGATCTTGTCGCCCATCGCCGCAATCGCCCCGACCGGCGGGCCGATAAAGGCGATCCCGGCGGCGGCGAGCGCCTCGGCGAAGCTGGTCCGCTCGGAGAGGAAGCCATATCCCGGGTGCACGGCGTCGGCCCCGGTCTGCTGCGCGGCGGCGATGATCTTCTCGGGCACGAGGTACGACTGCGCGGCCGGCGACGGGCCGATGTGCACGGCCTCGTCGGCCATCTGCACGAACGGCGCGCGCGCATCGGCATCTGAATAGACGGCGACCGTGGCGATGCCCATGCGGCGGGCGGTCTTGATCACCCGGCAGGCGATCTCGCCGCGGTTGGCGATGAGGATTTTCTTGAACACGGTCGCACTCCCCTTCCGCCGCGGGAGGGCCCGGCTGGGCTCCTCGGACCAGGGCGGCTGAAAAATCGGTGAGGCCCTATGCCCGCCCCTCACCCCTCCCGCAAGCGGAAGGGAACCGGCGTCAGGCGGTTCTCTTCGCCAGGTACACGCCGACGGCCATCACGACGAGTCCGGCCACCCGGCGGGCGGTCAGCTCGAACTTCAGCGCGCCGAGCAGGCCGAAGTGGTCGATCAGCGCGGCGGCGGCGAGTTGGCCGAGCAGCACGAAGAAGATCGCGTTGCCGACGCCGATCTTGGGCGCGGCCCAGGTGATCGACAGTGCGTAGAACAGAATGAATGCAGCACCGAGATAGAGCCACGGCCGCTCGAAGGTGAAGCGGCTCCACTCGGGCGCCCCGGCCACTGCGAGCACGACCGCCGACAGCACCGCGCCGACAACGAACAACGCGAATGTCGCCGCCGCCGGGCTCCCGAGCTGCTGGCCGAGCGCGGAATTGAGGCTGGCCATGATCGGAATGCCGACGCCCGTCGCGAACATCAGCGCGGCGATCGGCAGGAACGCGGAGTGGTTGGGCAAGCGCCCCTACTCCGCCGCCTCTTTCAGCTCCTCGCCGGCGGGCGGCATATTGTGGCCGAGCAGGCGCAGCAGGTCGGCGGCGCATTCGACCACGTTCGAACCGGGGCCATAGATCCCCTGGACCCCGGCCTCGCGGAGGAATTCATAATCCTGCGGCGGAATCACCCCGCCGGCGACGACCTTGATGTCGGCGCGGCCGGCGTCCTTGAGCAGCCGCACCAGCTCGGGGATCAGGGTCTTGTGGCCGGCGGCGAGCGAGCTGGCGCCGATCGCGTCGACGTCCTTGTCGAGGGCCAGCGCGCAAGTCTCCTGCGGCGTCTGGAACAGCGGTCCGCTGGCCACTTCGAAGCCCATGTCCGAGAACGCCGAAGCGATCACGTTGGCGCCGCGGTCGTGCCCGTCCTGGCCCATCTTGGCGACCAGCAGCCGCGGCTTGCGGCCGAGCCGGCGAGTCACCGCCTGCACGCCTTCGGTGACTGCGGCGTAGCGGGCGTCGGCGGCATATGCCTTGCCGTAGATGCCGGTGACCGGAACCGGATGCGTACCGTAGCGGCCGAATGCGGCTTCCATCGCGTCCGAGATTTCGCCGAGCGTGGCCCGCGCCCGGGCGGCATCGACCGCCAGCTCGAGCAGGTTGCCGCCCGCCTTGGCGCCTTCGGTCAGCGCAGTCAGCGCGGCGCGGCAGCGTGCCTGGTCGCGCATCGCCTTGACCCGGTTGATCCGCGCGATCTGCGCCTCGCGCACCGCATGGTTGTCGACCTCCAGCGTCTCGAGGTGCTCCTCTTGGGCGAGGCGATATTTGTTGACCCCGACGATCACGTCCTCACCGCGGTCGATCCGCGCCTGCTTGCCCGCCGCGGCTTCCTCGATCCGCCGCTTGGGCATGCCGCTCTCGACCGCGTGCGTCATTCCGCCAAGCGCATCGACTTCGCCGATCAGCTGCCATGCTTCCTCGACCAGCGTCTCGGTCAGCGCCTCGACGTAGTACGAACCGCCGAGCGGATCGACGACGCGGGTGATCCCGGTTTCCTCCGCCAGGACGATCTGGGTGTTGCGGGCGATCCGGGCCGAGAAGTCGGTCGGCAGCGCGATCGCCTCGTCCAGAGCGTTGGTGTGGAGCGACTGGGTCCCGCCGAGCACCGCCGCCATTGCCTCGATCGTGGTGCGGATGACGTTGTTGTAGGGGTCCTGCTCCTGCAGCGAGACGCCCGAGGTCTGGCAGTGGGTGCGCAGCATCTTGGAGCGCTCGTCCTTCGCGCCGAGGCCGTCCATCACCCGCCACCACAGCGTTCGCGCGGCGCGCAATTTCGCCACTTCCATGAAGAAGTTCATGCCGATTCCGAAGAAGAACGAGAGCCGGCCGGCAAACTTGTCGATGTCGAGCCCGGCGGCCATCGCCCGCCTGGCGTACTCCTTGCCGTCGGCAATGGTGAACGCCAGCTCCTGCACGGCCGTCGCCCCGGCTTCGTGCATGTGGTAGCCGGAGATCGAAATGCTGTTAAATTTCGGCATCTTGGCCGAGGTATAGGCGATGATGTCCGAAACGATCCGCATCGATGGCTCGGGCGGGTAGATGTAGGTGTTGCGGACCATGAACTCCTTGAGGATGTCGTTCTGGATGGTCCCGTCGAGCTTCTCCTGAGGGACGCCCTGCTCTTCCCCCGCGACGATGAAGAACGCCAGCACGGGGATCACCGCGCCGTTCATGGTCATCGACACGCTCATCTGGTCGAGCGGGATGCCGTCGAACAGGATCTTCATGTCTTCGACGCTGTCGATCGCCACTCCGGCCATGCCGACGTCGCCGATCACCCGCGGATGGTCGGAATCGTAACCGCGGTGGGTGGCGAGGTCGAACGCCACCGACAGCCCCTTCTGCCCGGCGGCGAGGTTGCGGCGGTAGAACGCGTTGGATTCCTCGGCGGTCGAGAAGCCGGCGTACTGGCGGATCGTCCACGGCCGTCCGGCATACATCGAGGCACGCACGCCGCGGGTGAACGGGGCGAACCCGGGAAGCCCCGGCTCGCCAGCATCCTCGGCCGTGTACAACGGCTTGATCGCGAAACCTTCGGGCGTTTGCCAAGCCAAGTCGCGGCCCTTGACCTCCTTCGCGGCGGCGGCCTGCCACTCGGCCACCGTCGCCGTACGCGCCGGCTCGGGGAATTCGCGCGCCGGTGGAGCGGCGCCGCTGTCCTCACCGAGGTTGCGTTCGATCGTCGGGTGGTCGGTCATCGTTTCGGCCTCGCAATAACGTCATGCTGAACGCGTTCAGCATCCATCTATCCACCCGCGACGTCCGTGCCTGGGGCACGACGGATCCTGAAACGAGTTCAGGATGACGGGTCCCCACAATCGCTAGTGCGCGCCCTGGGGCGTCTCCATGATCTCGGTCAGCTGTCCGCCCATGTCCTTGGGGTGGACGAAGAAGATCAGCGTGCCATGGGCGCCGATCCGCGGCTCGCCGAGCACCCGCTTGCCGAGGCTCTCGAACCAGGCCTTCGCCTCATGGATGTCCGGCACTTCGTAACAGATGTGGTGCTGGCCGCCCATCGGGTTCGTTTCGAGCCACTTGCCGATTGCGGAATCGGACGCGGTTGGCTGAAGCAGCTCGATCTGGGTGCCGTGGGTCGCGCCTTCGCCGGGGGTGTTGACGAAGCACACCCGCACTTGCTGGCTTTCCAACACGAATGGCTCGGTGATGTCGGTCGCGCCCATCACGTCGCGGTAGAACGCTATCGAAGCGTCGAGGTCGGGCGTGGCGACGCCGACGTGGTTGAGGCGGCCGAGCTTCACTGCGCCGCCTCCACGTTCTCGATGACCATGGCGATGCCCTGCCCGCCGCCGATGCACATCGTGATCAGACCATAGCGGCCGCCGGTGCGCTTCAATTCGTAGGCGCACTTGACGGTTAGGATAGTCCCAGTCGCGCCGACCGGATGGCCGAGACTGACGCCCGAGCCGTTCGGATTGACCTTGTCGGGATGGAACCCGAGCTCCTTCGATACCGCCACAGCCTGCGCGGCGAAGGCCTCGTTCGCCTCGATCACGTCCATCTGGTCGAGTGCCAGGCCGGCGCGCTCGAGGGCGATCGGCACGGCCTTGATCGGGCCGACCCCCATGTATTCGGGCTCGACGCCTGCATGGCCCCAGGCGACGATCCGCGCCAGCGGCGTGAGCCGGCGCTTCTCGACTTCCTCGGCGGTCGCCAGCACCACCGCGGCGGCGCCATCATTGATCCCCGAGGCGTTCGCGGCGGTGACGGTGCCCTCTTTCTTGAACATCGCCTTCATCCCGCCGATGGACTCGAGGCTGGTGTCGGCGCGCGGGTGCTCGTCGGTGTCGAACACCACCGTGCCCTTGCGGGTCTTGAGCTCGATCGGCAGGATCTGCTCCTTGAACCGCCCTTCGGCGATCGCCCGGGCGGCGCGCTGGTGACCTTCGACCGCGAGCTCGTCCTGCTCCTGCCGCGTCACCTGGTGACGCTCGGCGACGTTCTCGGCGGTGACCGCCATGTGATAGTCGCCGATCGGGTCCTGGAGCCCCTGGGTCAACGCGTCGACCAGCACGGCGTCGCCCATCTTCTTGCCCCAGCGCGTGGTGTGGTCGTGATAGGGGAC
>JAEKKO010000260.1 GCA_019510335.1 Novosphingobium sp. | reverse complement strand
GGCCGAAGCCGGGCTCGCGAGCATCGGCGCGACGAGCGCGGCGGCGCAGATCAACAGCTTACGCATGGCGAAAATTCCTCTCGAGTATGGTTCTTGATTCGGCGATCATGGGCCAATTGCTGTGAACTGGACCGGAGCGGCGCGTTCAGGATCGGGCAAGGGCGCGTTGCCGCCGGACCGTTGCGAATTCTACAACCCTTGCTGGCTTGGCTTGTTCCCTGTCGCCCCCAACCGAGGCCACGTCCCGGCCCGCTGCGCACTTACTGCGCTTAGGCTGCCGCCACTTCCACCGTCTGCTCGCCCGCGGCTTCCAGCAGGCTCTTCTCAACGGCTTTCTGGCGGGCGCCGGGGACCAGCTTCTCGCCCAGCAGGTCGGTCACGTAGAAGGTGTCGACAGCGCGCTCGCCATACGTCGCAATGTGGGCCGAATGGACGATCAGCCGGCTCTCGAACAAGCCCCGGGCAAGGCGGTTGAGCAGGGCGGGGCGGTCGCGCGCGCTCACCTCGATGACGGTAAAGCGGTTCGAGGCCTGGTTGTCGAACTCCACTCGCGGACGGACCTCGAACGCGTCCGCCCGCGGACGGGACAGAGGCCTGGCGGCGAGCTGGGGGACCAGCTTTACGCGATTCGCCAGCGCGTCGGCGATTGCGGTCTCGAGCCGCGCGAGCTGGCTGGCTTCCGAGAACGGCCGGCCGAGCGGGTCCTGAACGAGGAAGTTGTCGAGCGCCACGCCGTTGCGGGTGGTGTGGATCCGCGCGTCGATGATGTTGCCGCCGGCAAGGTGAATGCCGCCGGCGATGCGGTAGAACAGCCCCGGGTGGTCGGCGGCGATGACCGTCACCAGCGTCGCCCCGCGCGCCGCGTAGTACTCGCTGTGGACGTCGAGCTGCTTGCCGTCGGCCTGCTCGAGCTGGACCAGGTTCATCGCGATGATGTCCTCGGGCTCGGCGATCCAGTAGGCGTCGTCGATCAGCGGACCATAGCGCTCGACCAGCCCGGCGCGTGGTCCCATCCGCTCGGCGACTGCGGCCTTCTTGGCCGCGACGCGCTGGGGTCGGCCGTGCGCCTTGTGGCCGAGGCGGATGCGTTCCTCGGCAAGGATGTAGAGATCGCCGAGCAGCTGGCGCTTCCACCCGTTCCATACGCCGGGGCCGACGGCGCGGATGTCGACCACGGTCAGCAGCAGCAGCTGGCGCAAGCGCTCGAGCGACTGGACCTTGCCGACGAAGTCGGTGATCGTCTTCCAGTCGGCGAGGTCGCGCTTGAACGCGGTATCGCTCATCAGCAGGTGGTAGCGGACCAGCCAGCTGACCAGTGCGGTCTCGTCGTCTTCGAAGCCGAGCCGTGGGCACAGCTTGAGCGCGATCTCCGCGCCAAGCTCCGAATGGTCGCCGCCGCGGCCCTTGGCGATGTCGTGGAGCAGCACCGCGACGTACAGCGCCCGGCGCGAACCGAGCTTGCCGATGATCTCGGTCGACAGCGGGTGGTCTTCCTTGAGCTCGCCCCTCTCGATGCGCGCCAGCAGGCCGATCGCCCGGATGGTGTGCTCGTCGACCGTGTAGTGGTGATACATGTCGAACTGCATCTGCGCGTTGACCCGCCCGAAGTCGGGAATGAAGCGGCCGAACACGCCGGCTTCGTTGAACCAGCGCAGCACCATCTCGGGATTATTGCGGCTGGTCAGGAGCTCGAGGAACAGCGCGTTCGCGCGCGGGTCCTTGCGGACGCGGTCGACCAGGCGCGCATCGCGGGTGATCTGGCGCATCGTCTCCGGATGGACCTCGAGCCGATTGGAATCGGCTAGGACGAACACTTCGATCAGCCGGACCGGGTCCTTGGCGAACCAGTCATCCTCGGGGGCGGAGATCTTGCCGCCGAACACCTTGTAGCCCTTGAGCGCGCGCGGCCGGGCGCGGAAGCCAGCCAGCAGCCCGCGCGGCTGGCGCCGCGCGAACTGCTCATCGAGCTGGCCGAGGAACAGCCCGGTGAGATTGCCGACCTGCTTCGCCTGGAGGAAGAAGTACTGCATGAACCGCTCGACCGCGCTCTTGCCCGGCCGCTCCGCGAACTGCATCCGCGCCGCGACCTCGCGCTGGAGATCGAAGGTCAGGCGGTCCTCGGCGCGGCGCGTGATCGTGTGAAGGTGGCAGCGCACCGCCCAGAAAAAATTCTCCGCCCGGCGGAACGAGCGATACTCGGCCGCCGTCAGCAGGCCGACGTCGACCAGCTCGGCGGGGGTGCGGACTTTGTGGATGTACTTGCCGATCCAGTACAGCGTGTGGAGGTCGCGCAAGCCGCCTTTGCCCTCCTTGACGTTCGGCTCGACCACGTAGCGGCTGTCGCCGAGGCGCTTGTGGCGCTCGTTGCGCTCGGCCAGCTTCTCTGCGACGAACTGGCGCTCGGTCCCGGCGACGACTTCCTTCCAGAAGCGGCGCTTGCCCTCGTCGTAAAGCGCCTGGTCGCCCCAGACGTAGCGCCCTTCGAGCAGCGCCGTGCGGATCGTCAGGTCGGACTTGCCCATCCGCACGAGATCGTCGAGCGAGCGGCTCGAGTGGCCGACCTTGAGCGCGAGGTCCCACAGGAAGTAGAGCATCGCCTCGATCACCTGCTCGCACCAGGCGGTCTGCTTCAGCGGCGTCAGGAAGGCGATGTCGACGTCCGAGTGCGGCGCCATCTCGCCGCGGCCGTAGCCGCCGACGGCCATCACCGTCATTCGCTCGCCGGTCGAGCGGTTGCCGGCCGGATAGACGTCCTG
>JAEKKO010000207.1 GCA_019510335.1 Novosphingobium sp. | reverse complement strand
GCGCCCGGCGACGAACGCAGCGTTCATCGGCGCCCGTCGGTGGTTGGTCGAAAGTTACAGTTGCAATCGGTTTGAGGTTAGTCTGTGACCCGCGAATATCCTCCTCATTCGCAAGGATGCCGATGCGCGCTGTCCTGCTCATCCCCGCCGCCGTTCTTGCGTTCGGCGCGCCTGCCGCTGCCCAGACGACTGCCGCGCCCGCCGCCGCGGTGCGTTCGCTCGCGCCGGTGCCGGAGGGCAAGCTCAGCGACGCCGCCATCCCCCGCGCCTATCGCCTCGACCTGACCGTCGACCCGGCCCAGCCGCGCTTTTCGGGGCACGTCGAAATCGAAGCGGTGCTCAAGTGCCGCACGAGCTTCGTCGATCTGCACGGCCGCAACCTGGCGATGCACAAGGCCGTGGCGTTGATCGGCGGGCAGGCGGTCCCCGGCAAGTGGACCCAGCTCGATCCGACCGGGGTCGCCCGGCTGACCTTTCCCCAGGCGCTGCCCGCCGGCGCGGTGACGCTCGCCTTCGATTACGACGCGCCGTTCCAGAACGGCCCGGCCGGGCTGTTCCACGTGCATGTCGGTGACGAATGGTACGGCTGGAGCCAGTTCGAATCGATCGACGCCCGCGCCGCCTACCCCGGGTTCGACCAGCCGGGGTTCAAGCAGCCGTTCACCGTCACCTTGCGCACCCCGCCCGGGCTGACGGCGGTGAGCAACGCGCCCGAGCTGTCGGTCACGCGCGAGAACGGGCTCGACGTCCACCGCTTCGCCCCGACGCTGCCGTTGCCGACGTACCTGGTGGCGCTGATGGTCGGCCCGTTCGCGACCGTGGCTGGCGAGGTGCCGCCGACGCCGCAGCGGGACAAGCCGCTGCCGCTGCGGATCGTCTCGGAGCGCCCGAACGCCGCCAAGCTCGGCTTCGCGCTCGACGGCACCAAAGGCATCGTCACCCATCTCGAAGGCTATTTCGGGCAGAGCTTCCCGTACGCCAAGCTCGACCAGATCACCGCGCCGATCCTGCCGGGGGCGATGGAGAACGCCGGCGCCGATCTCTACGAGGATTCCATCCTGGTCCTCGACGACAACGCGCCGACTCACCAGAAGCGCGCGTTCGGCATGGTCGTGGCCCACGAGCTTGGGCACCAGTGGTTTGGCGATCTCGTCACTCCGGCATGGTGGGACGACATCTGGCTCAACGAGAGCTTCGCCAACTGGATGGGCTACCGCATCGGCAACGAATGGCGGCCGGACCTCAACATCGGCGCCGGGGCGATCGCCGAAGCGTTCGCGGCAATGAACACCGACGCGCTGCTCGCCGGCCGGCCGATCCACCAGCCGATCGCCCGCAACAGCCAGATCGACGCGGCGTTCGACACGATCACCTACGGCAAGGGCGGGCAGGTCGTGGCGATGATCGCCGCGTTCATGGGCGACGACAAGTTCCGCGACGGGGTGCGCCGCTACATGGCCGCGCATCGCTACGGCAACGCCACCAGCGCCGACTTCTTCGGGGCGATGGCCGATGTCGCCGGAGACCCGCGGATCCTCCCGGCGATGCAGAGCTTCACCGACCAGCAGGGCGTGCCGCTGCTGACCTTCAGCGGCGGCGGCGGCGCCTACACCGTGACCCAAAGCCGCTATGCCCGGCTCGGCACGACCCCGCCCGAGACCCGCTGGGGCGTGCCGCTGTGCCTGCGGCGCGGCGAGCTGCGGCAGTGCACGCTGCTGACCGAGCGTTCGGCTGCGGTCAAGCTCGCCGGCGACGGGCCGCTGGTGCCCAATGCCGGCGGCACCGGCTACTACCGGTTCGAGCTGCCGCGCGCGGAGTGGGAGCGCCTGATCGCCGCCTCGGCGAGCCTGCCGCCGGGCGAAGCCCTGGCCGTCGCCGATTCGCTGCGCGCGAGCTTTGCCGCCGGGCGCAGCGATGTGCGGCAACTGGTGGCGCTGGCGCGGACGATGGCCGCCAATCCCGACACTTATGCCAGCGCCGCCGCCGTACAGGGTCTCGACATGCTCGCCCAGAGCGAGCTGCTCGACGAGCCCGCGACCGCCGCCTACCGCCGCTTCCTCGGCGCACTCTACCGCCCGATGCTCGCCCGCTACGGGTTCGATCCGCGGGTCGGCGCTTACACCGCCGAGGACCCGGAGCGGGCCCAGCGGCGGCTGCAGCTGGTCGAGCGCCTCGCCGGCCCGGCCCGCGACGAAGCCTTGCGCAAACAGCTCGGCGCGGCGGCGACGGCGTGGCTCGACGGCAACGCCGCAGCGCTCGATCCGGTGTGGTTCAGTAGCGCGCTGCCGGTTTATCTAGACTACAACAAGCTGCCCGCGGCCAAGCTGCTGCTCAACCGCGCCCTGGCCTCGCAAGACCCGGTGTTCCGCCCGGTCGCGCTCGCGGTGATCGCCGACAGCGGCAATCTCGAGATCGCCCGGTGGCTGCTCGACGAAGCCCGCGACCCGCGGCTGCGCCAGAGCGAAAGGCTCAACCTCGCGCGCGGAGTGGTCGCGAACGCGGCGACGCGCGACTTCGGCTACGGCTGGATGAACGCCCACCTCGAAGAGATGCTCGCCGGTGGCGGCGGGATCTTTTTCGCCGCGAAGCTGCCGCAGATGCTCAACGGGTTCTGCTCGGTCGAGCGGGCGGCGGAAATCCAGCGTGATCTGGGTTCCAGGCTCGCCGGCCGCACCGGCGAGCTCGAGCTCGCTCGCACGGTCGAGCGGGTGCGCGACTGCGGGCTGCTCAAGAACGCGCGGCGGGTGGAAGTCTCGGCGGAGATCGCGCGGCTGCGGTAGTCGATCACCCCAGCGGCAGGCGGATTTCCGCGGTGAGGCCGGCTACGGTGCCGTCGGCCCGGGTGCGGTTGGCGAGGTGGAGGGTGCCGCCGTGCTGCTCGGCGATTGCCCGGGCGAGGGTCAGGCCGAGCCCGGCGCCGCCGGTCTCGGTGTTGCGCGACGGCTCGCCGCGGGTGAACGGCTCGAGCATGCGGGCGATTTCTCCGGGGGCGATGCCGGGCCCATCGTCGTCGATCCGGACGACCGCGCAGCGGCCCTCGCGGGCGAGCGAGACGCGCGCCGCGCGGCCGTAGCGCAAGGCGTTGCCGATGAGGTTGCGCAACGCCCGGCGCAGCCACGTCGCGCGCATCGGCAGGACCAGACGGGTGGTTTCCCCCAGCGTCACCGGATCGCCCATGTCCTCGTATTCCTCGACCACCGAGGCGACCAGCGCCGACAGCTCGGTGGGCTCGCGCGGGTCGCTCGGGCGGCCGACGCGGGCCAGCGAGAGGATGTCGTCGAGGGTGCGGACGATGTCCTCGATGGTCGCCGCCATGCGCGCCCGCTCGTCCTCGTCCTCGACCGATTCGATCCGCACGCGCAGCGCCGTCAGCGGCGTCTTGAGATCGTGGCCGATGGCGCCGAGCATCACGTCCTTCTCGTCGAGCAGCGCGGTGATCCGCGCCTCCATCGCATTGTGGGCGACGATCAAGCGGCGGATGTCCTCGGGGCCCTCCGGCGCCAGCTGGCCCTCGGCGTCGCGAGTCTCAGCGAAGCGTTCGACGCGGGTGGTCAGGGCCGCCAGCGGACGCGTGATCCGCCGCAGGATCAGCGCCATCGCTCCGACCAGCACGGCGTAAATGAACATCGTTTGGGTCAGCAGGTTGCTGAGCAGGCCGCGCTCTCCGGCCGGCTCGGGGACCCGGGCGATCTCCCATGGGCCGCCGGCCTGGCGCTCGATCGCAGCCACCAGCAGATGTTCCGGCGCCGGGCCGGCGCGGCGACCGAGGCGGGCGGCGCGGCGGGCCACGCGGTCGCGCATCACTTCGTCGTCGCCGACGGCGCGGCGGAAGACAATCGCCTGAGAGACGGCGACGCCTTGCTCGGAGAGGACCTGCCGCAGCTCGCCCTCGGCGTCCGCCAAGCGCCTTTCGCCGTTGCGCAAGGGCGAGGCGGCGGCGACCTCGATCCGGCGCGCTCGCACATAGTCGCCGAACGGAGTGGCTGCGCCGAACGCCGCCGGCCCATCGGCCTCGGCAGGCCGGTTGCGCAGTTCGGCGCCATAGAGCCGGAACGCCGCCGCGTGGACCAGCATCGTCTCGCGGCGCTCGGCTTGCGAGCGGTAGAGCAGCACGGCGTTGATCGTCTGCGCCAGCAGCAGCGCCAGGGCGAGGGCGAGCAGGATCTGCCCGAGCAGGCTGCGCGGCCACAGACGGTTCACGCCCCGTCCTCGCTGGGGGCGCTCACTCGGCCGTGGCCGGGACGTGGCGGACGTCGGTGGCGAGCATGTAGCCGCCGCCCCACACCGTCTGGATCAGTTGCGGGTTGCGGCTGTCGGCCTCGATCTTGCGGCGCAGGCGGCTGACCTGGTTGTCGATCGCGCGGTCGAACAAGTGCGCCTCGCGGCCCTGGACCATGTCGAGCAGGCGGTCGCGGTCGAGCACCTGGCGGGGATGCTCGAGGAACGCCATCAGCAGGCGGAACTCGGCCGAGGAGATCGGCACGACCGCGCCTTCCGGATCGGTCAGGCGGCGCTTGAGCGGATCGAGCGTCCAGCCTTCGAAGACCAGGACCTCCTGCTCATTGCGCTCGGTGGGGCCCCGCGCGGCGCGGCGCAGGACGCTGCGGATGCGGGCAACCAGCTCGCGCGGCTCGAACGGCTTGACGACGTAGTCGTCGGCACCGATCTCGAGCCCGACGATGCGGTCGGTCGCCTCGCCGCGGGCGGTGAGGAATATGGTCGGGATCGCGCGCGATTCGGTCAGGTGGCGGCACAACGACAGCCCGTCCTCGCCCGGCATCATGATGTCGAGCAGCACCAGGTCGGGGGTTTCGTCGCGCAGGCGGGAGCGGGCCTCGGCCGCGCTCGCGGCCTGGGTCACGGCAAACCCCTGGCGCGAGAGGTACTCGGCCAGGGGCTCGCGCAAGCCTGCCTCGTCGTCGACGAGGAGGATGCCGGGCACGCTCTCACTCACGGATCGCAGCGCTCCCCTGCCGGAGGTTATTCGCCCGGCGCGCCGTTGCCGCCGGACTCGCCGCCCGCACCACCGCCATAGCCTCCGGCGCCGCCGCCGAAGCCTCCGGCGCCGCCGCCAAACCCGCCGCTGGCGAAGCGCTGGCGCATCGCTTCACGGAAGGTGTCGCGCTCGGCCTTGGTCAGCTGGCCGTCGTGGTTGGCGTCCATCATGTCGAACCGGCGCAAATTGAACGAGACGAACACGTCCTTGGTGATCTTGCCGTCGGCGGCCATTCGGGCAAGGCCGCCCATGCCGCCGCCACCGCCCCAGCGGCGGCCGCCCTCGGGACGGTCTCCTTCGGGACGGGCGCCCTCACCGCCGGCACGGGCTGGGCGCATTGCCGCGAGCTCGTCGGGCGAGAGCACGCCGTCGTGGTTGGTGTCGAGCGCGTCGAACCGCGCCGCGGCCTGGGTCTGGGCGTCGGCGCGGGCGACCGTGGCATCGCCGAACGGATCGCGCGGACCGGACTGGGCATAAGCGGTGCCGGCCACGCTGGCCGCGAGGACCGCGGCGGCAATCGTCAGTTTCTTCATCGTCTCTCTCCTGGGGCCGGCCCCTCGGGCACGGCTGGTGATTGCAATTGAACGCGAGGAATCAGTGGCCGGGCGCCGGCGGCGGAGCCGCATCCATGCTGCCGCGGCGGTGCTGGAAGCGTTGGCGCACCGCGGCTCGGGCCGCCTGGCGCTCGTCCCGGGTCAGCTGGCCGTCGTGGTTGGTGTCGATCGCGTCGAACCGGCGCAGCGCGGCGGCGATGAACTCGTCGCGGGTGACGCTGCCGTCGCGGTTGGCGTCGGCCTTCCCCAGCCCGATCATGCCGACGCCGATCGCGTCGCGGCCCATGCCGCGGTGCATCGCGCCCATGCCGCCCATCATCGGCGCCATTCCGGCTCCGCCGCGGCTCATCCGCCCATGTTGGCCGTGTTCAGCGCTCATCGGGCCGTGCTGGTGCGCGGCCATGAACTCTTCGCGCGAGATCGAGCCGTCGTGATTGGTGTCGATCGGATCGAACATCTGCGCCATGCGCGCGTTCTTGTCGGCCTGATCGAGCTTCCCGTCGTGGTTGACGTCGAGCCGGTCGAACAACTCGGCCGCGCGGGCCTGCGCCTGGGTGCGAGTGACGACCGCGTCGCCGAGCCCGTCACGCGCGGCTGGAGCGCGCTCGGCGGCGTAGGCGCTGCCGGCCAGCACGATCGCCAGGGCCGCAAGGCCGATGCTCATTGGCTTCATCGAAATACACTCCCGTTGCCCCCGCGGCGCACGATGCGTCCCGGTGTGGTGCGCGGCAGAACGTAGGAAGCCACGCGACGCGGCCGGAGGGAAGGGGGAGGGAAAGACCCGGGGCCCGCCGCGTGGCTTCCTTGGCTGCCGTTATAGTGTTGTCCTGTCGCACGATTATGCCGTGCGCCGGCGAAAGTGTCGCCAATTGTCGCGCCGCGCCGCCGCCGTTCAGCGCAGCGCAAGCCGTTCACCGTGACCTGCTCATCGCGGGCGGTGCCGGGTGCCGAGCCCGGAGGTGACGAACAGCGCGGTCGCCTCCTCGCGGACCTGGGCGGTGTGCCACACGCCCGGCGGGTTGATCGCGTAATCGCCCTCGCGCAGGTCGATCCGCCGCTCGCGGCCGTCGGGCAGCTCCTGGATCACGGTCATGAACCCGGCGACGCAGACCACCAGCTCGGCGCCGGCCGGGTGCATCTCCCACGACGGCCAGTCGGCATCGAAACGGTGCATCGCGACCAGCCGCCCTTCGGCCCCGTCGCCGGCGTTGCGCGCGCCATAGGCGCCGTACCACTCGGGACCGGTGAACCGCGGCTGCGGGATCACGGTGGCGCCGAGGCCGAGGTGGACCGGCCGGTCGTAGAGCGAACGGCTTTCGTCCAGCGTCATTCCGGCAGGCTCATCACGTGGATGTTGAGCTTGTTGCCGTCGGGATCGCGGAAATAGGCGGCATAGAAACCGGGGAAGCGCTCGCCCGGCGGGCCTTCATCGGTTCCGCCGTTGGCCAGCGCGATCTCGTAGATGCGGCGGACCTGGGCGTCGTCCTTGGCCGCGAGCGCGACCATCACCCCATTGCCGACCGTCGCCGGCTTGCCGTCGAACGGAAACGTCATGCCGATGCCGGCGCCGCCGCCCGGAATGCCCCAGGCGATGAACTGCTCGTTGTCCATCATCCGCCCCACGCCGAGCTCACCGCAGATCGCGTCGTAGAACCTAGCGCCGCGTTCGCGGTCATTGGTGCCGAGCGTCACATAGCCGATCATCATCGTTTCTCCCCGAGTCGCTTTGGAACAATACAGGAACGGACGGCTTGCGCCAGCCCGAACCGATCAGCTCATCGCGGCAACGTTGAGCTTGTTGCCGTCGAGATCCCGGAAGTAGGCGACGTAGAAGCCGTTCGCCCGCACTCCCGGCGCGCCTTCGTCGCTGCCGCCGTGGGCGAGGGCCGCGGCGTGGAGCCGGTCGACCTGGTCGCGGTCCTTGGCCCCGATCGTCACCATCGTGCCGTTGCCGGTGCTCGCCGGATTGCCGTCGTACGGCAGGGTGATGGCGAAGCCGACGCCGACGCCGGGGTTGGCCCAGTAGATCGAGCGCTCGTTCTCGCCGGAACGGCCGATACCGAGCTCGGCGGCGAGCGCATCGTAGAACGGTGCGGCGCGCTCGAGATCGCGGGTGCCGAAGCAGACGTGGATGATCATGTGGTGGGGTCTCCATAGAGCGGCGCGCATTGCGCCTCGAGCCATTCGCGCGCCGCGCCGTCAAGCTGCGGACCGACGATTTCGAGGACCCGCGCGTGATAGGCGTTCCACCACGCGCGCTCCTCCGGGGTGAGCAGCTCGAGCGCCACCAGCCGGCGCTCGATCGGCACGTGCGTGAGCACCTCGAAGCCGAAGAACTCGGCTTCCGCGGCGGCGATCTCGCGCCGCTCGACCAGCACCAGGTTCTCGATGCGGATGCCGTAGGCGCCGGCCTTGTAGTAGCCGGGCTCGTTCGAGAGGATCATTCCCGGAAGCAACTCGTGGCCGGTGCCGGCCTGCCCGCCCGAGGGCTTGGCGATGCGCTGCGGCCCTTCGTGGACGGCGAGGAAGCTGCCCACGCCGTGGCCGGTGCCGTGGGCGTAGTCGAGCCCCGCGGCCCACAGGAACTGGCGCGCGAGGACGTCGAGCTGACCGCCCGCAGTGCCCTTGGGGAACACCGCCTGGGCCAGCGCGATGTGGCCCTTGAGCACGCGGGTGAAACGGTCCCTGACTTCGGCCGGCGGCGCGCCCGGGCCGATCCACACGGTGCGGGTGATGTCGGTGGTGCCGTCCGGGTACTGCCCGCCGGAATCGACGAGATACACGCTGCCCGGCTCGAGCTTGCGGTTGGTCTCGTCGCTGACCCGGTAGTGGACGATCGCGCCGTTCGGGCCCGCGCCCGAGATCGTGTCGAACGAGAGGTCCCGCAGATCGCCGCAGGCCCGGCGGAAGCCGTGCAGCTTGTCGGCGGCGGCAAGCTCGTCGACCTTGCCATTCTGAGCCTGTTCCGACAGCCAGTGGAGGAAGCGCGTCACCGCGGCGCCATCGCGGGCTTGGGCGGCGCGGTGGCCGGCTTGCTCGACCGGGTTCTTGAGCGCCTTGGGCAGCACGGTCGGGTCGGTCGCCGCGATGACTTGCGCGCCGGCCTGTTCGAGCGCGGCGAACACCGCGGCGACGCTGCGCTCGGGATCGACCGCGATGCGCTTGCCGGCGAACTGGCCGAGCGCTGGGACGAACGCCTCGCGCGGGTGGACGCGGACGGCGTTGCCGATGTGGGCGCGGACTTCGGGGGTGAGCTTGTCCTCGGCGATGAACCAGTCAGCGGTGCCGTCGGCGTTGGCGATCAGGAACGAGAGTGCGACCGGGGTGCGGGCGACGTCGGCGCCGCGGACGTTGAGCAGCCAGGCGATCGAATCGAGCGACGAGATCACCGCAGCGTCGAGGCCCTGCTGCGCAAGTCCTTCGGCGAGCGCGGCGCGCTTGGCCTCGCTGCTTTCGCCGGCGTGCTCGAGGGGATGGACCTCGACCGCAGCGAGCGAGGGCGGTGGGCGATCGTGCCACACCGCGTCGATCGGGTTGCGGGTGACCGCGACCAGCTCCGCGCCTTTTGCGGCGAGCGCCTTCTCGGCCGCGGCGACCCAGCCGCGCGAATGCAGCCACGGGTCGTAGCCGATCCGCGCGCCTTGATCGACGTGGCCGCCGAGCCACGCGGCGACGCTCGTCTGGGGGACGCTCTCGTACTGCCAGAAGCGCGAGTCGACCTGCTCGCGGACCTGCAGCGTGTAACGGCCGTCGACGAAGATCGCTGCCTCGTCGCCCAGCACCACGGCGGTGCCGGCTGAGCCGGCGAACCCGGTCAGCCATTCCAGGCGCTGGGCATAAGCGCCGACGTACTCGCTCATGTGCTCGTCGGAGAGCGGCACGACGAAGCCGTCGAGCCCCTCGCGCTTGAGCTCCTCGCGCAAGGCGGCGAGGCGGGCCTCATGGGTGTGCATCAGCATCGCATGCTCCCGAGCTTGCGGGTTCCGTGCGCTAAACATAGAGGCGGGCGATGGCCGATACCACCCATCCCGCGTCCGAGATCGCGGACTCGCCGCCCCGCCCGCCGCTCGCGCTGAAGAAGCCGTCCACGGTCACCCACCATGGGCAGGAGGTCAGCGACGATTACGCCTGGCTGCGCGACCCCGGCTACCCCGAGGTCACCGATCCCGAGGTGCTGGCCTATCTCGAAGCCGAGAACGCCTGGTTCGAGGCGCGGATGGCGCCGCACCAGGGCCTCATCGACCGGCTGTTCAAGGAGATGCGCGGGCGGATCAAGGAAGCCGACACTTCGGTTCCGCAGAAGGATGGCGACTGGCTCTATTGGATCCAGTTCGAGGAAGGCGCCGAGTACAAGATGTGGTGGCGCCGCGCGGTGGGTGCGCCGGACGACGGCAGCGCCGACCGGCTGATCCTCGACGAACTCGCGCTGGCCGAAGGCAAGGAGTACTTCCGCCTCGGCGCGCTGGCGGTCAGCCAGGATGGGCGCAAGCTCGCCTACTCGATC
>JAEKKO010000206.1 GCA_019510335.1 Novosphingobium sp. | reverse complement strand
GAGTCGCGTTGGGGGCGCAGCTCGCTCGCCGGGAACGCCTTGGCCGCGGCATCGTGGAGTTCGGCGCGCTCGATCATGCCGTCCACCCCTTCGGCTCGCGCGGCATTTCGAGGACCCGCTCGGCGATGATGTTGCGCTGCACTTCCTCGCTGCCGCCGGCGATCGTCCAGGCGTAGCTGTTCATGAAGTCGGCCATGAAGTTGCCGGTGTTGAGATCGCCGAACACGATCGGCTTGCGCAGCTGCTCGGCCATGCCGCCGAGCCGCACGCCCAAAGCGGACCACTCGCGCAGCGTGCGCGAGTAGCTATTCTTGACGAAGGAGGCGTCACCGACCCGCTCGATGCCATTGATCCGGTTGTCGAGAAACTGATCGGCGATCGCGCACGTCGCGTCGACTTTGGCGACCAAGTCGCCGAAATCGCGGAGCACCCCTGCGTCGTCGTTGCGGCCGGTGGTGCGGATCAGGTCGGCAATGTAGTGGAGCGCGCCGCGCATCCGGTACGACAGCTCCATCAGCGTCAGCCCGCGCTCCGAGGCGAGAGTCGCCTGGGCCACGGCCCACCCGGCGCCTTCGGCACCGACCCGCTCCTCGACCGGGACTTCGACCTCGTCGAGGAAGATTTCTGCGAACTCCTGGTCCCCCTGAATCTGGTTGATCGGCCGGACCGAGACGCCCGGCGCCTTCATGTCCATCAGCAGATAGGTGATCCCCGCCTGCTTCGGGCCGTCGCTGCTGGTGCGCACGAGCAGCAGGCACTTGTCGGCGTATTGCGCCATGGTCGACCAGATCTTCTGGCCGGAGACGACGTAGACGTCGCCCTTCCTCTCCGCTCGGCACTTGAGCGAGGCAAGGTCGGAGCCGGCATTGGGTTCCGAAAAGCCCTGGCACCAGGTCTCGCCTTCGAGGATCTTCGGCAGGTACTTGGCCTTCTGCGCCTCGCTGCCACACTCGAGGAACGTCGCCGCGGCGTGATAGGTCGAGACGAACGAGAGGAGCAGGCGCGGCGTGTCGGCGCGCGCCAGCTCCTCGTAGATGACCTTCTGCTCGGCGAGGGTACGGCCGCCGCCCGGCCATTCAGCCGGCCAATGGGGTGTCGCGTAGCCGCCCTCGACCAGCTTGAGGAACCAGGCGCGCTGGTCAGCGGCGAATTCCGCGTGAGTCTGGGTCTTTTCGCGCCAGCCCTGCGGCGCGTTGACGGCCAGCCACGAGCGCAGCTCGCGGCGGAGGGAGTCGAGGTCGGGTTCGTCGCTCAAGCGCGCCTCTTGCCTGCAAATAGGTGGACCGGCCATGTCAGGCGCGGTGTCGGCGACCGCTACTTGCCGCCGAAATCAAGCGGAAGCAAATTGCTCTGCCTCGGCAGGCATTTTACCGAAAAAGCGCCGGGCCGATACGATGTGGCAAAGCGCCGCAACGGGGGAGATGATCTTGGACAACGGCGAGACCTTCGATGTCGTGGTGGTCGGCTCGGGCGCGGCAGGGGCCATGGCCGCGCTGCGTGCGGCCGATCAGGGGCTGTCGGTGCTGATCGCCGAAAAAGCCCACAAGTTCGGCGGAACTTCGGCGACGTCGGGCGGGGTGATGTGGATTCCCAACCACCAGCTAGGCGGCGATACCGGCGATAGCCGCGAACAGACGCTCGAATATCTCGCCAGCGTCACCAGCGGTCCGGTCAACCCCGAGAAGCTGCACGCTTACGTCGATACTGCGCCTGAAATGGCGCGGTACCTCAAGGGCATCGGCGTCGACCTGACGCCGGCGGCCTGGCCTGACTATTTTCCCGACCGGCCGGGCGCTCGCGCCGACCGCTCGGTGATCTGCCCGACATTCGACGGCCGCCAACTCGGCGACGACCGCTATTTCCTGATGCGCGAGCAGTTCAACCGCTTCAAGCTGTTCAACCGCTACGCGATGGACCTGACCGAGACCTTCGCGTTGATGATGCAGCAGAAGGGCTGGCGGCTGACGGTGGCGAAGATGATCGCGCGCTACTGGCGCGATCGCTCGACCCGCAACGTCTCGCACCGCGACCGCCGCTTCACCCAAGGCGCTGCGCTGATGGGCGCGGTCTACAAGCAAGTGTTCGACCGCGGCGTCGAGCTGCGGCTGGAGACCAAGCTCGAGGACCTCGCGGTCGACGGAGCCGGGCGCGTGACTGGGATCGAGGTGAGCAATTTCGGGCGCAAGTACACGATCGGCGCGCGCCACGGCGTGGTCCTTGCCGCCGGCGGGTTCGAGTGGAACCAGGAGCTGCGCGACCGCTTCTACCCGGTTCCAGGCCTGACCCGCCATTCGTCCACGCCCGAGGACGCCAACCGGGGCGAGGGACTGATCGCCGCCGAAAAGCTCGGCGCCGATACCGAGCACACGGGCGAGGGCTGGTGGATCCCGACCATGACGCTGCCGATGGCCAAGGCGTCCAATTTCCACGAAATCCACCAGGCAGCCTTCGACGTGGGCCGTCCATGGAGCGTCTGCGTCAACCGCAACGGCGTGCGCTTCGTCGACGAGGCGACCGGCTACGACAGCTTTGGCCAGGCGATGGTCGACGATCACCTGAAAACCGGCGCCAACATGCCGTGCTGGCTGATCTTCGACGCCAAGTTCCGCCACAAGTTCAGCGCCGGCGGGTTCATGCCGGCGGTCCACACCCCCGACGACAAGATCCCGTCCGACTGGTGGGACCACTACGTGTTCCGCGCGGGAACGATCGACGAGCTCGCCCGCAAGATCAGGCTGCCGGTCGCGGCAGTGACCGAGACCGTGCGCAAGATGAACGAGTACGCCAAGACCGGCGTCGATCCCGAGTTCGGCCGCGGCGGCAACATTTACGACCAGTTCTTCGGCGATCCGACCGTGACCCCGAACCCCAATCTCGGTCCGATCGACACCGCTCCGTTCTACGCCGTGCCAATCAACAATGGCGATCTCGGCACCAAGGGCGGGATCAGGACGGACGCGCGGGCGCGGGTGATCGACCGCGGCGGCAATCCGATCCCCGGGCTTTATGCGGCCGGCAATAACGCGGGCAATCCGTTCGGCGGGTGCTATCCCGGCGCGGGTGCGACGATCGGGCCGGCGATGACTTTCGGCTTCATCGCCGCAAACGACATCGTCGAACGTTCGGGCAATCAACGTCCGAGCGGCTGACTATCAGGAGAGAAAAGTGTCCACAGCCAAAGTCGCGATCGTCACCGGCGCCGGAGGCGGGATTGGAGAAGGCATCGCCCGCCGGCTCGGCGAATCCGGCATCAGGGTCGTCGGAGTGGGCCGCAATGTCGACAAGCTCGAGACAGCTCGGCACGCACTTGGCGATGGCGTCGAATTTTCCCCATTCGCCGCCGACATCACCGCAGCCGATGCTCCCAAGGCAATCGTCGATCATGCGCGCAACCGGTTCGGGCGCCTCGACATCCTCGTCAATAACGCTGGCTCGTTCAACTTCGGCCCGGTCCACGCGACCAGCGACGAGATGCTCGACGAGGTGCTCGCCGTCTCCTTGCGGGCGCCATTCCGGCTGTGCCGCGAGGCGCTCCCGCACTTGGGCAAGGGGGCTTCGATCGTGTTCATCGGTTCGACCTGGGGGCTTTACGGCACTCCGGGCGGGGGCGCTTACAGCACGGTCAAGGCAGGCCAGATCGGGCTCATGCAGACGTTGGCGGCAGAATACGGTCGGCGAGGAATCCGCAGCAACTACATTGCGCCGACCGTGGTCCGCACGGAAATGACGGACGCGTTCTGGGATGCCGACTTCTTCCGCCGGACCAATCACGAGCTGACTCCGATGAACCGCGAATGCACGATCGCCGACGTCGCTAACACCGTCGCATTTCTCTGCTCCGACGAAGCTGGCTTCATCAACGGGCAGACAATCGCCGTCGACGGCGGTATTTCAACGACGCGCTACCTCGCCCCCGAGGCGATCACCGCCCATCGCAATCCCGCCTGAAAAGCGAAGCCGCCCGTTGACTCGCCTGGTAGAGAGGGGCGAAGATCGCGGCTTGGGAACGGTTACGGGGAGGGGTCGCCATGAACATTCAGGACCTGATCGGTGAAGTGATCGACGAGCCGATCCGCAGCAACACCGCGATCGGAGACGTGCGCACGCTGTGGGACAGGCCCCAGCTCCAGCGGCTCAAGAATCAGACAATGCGATCGCAGAGCGGCAAGATTGCCCAGTACACGCTACTCTATTTCATTCCCGGTCTGACGACATACTGTGGAATTCGAGGAACTCCGGTTCTCACCGGTTACATGAGCGGCTGCTATCTTTTTCGGTTTCGCCACAACGGAGAGCTGCGGGCGGCGCACGTCGGCACCCATGATAACCTGACCGACTGGAGCGACAAGGCGAAGACTGCTTGGAAGTGGATTGCCAACAATCCGCAGGTCAGTGACGTGTTCGGCTTCGATCCGTTGAAGGACGTGTCGCTGCGCCTGCTGTCCGCGGCTCAAAAGGTCGGAACGCCGCAAGTGGTCGGAATTTGGGAAGGCAACGGCAGCGCGCGGGTTGCTGTTTTTGCCAATTCGCACGCCCACCTGGGTAAGAAGGTATTCGTCGGAATGGAGCCCGCACCGCTGCGGCCGTGGTCTTCGATCCAGAACGATCCGAAGATGCAATGAGGCGCCAGTCCTGATGGCCAGCTGGGCGCCAGCTCAATGGCGCCGGCAGCTCCTAGGCTTTATGGACACGCTCTAACTGACCTCCGCCCATCACCACAGCGTTGCTTGCAGGCGGCGCAAAGCGGGCCTGTTCGCTCGACGGAGGATCGTCTACCGAAGCCCCGAGCGGTTCGGCGGAGGCGAGGGGTTCGATGGATTTCGAGTGGAGCGACGATCAGCGCGCCTTTGCCGATCAGCTGCGCGCATTCCTTGCCGCAAACCTGCCCGAGAATTGGGAGGAGCTCGCCGGTCACGGTCCGGCTTCGGCCGAGATCACCGAACTTTCCAAACGGTTTTGCGCGGCATTGGCCAGGGAAGGCCTGCTGTTCCCGCACTGGCCGGTCGAGTACGGGGGGCAGGGGCTTGGCCCGTGGGAACAGCAAATTCTTGCCGAGGAAATGTGGGTCGCCGGCGAGCCGCGCGGCGGGCAGTACATGAACGTCAACTGGATCGGGCCGACGCTGCTCAAGTATGGCAGCGAGGAGCAGCGAGCGAAATACCTTCCGCCGATCACCGAGGGACGGGCGCTGTGGTGCCAGGGTTTCTCAGAGCCCGATGCCGGCTCTGACCTGGCTTCGCTGCGCACCCGCGCCACCCGGGACGGCGACGTCTACCGGGTCAACGGCCAGAAGATCTGGACTTCGTACGCCGGTCTCGCCGACACGTGCTTCCTGCTCACCCGCACCAGCGACGATCGCAAGCGGGGGATCACGATCCTGTTGGTTCCGATGGACACGCCGGGGATCACCGTTCGCCAGATTCCATCGCTGATCGGCGAGGGCGACATCCACGAGGTGTTCTTCGACGATGTCGTGGTTCCCGTGGAAGCGCGGCTAGGCGAGGAAGGGCAGGCGTGGGAGATCATCGCCTATTCGCTCCGCAATGAGCGGCTCGGCATCCCCCGCTTCCGCCTCGCCCGCGCCGCGCTCGACCGCGCAGTAGCGATGTTGAAGGAGCGCCGGGCGTTCGCGCGCGAGGCGGTGCGGACCGAGGCGGCGCGGTGTGCTGCAGCCTGTGAGGCGGCGCGGATCGCCAGCTATGCCATCGTCCAGAAGCGCGTCGACGGTCTGCCGATCGGCGGTGAGTCGAGCTCGGCGCGGTATGCGACGGTGATGGCCGAGCGGACCGTGGCCGACTTCGTCGTCGAGTACGTCCCCGAAGCGCTCGCCGATGCCTCGCCTTACTTGAAGATGCACCACCAGCGCGGCATCGTCGCCGGGATCGCGGCCGGTGCCGCCGAGATTCAGCTCAACATCATCGCCAGCGAAGTGCTGGAACTGCCGCGGGAGCCCCGCTGATGGATCTCTCGCTTTCCGACGATCAGCGCCAGATCCTCGAAGCGATCGATGGCCTGTCGAAGCCTTTCGCTTCGGTCCCACTTCACGATACGAGCTTCGCCCTCAGCAGCGATGCGCTCGATGCCGAACTGGGCGAGGGCGGCTTCCTCGACGTGATGGCGATGGAGGAGCTGGGGCCAGTCACGGCCGCGCTTGTTGTCGAGCGTCTCGCGCGGCTGCCGTTCGCGGTCGAGGCCGGCGCATCTGCTCTGGTGCGTCCACTGCTCGATCCCGAGCTGCCGCGGCCGGTGTGCCTCGTCGAAGAAGGCCCGATGCAGCAACCGGTGCGGTTTCTTCGCCCCGGCACGACGGTGGTCGTGGTCAGCGACGATGTCCGCAGTTTCACGGCGGAAGCGGAGCATGTCGCTGGTCTCGGCAGTGAAGTCCTGTTTGCCTATCCAATGGCCCGGCTGATCGGGCTCCCGCCGACCATGCGCACCCACGAAGTCGATGCTGGCACCGTCCGGATGCACTGGCGGATCGCGCTCGCGGCCGAAGCGGCCGGGCTTCTCGCCGCCGCTTTGGCCAGCACCGTCACGTACGTTTCAGAGCGCAAGCAGTTCGGGCGGCCTCTGGCCACGTTCCAGGCGCTGCGTCACCGGCTGGCGGAAGCGCAAGTCCTGACCAACGGCTGCTACTGGCTCGCGCTCAAGGCCGCGGGGACGCTCGACCCCGGCGACGCCGCGCTCGCCGCGCTCCATGCGCAGGACGCCGCCAAACGGGTGACGTACGACTTCCACCAGTTCCTCGGCGGCATGGGCATGACGCTCGAACACCCGCTGCACTTGTGGACGTACCGCCTCAAGGCGCTGACCGCGGAACTCGGTGGCCGCGGCGAGCAGGCGCTGGCGGCGGCGGAAGCGCATTGGAGTTGAACCTCATCGCACGGCCGGCATGATCTCCTCGGCGACCCATTGGGTGTAGTCCCGGTACTCGTCGATGCCGCGGACCGGCGGGACCGGCAGACCGCTCATCGTGACGCCGAGCGTCTTGAACCAGCCGAGCCGGTCGATGATCTCGTTCTTGGTCATGCCCGGCCGAACCTTCGGGTCGTCGAGCACGACGTGGCCTTCGCCGACTCGCGTGGTGGCGAAGCCGTAGAACACGTCCTCGAGCTTGCCGGCATAGTCGGGCTGTGACTTGATGTAGTCGATCTTGTCGGGGATCGCCTCGGGCTTGGTCAGGAACGGCCACCACCCCGAGCAATAGCGCCCGCAGCGGCGCAGCACCGGATCGGCGTCGCCACCCAACCAGATCGGCAGGTGCGGCTTCTGCACCGGCTTAGGCTCGAACGCGACGTCGCGGAACGAGACGTACTTGCCCTCGAACACCGGATCGTCCTTGGTCCACAGCTCGATGATCGCGGCGAGGTATTCCTCGCACATCGCGCCGCGCTCGTGGAACGGCACGCCGAGGATGGCGAATTCCTCCTCGAGCCAGCCGGCGGCGAAAGTGACCATGGCGCGGCCGCTGCTCATCCAGTCGATCGTCGACAGCGCCTTGGCCGAGACGATCGAGTTCTGCAGCGGCAGGATCGAGATGCACGAGTTCACGCGGATGCGTTCGGTCGCGCCGGCGAAGTAAGCCATTCCCGCGTACGAATTGAAGTAGAACGGCCCTGACAGCTCCACGTGATCGCGCGGGATGATGTGGTGCTCAGGCACGCAGATCATCGTGTAGCCGAGCTGTTCGGCCCACTTGGCAAGGCTGGTCTGGTCGGCGCCCTGAACTTGCCGCTCCCAAGGCTGCATCAGCGCCTTGAGCTCCACCAGGTGCGGCATCGAGAAGGCAAGTTCCACGGTATTTCTCCCCCGGATCGGTTGGGGATGGAAAGCCTAGTCAATGACCTTCCGCAACGTCAGATCGTCCACTTGGTCCGCAGAAAGCCCGAGGACCTCGCGGTACACGTATTCGTTGTGCTCACCGATCAGCGGCGCGCCGCGTTCGATCCGGGCTTCGTCGGGCGTCATGCGCCAACTCGGCCCGATGATCGGGCGCGTGCCGTTGCGGTGATCGCTGACCATGCGATAGCCGCCGCGGGACCACAGCGCCTCGTCGGAGCACAAGTCGAGCGAGCTCGCGCTAAGGAACGCCGGAACGCCGGCCGCGCGCAAAGCTTCGCCGAGCTCGAGCACGCCGCGGTCGCGGGTGAGTTCGCTTAATGCGATGTCGAGCTCGCGATGGTTGGCAAGACGAGCATCGAGCGACGCGAACCGACGATCATCCGCCAGCGCTTCGGCTCCAATGGTTCGGCAGAGCGCCTGCCATTCGGTATCGTTGGCCACGGCAATGCTCAGCCATTCCCCCTCGCGACACGGGTAGGCGCCGTGGGGGCACATCTCCGGGTGGAAGTTGCCGTCGGCATGCGGGACTTCGCTGGTCACGCTCCAGCCGAATAGGCTGTCGCCAATCAGGCTGGTCATCGTCTCGACCGCCGAGAGATCGATGAACTGGCCCTCGCCGGTGCGCTCGCGATGATGGAGCGCCGCAATCGCGGCGAGCGCTGCGCAGGCGCCAACGGTCGAATCGCCGTAGCGGATGTTCATGCCCCTGGGCACGTCGCCCTCGTGGCCGACGAGGTAATTGAGCCCGGAGAGTGCGGCGAAAGAAGGCGCGTAGCCGGTCTGGTAACCGAGCGGCCCCTCGTTGCCCCACATCTTGATGGAGAGCTGGATGATGTCAGGCTTGATCTGGCGGAGGGCCTCGTAGCCGAGCTGCGACCGCTCCATGGCTCCCGGGCGGAGGTTGTCGATGATGATGTCGGATTGGGCGACCATTCGGCGGATGAGGTCGAGCCCCTCGGCTGACTTCATGTTCGCCTGGACCGAGAGGATCTCCTGGTTGATCGAGAGGAAGTAC
The DNA here is from genome assembly GCA_019510335.1 of Novosphingobium sp. Lineage (GTDB taxonomy): Bacteria > Pseudomonadota > Alphaproteobacteria > Sphingomonadales > Sphingomonadaceae > Novosphingobium. Next base: position 2,413 of record JAEKKO010000206.1, on the reverse strand, counting down.
GGCGCGGCGTCGACGTCGACCCCGCCATAAGCGCGCATTTCGTCGAGATTGGTGCGACTTTCGACCTTGATCACCTCCGCGCCGAGGTGGGCGAGAAGCTTGCCTGCATATGGCCCGGCCCAGACTTTCGTCAGCTCCAGCACCCGCACCCCCGCGAGCGGCCCGCCGCGCTCAGGCAGCGGCATGGTCGGCCTTAATTTCGGCATTGTGCTGGCCGAGCGCGGGTGCGGGGGTGGCCAGCTCGACCGGAGTCCTGCTCAGCTTGTACGGCACCGTCGGATACAGGCCCTGCCCGAGCACCGGATGGGACAGGCGCTGGAAGAAACCACGCTGGATGAACTGTTCGCTTAGCAGCAAGTCGGCGGCCGTGTTGACCGGAACGATGGCGACTCCGAGCTTCTGGCCTGCCTCGCTGATCGGCACCTTCTCCTGTTCGGCGGCCCAAGGAGCGAAGTGGCGGCGAAACTCAGCGACGTGATCGGGTGTGCAGTGGAACTCGAGCCAGTCGTCAGGGAAGGACTTTGTCCACTCGGGCTCGCCCATCAGCTCGACCAGCGCAGCCCAGTGCGCGCGGGTGGTCATGAACAAGTAGAGAAAGCCGTCCTTGCAGGCGAACGACGTGGCGGGACCGCCCATGTCGTAACGGGTGCGCTCGGGCCCCGGCTCGGCCTCTCCGGCGAGCATCCGCCCGAGCACGCAGTCGACCCGGTTCACCTGGACCTGGACTTCGGAGATGTCGATGAACTGGCCGCTGCCGGTGCGGCGCTGACGGTACAGCGAGGCGAGCGTCGCCAGGGCGGCGTCGATCCCCGCTTCGTAGTCGGAGAGGAACCGTCCCGCGCCCTTGAGCGGCGGCTTGTCGGGCGTGGTCTCGCTCGGCGTGTGATAGGCCCACCCGCCCGCATTGATCACGTTGATGGAGCGCGCCTGCTGCCATTCGGCCGGGGCGCCCTGGCCGAAGGGGGTGATAAGGCAGTGGACCAGGCGCGGGTGGCGCTCGGCGAGATCGGCGGGCAGTGTCAGCGGCTCGGCATGATCATCGATCAGCGCATCGGCCCGCGCCAGCAGTCGCTCGAGCACCGGTCGCTCGAGCACCGGCTGGTCGGCAGCTTCGGCAAGGTCCAGCATCACCGACTTCTTGTTGGTGTTGAGGTAGGCGAACAGCGCGCTCCGCTCCGGGCCGGCGATGCTGTCCATGAACGGGCCCATCTGCCGCGTCGGTGCGCCGCCGGGACGCTCGAGTTTGATTACCTCGGCGCCGAAATCGGCGAGCAGCTTGCCGCAGTATTCGCCGCACACCCGCTCGGCGGTTTCGACGATCAACGTGCCATTGAGCGCCCCCATCAGGCTAGCGCCTTTGCTGTCACGGCGTCGACCTCGACCCAGTCCGAGCTCGGGTAAAGCGGCTCGATCGCGGTCGCGGCGTCAAGCCTCGCCATTGCGTCCTCGCTCAGCTCGACCACATCAGCCCCCAGATTGTCCTCGAGTTGCTCGAGCCTGGTCGCGCCGAGCAGGACGCTGCTGACGCCTGGCTTGCGCAGCAGCCAGGCGATCGCCAGCTGGGCCATGCTGCACCGGAGCTCGTCGGCGATCTCGCGCATCAGCGGGAGCAGCGCGAACGCCCGCTCCCGGTCGAACTTGAGCCAATCGAACTTGGCGAACCGGCTGTCGCCCTGGGCAAGGCTTTCGCGCGAGTGCTTGCCGGCGAGGAAGCCGTACGCGAGCGGGCTCCACACCGTCATTCCTGCGCCGTGGCGGCGCAGCATCGGCATGGTGTCGCGTTCCACATCGCGGCCGAGCAGTGAATAATACATCTGCCCGTGAGTGAAGCGGGCGAGGCCGCGCTCGCGCTGGATGGCCATGGCGCTGGCCGCTTCCCACGCTGGCCAGTTGGAATAGCCGATGTAGCGGACCTTGCCCGATTGGACGACCGCGTCGAACGCCTCGAGCGTCTCGTCGAGCGAGGTGAACGGATCGGTCCGGTGAGCAATGTAGAGGTCGATCCAGTCGGTGCCGAGCCGCCGCAAGCTCTGGTCGACCGACCACAGAATGTGACGCCGCGACAGGCCGTTGCCGAGCAGCTCGCGTTCGCCGGTGCGGTTGCCGACCTTGGTCGCGAGGATAACCTTGTGCCGGTGCGGCTTGAGCGCGGCGCCGAGCAGCGTCTCGGATTCGCCGCTGGCGTATACGTCGGCGGTGTCGAAGAAATTGATGCCGCGGTCGAGCGCCAGGCCGACGAGCTGGTCAGCCAGGCCTTCGCCGACTTTGTAGAACGGCGCCAGCGACTTGTTGCCCTGAGTGAAAGTCAGTGCGCCGAACGCCAGGCGCGAGACGATCAGTCCGGTGTCACCGAGCCGGGTGTAGTGCATCAGGGCTTCTTGCGCCCGCCGTAGCTGAGGCGCCAGTCGGCCGG
>JAEKKO010000263.1 GCA_019510335.1 Novosphingobium sp. | reverse complement strand
CGCCGCGGCCGAAGCCCAGGCGGCATGGACGAATGGTTTCATCGGATCCCCTTTCCGGCACGAGCCACCGGTCCCGGATCTCCGCGACCATCAGCCCCAAGCGATTGTAACCGACCGCTTCCACCATGGCAAACCGCGTCCCCGCGGCAACGCATTGACCACATATAAAGATTTCTTTATATGCTGACCGACAATGCGGCTCGACCCCCTCCTGCGCGCCCTCGCCGATCCGACCCGGCTGCGGATCATGCGCCTGCTCGCCAACATGGAGCTGGCGGTGGGCGAGCTTGCGCAAGTTCTCGGCCAGAGCCAGCCGCGGGTCTCGCGCCATATCCGCATCCTCTGCGACGCCGGCCTCGCCGAGCGCCGCAAGGAGGGCAGCTGGGTGTTCCTGCGCGCCGCGATCGGCGAGCAGCGCGCGCCTCCTCTCGGCGCGGCGGCGGCGCGGCTGCTGGCGCTGGGCGAGCGCGACGACGCCGCCTTCGCCGCCCGCTGCGCCGAGGACCGCCGGCACCTCGCGGCGATCCGCGCCGCGCGCGAGTCCACCGCCGCCGGCTACTTCGCCCGCCACGCCGAGGAATGGGACGACTTGCGCGTGCTCCACAGCCCCGATGCGCCGGTCGAGCAGGCGCTGGCCGAAGCGCTCGGGCCGGGCGAGCTCGGATCCCTGCTCGACATCGGCACCGGCACCGGGCGCATCGCCGAGCTGTTCGCGCCTCGCGCCGGCCACGTCACCGCGCTCGACAAGAGCCCCGAGATGCTGCGCATCGCCCGCGCCCGGCTCCAGCACCTGCCGGCGGAGCGCGTCGACCTGGTCCAGGGCGATTTTGCGGCGCTGCCGTTCGCCGCGGCGAGCTTCGACACCGTGCTGTTCCACCAGGTGCTGCATTACGCGCAGGAGCCCGAGGCGGCACTCGCCGAAGCCGCGCGGGTCGCTCGCCCGGGCGCGCGCCTGGCGATCGTCGACTTTGCCGCGCACGATCGCGAGGAGCTGCGCGAACGCCATGCCCACGCCCGCCTCGGCTTTTCCGACGAGCAGATGCTGTCGCTGCTGAGCGAGGCCGGGTTCGCCGCGCAGACCCCGGCGGCGCTGCCAGGGCGAGAGCTGACGGTAAAGATCTGGACCGCGATCCGCTCCGCCGACACAGCCGCCGAGCGCACCAGGGAGAAGGCCGTGCAGCCATGATCGGACCGTTCGACGCCAAGACCGCGCTCGATACGCCGCTGTTCGCCGGCCTCCCCGGCGACATCGCCGTGTCGTTCGAGTTCTTCCCGCCCAAGACAGAGAAAATGGAGCAGACCTTGTGGGAGTCGCTCGAGACGCTCGCGCCCCTCGGGCCGCGCTTCGTCTCGGTGACCTACGGGGCCGGCGGCACGACGCGCGAGCGCACTCATGCGACGGTCGCCCGGATCGCCCGCGAGACGCCGCTCGCCGCGGCCGCGCACCTGACCTGCGTCGAGGCGACGCGCGAGGAGATCGATGCCGTCGCCGAGGAATACTGGGCGGCCGGCGTGCGCCACATCGTCGCGCTGCGTGGCGATTCACCGCGGCCCGGCGAGAAGTACCACACCCATCCCGGCGGCTATGAGAACGCCGCCGCGCTCGTCGCCGGCTTGCGCAAGCTCCACCCGTTCGAGATCTCGGTCGCCGCCTACCCCGAGTGCCACCCGGATTCGCCCGACGCCATGGCCGACCTCGACAACCTCAAGCGCAAGATCGACGCCGGGGCGACCCGCGCGATTACCCAGTTCTTCTTTGAGCCGGATACCTTCTTCCGCTTCCGCGACGATGCCGCCGCGGCCGGGATCACCCAGGAGATCGTGCCGGGGATCATGCCAGTGATGAACTACGCCAGCGTCCAGCGGATGAGCGCGATGTGCGGCACCGCGGTTCCCCCGTGGATGGCGCATCTGTTCGAAGGGCTCGACGAACGCCCGGCGGCGCGCCAGCTGGTCGCCGCCACGCTCGCGGCCGAGCTGTGCCGCCGGCTTTACGCGGGCGGCGTGCGCGAATTCCACTTCTACACCCTCAACCGGGCCGAGCTGAGTTATGCGATCTGCCATTTGCTCGGACTGCGGCCCCGGACCGACGCCCAGGAGATAGCGGCATGACCCTCGCCCCCAGCGCCGCGCGCACGGCGCTCCTCGCCGAAGCGGACAAGCGCATCCTCATCACCGACGGCGCGTTCGGCACCGAGATCCAGGGCTGGAAGCTGGCCGAAGCCGATTATGCCGGCAGTCTCGGCCTCGCCAAGGACCAGAAGGGCAACAACGACATCCTCGCGCTGACCAAGCCGGAGGTGCCCGAGACGATCCACCGCGCCTACTTCGCCGCCGGCGCCGATATCGCCGAGACCAACACCTTCTCGGCCAACCGGATCAGCCAGGCCGACTACGGCGCCGAACACCTGGTGCGCGAGATTAATCTCGAATCCGCCCGCCTCGCCCGCCGCATCGCGGACGAGTTCGCCGCCAGGGACGGCCGCCCGCGGTTCGTCGCCGGGGCGATCGGGCCGACCAACAAGACCCTCTCGCTCTCGCCCGACGTCAACGATCCCGGCTTCCGCGAGATCGACTGGGACTTCCTCGTTGACGTCTATCACGAGCAGGCAGCGGCGCTGGTCGAGGGCGGGGCCGACTTCATCCTGATCGAAACGGTGTTCGACACCCTCAACGCCAAGGCCGGGATCATGGCGGTCAAGCGGCTCGAGCGCGATCTCGGCCGCGACGTCCCGCTGATGCTGTCGATGACCCTGACCGACCTCTCCGGGCGCAATCTC
>JAEKKO010000294.1 GCA_019510335.1 Novosphingobium sp. | reverse complement strand
AGCTCGATCAGCGTCCGGGCGATCGCGTTGGCGGTCAGCGGATCGTTCGAGGGCGACTTGATCAGGATGTCGGACTTGGTGAGGCCGGCCCGGGCGATCGTCATCGCCGCGACCACCGGTACGTTGCCGGCGGTGATGTGGAGCTGGCGCGTGCCGACCGCGCGGATGCTGACGCAATCGTAGTCGCCGCCGCTCGGCACCCACCCGTCGATGTACGGAATGCCAATCGTCTTGTCGACGAGCGCGGTCATGCCCGCCCGGGTGAACATGTGCGGCAGCGCGTCGTAGACCCCGCGCAGGATCGGCTCGGCCAGGCCGCCGGCCTTGAGCGCGAGCGCGAAGCTCTCCTGCAGCAGCGGGTTATCATCGAGCGAGAGCCGCTCGCCCAAAGCGGCGAGGACGTCGATGATCTCGGCCATCGGCGTGTCGTGGAGGTCGCGCAGGCGCGAGGTGTCGCCGAGCACGAGGTCGTGGATGTGCTTGTGCGGATCGGCCTGGCGGAAGGCGGCGCCGCCGCGGCCTTTGAACTCCACCGCGGCCTCACCCGGCATGATGACCTTGCCGCGGGCGATGATCGGAATCTGGAGAATATCGGTGCTCATCACGCGTCTCCCGCGACGAAGGCCATGAACTCGTTGTAGGCTTGCTGCGAGCCGGCGCAGGTGATCTTGTCGTCGCCGCCCTCGCTCTCGGCGAAGCGGCGGATGGTCTTGGCGACGCGCGGGCTCTTCCAGCCGCATTCGCAATCGTCGTTCCAGTCGATCGTCACCTCGTCGCCCGAGGTGAAGCCGCCCCAGTACGACAGCGGGATGACATCGACCAGCACCAGTCGGCCCTTCTGCACGCCCTCGCGCGGCAGCGCCTCGCCGTCAGGACCCATCAGCAGCGGCACCGAGTACGGCGGCAGGTGGAAGTGGCCCGCCTCGCACAGCGGCGCGTTGCCGATGCATTCGGAGAAGCCGTACTGGTTGCCGATGCGGTCGACCCCGAAGAAGTACTTGACCTGGTCTTCCCAGTCGTCCGGTGCGTCCTTGTAGCCCTTCATCCCGCCGCCGCCGGAGAGGATAGAGCCGGGCGCGAACTCGCAGCGCAAGCCCTTGTCGAGACCGGCGCGGGCGACGCGGTAGAGATCCGAGAAGGTGCCGCCGAGCTTGACCCGCTGGCCGCGGAACTGCTCGATCAGCTTGCCGAACCACGCGTCGAGGTCCTGGTCCTTGTGCCGGCCCTGCTCGAGCATGGTCTGGCGCTGCTCGAGCAATGCCGGATCGAGCCCGAGGCTGGCGATCTCGCCCTTGTCCTCGGCCGACTGGAGACGGCCGGACAGCGCCATCAGGTCGGCCGGGATATGGGTGTCGTAAAGCGTGTAGTAGTTGTCCTCGCCGCCGGCCATCTCGACGTTGAACAGGCTCATGATCTTGAGCATCGTCTGGTAGCCGCCGCGGTAGCCCGGAAAGAACGTCGGCAGCTTGGTCGTCCACGGGTCGACGCCGCTCGCGGCGTAGTTGACATTGAAGAAGTGGAATTTCCACGGGCCGAGCTCGTCGTAGGAGCGCGGCACGAACGACAGCTTGCCGGTCGTCCCGCTCGAGTAGGTGACCAGCATCCCATAGGCTTCGAGCCGGCCGAGCCATTCCTCGATGGTCTTGAGCCCGGTCAGGTCCACCTTAGTCAGGTCGTGCGCGGTCAGCTTGTCGAGCCAGCTGGTGAGCTTGGCGAAGTCCCGGTTCTCGATGATCTGGATCGGATAATTCTTGAGCACGCGGTGATCGAAGCACACCGGCAGGACGTCCTCGATCTTGTCGATCGCCTCGACGCCCTGGCGGTCGGCGAGCTTCTTCAGCGCCGGGATGCGGTTGCGCATGCGGGCAAAGTTGATCCGCACGGCTTCGAGCTGGAGCTTCTCGCGCTCCTCGCGCTCGATCGCCATGAGGTCTTCCCAGCGGCGGTAGGTCCACGCGGCGGGGTTGTCGGGCAGCAGGCTGATGGCCATCGGCGAATCCTCTCCTGGAAAAGCTCGGTTGCACTTTGATCGACCAATCGCCTGCTAGAAAGCACGATTGCGATCTCGGAGCCATAGGTTTTTACTATGGCAATGAGCTCACGCCAGGTTCACGCGGCGGGTCCGAACGGGTGACGTGCCTGCTTCCCCATGATCCGGGGTCACGGCTGGGCTCGGCGGATTTCCTCGTCGAGATGGCCGACGGTCATGCCGAACCGGCGGATCGCCATGTGGTTTTCCGCGCGCATCCCGTCGGCAGCGAAGCGGATCAGCTGGTGGACCTGCATCCCGCCTTGCATCCCGTAGTCGAGCACCAGCTCGCGATTGACCAGCTTGCCGCTGATCGGGCCCGATGCCTCGGTCATCGATCCTGCCACCCCGTCGGCGCCGACCCGGGCGAGGCGCCACTCACGGGCGCGAGCCGGTTCGCTGCCGATCTTCACGGTCTGGCGCAGCACCAGCTGGTTGCCCAAGATGGTCCCGTTGCTAACCGTGCTGGTCGGCTGGCCGTGATGGAGGACGACCTTGAGCGTGCCGCTGCCGACGGTGCGGCCGCTGAAGAACGCCAGCGGGTCGGCGTCCCGCGTAATCGGCTGGCTGGACGCCGCCGTCGCCAGGGCGATGGCGGCTAACGCGCCGCTGCGGACATGAAGTGGCATCGCGAGACCCTCGCTGCTGCAGCCACGACAAAGCTCGAACGGAACGACCGGGGACACTGGGACTGCGGCAGGGCACCCCCTATATCACGAAAGAGGAGTTGCCATGAGCGAGAACCAGTCGAAAATCGTCGCCTGCCCGGCCTGCTCGA
>JAEKKO010000293.1 GCA_019510335.1 Novosphingobium sp. | reverse complement strand
CGAGCATCGGATCGCTCCACTGGCGTGCCGCGACGTCGAGCCACAACGTTCCGGCGCTGTCGGCGAGGTCGGAAGCCTTTTCGCCGGTCATCTGCAGGCGGACGTAGTCCTTGGGCAGGAGCACCGTGGCGATCCGCGCGAAGAGCTCCGGCTCGTGGGCGCGGACCCACAGCAGCTTGGGCGCGGTGAAGCCGGGCATCGCCAGGTTGCCGGTAATCGTGCGCGAGCGCGGCTCGGCCGCTTCGAGCGCGGCGCATTCGGCGAAGCTGCGGCCGTCGTTCCACAGTATCGCGGGTCGGAGCGGGCGGTCATCGGCGCCGAGCAGCGTCGCGCCGTGCATCTGCCCGGCCAGCCCGACCGCGCGCACTTGCGCCCGCAACACCGGCTCGAGAGCGAGCACCGCCGCCTCGGTCGCAGCCCACCAGGCGTCCGGATCCTGCTCGGACCAATGTGGATGTGGACGCGAGATCGTGAGCGGCGCGATCTGCTGCGCCGCGACGGCGCCATTGTCGCGCAAGACGACCGCCTTAACGCCCGACGTGCCGATATCGATGCCGAGGTACATGCGCCGCTCTCCCGCGAGTCAGGTAGCGCTATCAATATCGGATAATCAAGCTCCGTTCGGCTTGCCAGTATTGCCTCGGACCCATAGGCAGGGGTGATGGGACGGGAAATGGGGAAGGGGCAGCCCAGGCGCGGGCGCCGGCGCGGCAGCGGGCCGACCGTTTCGGACGTGGCCCGCGCGGCCGGCGTCTCGCAAATGACCGTATCGCGGGTGATCAACCGCGAGGCCAACGTTCGCGAGGAAACCCGCGCCAAGGTCGAGGAGGCGATCGCCGCGTTGGGCTATGTCCCCGACCCGGCCGCGCGAAGCCTTGCCGGCGGCGGCCAGTGCCGGATCGCGCTGCTCTACAGCAACCCCAGCGCGGCGTACCTCAGCGAATTCCTCGCTGGCAGCATCGCCGGCGCGGCAGCGAGCGGCGCCCAGCTCGGGATCGAGCACTGGGACGGCGCCGAGGGCGTAGAGGCGCTGGCTCGGCGCCTCGCCGCCCACCGTACCGACGCCGTGCTGCTGCCGCCGCCGCTGTGCGAGAGCGCGGCCCTGCTCGACGCGCTCACCGGAACGGACATGCCGGTCGCGCAAGTCGCCACGGGCGAGCCGTCGCCAGTCGCGCACGCCGTCTCGATCGACGATCGCGCCGCGGCCGAGGCGATGACCGCGCACCTGATCGTACTCGGGCACCGGCGGATCGGGTTCATTGCCGGGGAGCCGAACCTTACCGCCAGCGGCTTGCGCCGGGCTGGCTACGAACAGGCGCTCGCCTCGGCCGGGATTACGGCAGCCCCGGCGCTGATCCGTGGAGGCAATTTCACCTACCGCTCCGGTCTTGCCGCGGGCGAGGCGCTGCTGTCGCTGTCGTCCCCACCGACCGCGATCTTCGCCAGCAACGACGACATGGCCGCGGCGGTCGTTTCGGTCGCGCATCGCCGGCACCTCGAGGTTCCCGGCGACCTCTCCGTCTGCGGGTTCGACGACACCGCGATGGCAATCACGGTCTGGCCCGAGCTGACCACGATCCGCCAACCCGTCGCCGAGATGGCGAGCGCTGCGACCGAGTTGCTCGTCAAGGCCGTTCGCGCGCGGCGCGCCGGTGAAGAGCTGGCGCCGCAGCATCTTCAACTCCCGTTCGCGGTGATCTCGCGAGACTCGGTCGCGCCGCCGCGCAGGAGCGATTGACTCCGTATCGACGGCGAAGGATAGCGCTAACAGAACAGCGGTCGGGAGAGGCCAATGGCAACGGCAGCGGCAGAAGCGCGGAGGACCAACTTCGGCTTCATCATCCTGATCGTCGCGGTGGCGACGATCGGCGGGTTTATGTTCGGCTACGATTCGGGCGCGATCAACGGCACCCAGGAAGGCTTGCGCCAGGCGTTCGGCCTCAGCGAAGGCAAGCTCGGGCTGACCGTCAGCGCCTTGCTTCCCGGCTGCGCGCTCGGCGCGTTCCTCGCCGGGCGTCTCGCCGATGTGCTCGGACGGCGCACGGTGATGATGATCGCCGCGGCGCTGTTTATCGGCAGCGCGCTGGCTTCGGGGGCCGCCCCCTCGGCGACGTTCCTGGCGATTGCGCGGTTCCTCGCCGGGGCTGCGGTCGGGGCCGCCAGCGTGCTGTCACCGGCCTACATCAGCGAGGTGACGCCGGCGCACGTGCGGGGACGGCTGTCGAGCATCCAGCAGGTGATGATCATTTCCGGCCTAACCGGTGCGTTCCTCGCCAACTACTACCTCGCCTCCGCGGCCGGTTCATCGCTGGGCAAGTTCTGGGCCGGGCAGCCGGCGTGGCGGTGGATGTTCTGGGTCCAGGCGCTCCCCGCCTTCCTGTTCCTCGTCACCTTGATCCTGATCCCCGAAAGCCCGCGCTTCCTCGTCGCGCGGGGCCGCATCACCGAGGCCCGCGCGGTGCTCGAGCGGCTGTTCGGCCCCGGCGCGGCCGAGGCCAAGGTCCCCGAGATCGAAGCCTCGCTCGCTCGCGATCACCCCCCGAGCCTCGCCGACATCCGCAAGCCCGGCGGCGGCTGGCGGCCGATCGTCTGGGTCGGGATCGGCTTGGCCGTGTTCCAGCAGCTGGTCGGTATCAACGTCGTGTTCTACTACGGCGCAGTGCTGTGGCAGGCGGTCGGGTTCAGCGAGGCCGACGCGCTCAAGATCAACATCGTCTCGGGTGCGGTCTCGATCCTCGCCTGCCTGCTGTCGATCGCGCTGATCGACCGGATCGGGCGCAAGCCGCTGCTGCTGATCGGCTCGGCTGG
>JAEKKO010000205.1 GCA_019510335.1 Novosphingobium sp. | reverse complement strand
GAAGCATGGCGCCGCTCGAAGGGAAGATTGCGCTCGTCACGGGCAGTGGCCGCGGCATTGGCCGGGCCATCGCGCTCAGGCTCGCCCGCGACGGCGCGACGGTCGTCGCGCATTACTCGGGCAGCAGGGCGGGCGCCGAGCAAGTCGGTGAAATCATCGGCGACAATGGCGGCCTCGCGCGCCCAGCTTTCGGTAAAGCTTTCGACGGCTTTCTTGGCCGCCGAATAAAGGCCGGCGCCGGCGACGGGATACTTCGCCACGCTCGAACTGAAGTTGATGATCCGGCCGCCCTCGCGCAGCCGCTTGGCGGCTTCGCTTGCGACGTAGAGCGGGCCGAAGACGTTAATACCTGAAGTTTGCCGATGCGATCTCGGACGAACCGCTGGACCCGTCCCCGCGCCGGAGTCGGTCCCCGCCTTTATCGCGAGCAGGACCGGTTCCGTCCACTCAAGTCCAGCTATTTCAACAACTTAAGCTTGGAGGTGGTAGCGGAGGAGGGACTCGAACCCCCGACACGCGGATTATGATTCCGCTGCTCTAACCGGCTGAGCTACTCCGCCCCGTCTGTTCCCAGGTGGGCAGGCGGCGCATGTAAGACGCGGGCCCGGCCCGGTCAACACTTTGGGCTCAAGCCGCCGAGCTCCCGCGGAAAGACCAGCGTCCAGCCGCTTCCCATGGGCCACCGCGGTACAGGTGGAGGCCAAGCCCGGCGAACGCAAACGCCCGTGGTTCGAGGTTGGCACCGAGCTCGCGCTGAAGCTCCCGTGCCGCCTCGCGGGTGACCTTGTTCTGGATCGTGATGTGCAACCGCGGTGGGCGCGAGTCCTGGGCGGTCAGGGCACCGTGGAAGTGTTCGGCGATCCGTTCACGCACTGCGAGCATGCCGGGGCTGTCGATCGCCAGGGCGGTGCCCCGCCCCAGCGGCATCAGCCCGGTGAGCCGCGCGGCCGGGCGGCCATGCCCGCCGGCGAGCTGCGCCAGATAGCGCTTCAACTCCGGCACCAGCGACGGCGCGAAGGCGTGGAACAGCGTGACGTGCGCTTCGAGGTGGTTGCGCTCGGGCGGGTAATGCGCCCGCCGCAGTGCATCGCCCCAGGCGAGCACGTCGGGCGGCAGCTCGGCGGTGACGATGAGGGGCGCGGGCGGCGCTTTGGGAGGGGAGGAAGGCGCACCGCCCGCGCCGACGCGGCTTTCGCCGCGCATCTTATTGGCCGCCGCGGCTCAAGCCGCGCGCTCCAGTTCCTTGCGGCCGGTGAGGACCGCGAGAATGTGCTCCGGCGCCGTCGCGCCATAAGGATCATTATCGGCGCCGGCGTCGTTGATTCCTGGTTCCTCGAACCAGTGGGTCACCGTGTTGTCCTCAACGATCATCGCGTAGCGCCAGCTGCGCATGCCGAAGCCGAGGTGGCGCTTGTCGATCAGCATGCCCATGCGTCGGGTGAAGTCGCCGTTGCCGTCCGGCAGCAGCCTTACGTTCTCAAGGCCGAGGCTCTTGCCCCACTGGTACATGACGAACGCATCGTTGACCGCGATGCAATAGACGGCGTCGATGCCAGCCGCCCGGAATTCGTCATAGAGCCGCTCGAAGGCCGGGCACTGCTCGTTGCTGCAGGTCGGCGTGAACGCGCCGGGCAGCGAGAACACGACGACGCGCTTCCCGGCGAACTCCTCCCGTACCTCGAGGTCCTGCCAGCGGAACGGATTGGGTCCCCCGACGGATTCGTCGCGGACGCGGGTCTTGAGGGTGACGTCGGGAATGGTCTGCTTGATCACGCTGGTTCTCCTGGTGCCGAGCCGATATGGGCGCGCCAAGCTGATCGGCCAAGGCGATTAAAGTCGTTACTCTGATCGACCTTGGCGATTTAAATCGCTGTCGCTCGTCGGCCGGTCAATCCACCGCCGATGCGCCGGTTCCACAGCCAAGCCCGTGCGAAGTAATTCCGCGGCGGATCGACGCTCAGATTTCGCCGCGTGCGCGGCGGATGGCGAACCACCTGGCGACGTTGGCGTTGTGCTGCTCGAGCGTGCTGGCGAAGACGTGCCCGCCGGTGCCGTCCGCGACCATGTACAGCGCGTCCGTCTGGGCGGGGTGGAGCACGGCCTCGATTGAGGCGCGGCCCGGATTGGTGATCGGCGACTTCGGCAGGCCGACCATCGAATAGGTGTTCCAGTCGTTGGTCGCGGCGATCTCCGATTGGCGAATCCTGCGGCCGAGCGGCTTGCCCCGGGTGATCGGGTAGATGATCGTCGGATCGGCCTGCAGCATCATCCCGTGGCGCAGGCGATTTTCGTAAAGCCCGGCGACCATCTTGCGCTCCGATGGCTTGCCGGTCTCTTTTTCGACGATCGAGGCGAGCACCAGCGCCTCTTGCGGCGTCCTGATCGGCAGGTTCGGAGCGCGCTTCGGCCACAGCTGATTGAGCGTCCGCTGCATCGCCGCTTCCATCCGCAGCAGAACCGCCTGACGGGGCTCGCCACGCTCAAAGTCGTAGGTGTCGGGGAGCACCGATCCTTCGCTCGGCAGCGGGGCCGGTCCGGTGAGGTACGGCTGCGCCGCCAGCCGCTCATAGACGACGATCGACGGCATGCCCTCGGGGACGGTGACGAAGCGCCGGATCACCTCCTCCCCCTGGATGATGTGCAGAATGCGCGCCTCGCTGGCGCCTTTGGGCAGCAGGAATTCTCCGGCACGGATCGGAGCGCCGCCGCCGAACAGGCGGGCGCGCAGGCGAAAGCCCTGTGGCGAATCGATCGCCCGCTCGCGCGCGAGCTTGGTCGCCACGGTTCCCAGGCTCGATCCATCGGGAACGATGAAAGCGGTGTCGCGCTTGAGTGGGCCGCCGCCGTACCACCCGACCAGCACCCAGCCGGCGACGAGCAGCGCCGCTATGGCGACGAGGGCCAGCAAACGGGGACGAACTCGGGGCGTCATGCTCACTCGTGCCCCTCATCCGCGCGGGCCGAACTTGTCAAGGACACCGGATCAGGCGCCCGACGTCTAGCTCAATGTGGACACTCGCGTGCCGCTCAGTCGAGGGCCTTGACCACCAGGCTGGCGTTGGTCCCGCCAAAACCGAAGCTGTTGTTGAGCGCGGCGCGCACCGGGCGCGGCTTGGCGACGTGGGGAACCAGGTCGACACCCTCGCAAGCATCGCTTGGATTGTCGAGGTTGAGCGTCGGCGGGACGATCTGGTCGCGGATCGCGAGGATGCAGAAGATCGTCTCGACTGCCCCGGCGCCGCCCAGCAGGTGCCCGATTGCCGACTTGGTCGAGCTCATCGACACGGTCTCGATGGCATTGCCGAACAACCGGCGGACCGCGCCCAGCTCGAGCTCGTCGCCGAGTGGGGTCGAAGTCCCGTGGGCGTTGATGTAATCGATGTCCGACGGGCTCATCCCGGCCTTCTTCAGGGCCATTTCCATCGAGCGGTAGGCGCCCGAGCCTTCCGGATGCGGCGCGGTGACGTGGTAGGCATCCCCGGACAGGCCGTAGCCAACCACCTCGGCATAGATCTTGGCGCCGCGGGCCTTCGCGTGCTCGTATTCCTCGAGCACGACCACCCCCGCGCCCTCGCCCATGACGAACCCATCGCGGTCCTTGTCGTACGGACGGCTGGCCTTTTCCGGCTGGTCGTTGAAGTTCGTGGACAGCGCCCGGGCCTGGGCGAATCCGGCAATGCCGATCGGGCAGATCGTGCTTTCCGACCCGCCGGCGAGCATGATGTCGGCATCGTCGTCCCGGATCATCCGGGCCGCGTCGCCGATCGAGTGGGCCCCGGTCGAACAGGCCGTCACCACCGCATGATTGGGGCCCATCAGCCCGTACTTGATCGAGACCTGGCCCGAGATCAGGTTGATCAAACGGCCGTGGACGAAGTGGGGACTGACGCGGCCGGGGCCCTTCTCGTGCAGCACCAGGGACTCGCTCTCGATCCCCGGCAAGCCGCCGATGCCCGATCCGATCGAGCAGCCGGCGCGCAGCCGCGTCGCCTCGTCCATCTCGGTCAGCCCGGCGTCCTCGATCGCCTGGCCGGCGGCATCGATGCCGAGAACGATGAACGGATCGACCTGGCGCTGGACCTTGTGATCGACGCGCCTGTTGGGATCGAAACCGTAGGCATGGTCGGCGGGCTTGACCTCGCAGGCGATCCGGCACTTCTGATCGGAGGCGTCGAACTTGGTGATCGGCCCGGCCCCGGACTTCCCGGCCAGGATATTGCGCCAGGTGGTCTCGACGTCCGCTCCCAGCGGCGTGACCAGGCCCAATCCGGTTACGACGATGCGACGCATGCAGTTGTCCTCTTCAGGAAACGACACAGGCCCAACCCGCCGGGCTGAGCCTGTCGATACCCCATCCTGCTCTTGCGAGCGACCTCATCGTGAACGACCCTCCCGCCAGAGGTGTTGCCGAAGCAGCCGGCGGTGACGGGCCTGGCCGAACTCAGGGAAGCAGGGCTTTGGCTGGCGCTCAGCCCTTGTTGTCGTTGATGTACTTGATGGCGTCCGAGACGGTTCCGATCTTTTCGGCGGCATCATCGGGGATCTCGACGCCGAACTCTTCCTCGAAGGCCATCACGAGCTCGACGATGTCGAGGCTGTCGGCGCCGAGGTCGTCGATGAAGCTCGCGTCTTCCGTCACCTTTTCCGGCTCGACACCGAGGTGCTCGACAACGATCTTCTTAACCCGGTCGGCAGTGTCGCTCATGGAAGTTCCTCTCGTGAACGGGAGATTAAAGCTCGGCTACGCGCCCTACTGTGCAGCGCCGATGCTGGCAAGTGGGGGTGGAATGGGTGTGCTTAACCGACGCCGATACAAGGCACGCCATAGCGCGTCATGATCCGATCACCTGTCATGACGATCGCCATTTCGGCTTGTGCTTGGGCCAGGATCAGGTGATCGAACGGATCATTGTGCGGAGCGACGCGAGGGAAACCTTCGAGCGCCGCCAGATGAGCCGCGGTGACGTCGAGGACAGCGAAGTTCTCCCCGATCGTCTCGCGCAGCACTCTGGCGCCGCTTTCTTCGATCTTGCCGATCCGGCACTTGATCGACAGCTCCCACAAGGAGCCGATGCTGACCAGCACCGCAACGTTCGGCGCCGCTATGACGGAGCGGGCCCGTCCGCTCAGCCGCGGGTCGTCACGCAACCACCATAGCAGGACGTGCGTATCGAGCAGCAGCTTCACTTCGGGGGAAGCTGCTTCGGATCGAACGGCATCGGCTTGTAATCCGGATCGTCGTAAGGCCACGCCTCGAAGCTTTCGAGGATGTCGGCCGGCCACTCGTCGAAATCGAGCGGCAGGGGCTTGAGGCCGCGCATCGATCCGGGCTGCCGCGGCTTGCCGTCCTTGGTCCAAACCCACTCGCCGTTGACGAGCCACGGCGGACCTTGCCCCTCCTGGGGCGGCGTTTGGTAGGTCATCGGCATCTCGCGCACTCCCGCGGAAGCGGACGCTTCGCCTTCGCCGAGCGTCGTCAGGTACTGCTTGACCAGCGCCGACAGCGAGGTGCCCAACTCGGCCGCGCGAATGCGGGCCTTGCGGTAGGTTTCATCGTCGAGCGCGATCGTGACGTTCTTCACGAAAAACTGTGTATCACAGTCTCACAGCCCGAACAAGTTCAGCCCTTCGCCGGCTCGACCACGCGGATGTGGAGCTCGCGCAGCTGCTTGGTCCTGACTTGCGAAGGCGCGCCCATCATCAGGTCCTCGGCCTTCTGGTTCATCGGGAACAGCACGACCTCGCGCAAGTTGGGCTCGTCGGCGAGGAGCATGACGATCCGGTCGACCCCCGGCGCCGAACCGCCATGCGGCGGCGCGCCATACTTGAAGGCGTTGATCATCCCCGAGAACTCGGCATCGACCTCGTCGCGCGTGTAGCCGGCGATCTCGAACGCCTTGTACATGATGTCCGGGCGGTGGTTGCGGATCGCGCCCGACGACAGCTCCACGCCGTTGCAGACGATGTCGTACTGCCACGCCTTGATTTCGAGCGGGTCCATCGTCTCGAGGGCCTCGAGCTCACCCTGCGGCATCGAGAACGGGTTGTGGCTGAAGTCGATCTTCTTCTGCTCGTCATTGTACTCGAACATCGGGAAATCGACGATCCAGCAGAATTTGAAGCAGCCCTCCTCGATCAGGCCAAGCTGCTCGCCGACGCGGGTCCGCGCCGCCCCGGCGAGCTTCGCCGCCTGGAGCTCTTTCCCGGCGGCGAAGAACAGCCCGTCGTCCGGGCCCAGGCCGAGCGCATCGTAAAGCGCGGCCATCTTCTCCTCGCCATGATTCTTGGCGATCGGCCCGCCAAAGGTGCCGCCCTTGCGGGTGACGTAGCCAAGCCCGGCATGCCCTTCCGAGCGGGCCCATTCGTTCATGTCGTCGAAGAACTTGCGGCTTTTGTCCGCCGTGGTCGGTGCCGGGATCGCGCGAACCACCCCGCCACTGCCAACGATCTTCTCGAACAAGCCGAAGCCCGACTGGCGGAAATGCTCGCTGACCTCGGAGACCAGTAGCGGATTGCGCAAGTCCGGCTTGTCGGTGCCGTACTTTAGCATGGCCTCGGCAAAGGGAATGCGCGGGAACTGGCCGGCCGGCGTCACCGACTTGCCGTTGGCGAACTCGTCGAACACCCCCGCGAGCACCGGCTCGATCGCCGCGAAAACATCGTCCTGGGTGACGAAGCTCATCTCGAAGTCGAGCTGGTAGAACTCGCCCGGCGAACGGTCGGCGCGCGCGTCCTCGTCGCGGAAGCACGGCGCGATCTGGAAATAGCGGTCGAAGCCGGCGACCATCAGCAGCTGCTTGAACATCTGCGGCGCCTGCGGCAGCGCATAGAACTTGCCCGGATGGACACGGCTCGGGACCAGGTAGTCGCGGGCGCCCTCGGGCGAGGACGCGGTCAGGATCGGCGTCTGGAATTCGGTGAACCCCTGCTCGACCATGCGCCGCCGCAGCGAGGCGATGACCTGGCTGCGCAGCACCATGTTGGCGTGGACCTTCTCGCGCCGAAGATCGAGGAAGCGGTACTTGAGGCGGATCTCCTCGGGGTATTCCTGCTCGCCGGCGACCGGCATCGGCAGCTCGTCGGCCCGTGACAGTACCGTCACGGCGCGGGCGAACACCTCGATTTCGCCGGTCGCCAGGTTCGGGTTGACCGTTGCCGCACCGCGCGCCTTGACCTCGCCGTCGATCGTCACGACACTCTCGACCCGCAAGCTTTCGAGCAGCGGCAGGGCCGGGCTGTCGCTGTCAGCGACGATCTGGGTGATCCCGTAATGGTCGCGCAAATCGACGAACAGCACCCCGCCGTGATCGCGCTTGCGGTGCACCCAGCCCGACAGCCGGACCACCGCGCCGACCTCGGCTCGGGTCAGCGCTCCACAGGTATGGGACCGGTAGGGGTGCATGGGGACTTTCCAATCGCGCGCCGTTGAGGCAGGGGAAGGCGGCGCTAACAGGCGAAGGCACTGGCTTTGTCAAGCCGGCCGGGTCGCCTCGCGCGCGACCCGGGAAAGCCCGGGACCATACAGAAAAAGACAGATGAAGATACACCCGCTGATCACCACTTCCGAGGCGCTCGCCGACCTTTGCGAACGTCTCTCCCGCGCCGAATTCGTCTGCGTCGACACCGAGTTCATGCGCGAGAACACCTACTTCCCCGAGCTCTGCCTGCTGCAGATCGCCGACGCGCACGAAGCAGCGGCGATTGACCCGATGGCCTCGGGGATCGACCTCGCGCCGCTGCTCGAGCTGCTGGTCGACAACGAGGACGTGCTCAAGGTCTTCCACGCCGGCGGGCAGGACGTCGAGATCATCTTCAATCTTACCGGCAAGACCCCGCATCCGATTTTCGACACCCAGGTAGCGATGATGGCGATCAGCCAGTCCGAGCAGATCGGCTACTCGAACCTGGTCGAAAGCTGGCTCGGCATGGCGGTCGACAAGGGCGCGCGGTTCACCGACTGGTCGCGCCGGCCGCTGACCGAGCGCCAGATCGAATACGCGATCGGCGACGTCACCCATCTCGCCAAGATCTTCCCGCGGATGCTCGCGCGCTTGCGCAAGACCCGCCGCGGCGACTGGCTCGACGCCGAGATGGAGAAGCTCGCCGATCCCGAGAACTACCGCAACGATCCCGGCCTGGCGTGGCAGCGGATCAAGGCGGCCGGGCGCAACCCGACGATGCTCGGTCGGCTCAAGGCGCTCGCCGCCTGGCGCGAAGTCGAGGCGCAGAACAAGAACATCCCGCGCGGCCGGATCGCCCGCGACGAGACTCTCGCCGACCTCGCCGGCCACCCCCCGCGCGAGCAGGCCGACCTCGCCAAAGTCCGCGGCCTCTCCGCCGGATGGAAGGACAACGAGATCGGCCGGCGGATGATGGCCGCGCTCGCCGCCGCCGAGCCGCTGGACGAAGACGAGCTGCCGCCACGCACCCCGCGTGGCGCGCCGCTCGGCAAGGAAGGGGCGCTGGTCGCCGACCTGCTCAAGCTCCTGCTCAAGATCCGCAGCCGCGAGATCGACGTGGCCGCCCGCCTGCTCGCCCGCAGCGACGAGCTCGAGCTGCTCGCCGCCGGCGTCCGCAAGGGCCTGCCGATGCTGCAGGGCTGGCGCTACGAGACCTTCGGGCACGACGCGCTCGACCTCGTCGAAGGCAAGCTCGCCTTCGCCGTGGTCAACGGCAAGCTCAAGATGACCCACATCGACGACGTCCCCGACGGAGCCCAGGCGGCGGCCGGGTGACGGGTGTCTATGGACATAATCAGGTTCCACTCACCTCCCGTGTACGGGAGGGGCCGGGGGAGGGCCTGTCGAAGCGCCACCACCTGCTAAACAGGCCCTCCCCTAACCTCTCCCGCACACGGGAGGGGAACTTCGCTCCCCAGCCACGATGAGCGTCTACCAGCCCACGCTCAAGCAGCTCCAGTACCTCGTCGCGCTGCACGAGCACGGCCACTTCGGCCGGGCCGCCGAGGCGTGCTTCGTCTCGCAGTCGACGCTATCCGCTGGATTGCGCGACCTCGAGACGCTGCTCGGGGTCGTGCTGGTCGAGCGGACCAAGCGGGCGGTGCGCTTCACCCCGCTCGGCAACGCGGTCGTCGCCAAGGCGCACCGGATCCTGCGCGAGGCCGAGGAGCTGGCCGACCTGATCCACTCGAGCGGACAGCCGCTCGCCGGCGAGGTCCGCATGAGCGTGATCCCGACGATCGCCCCGTTCTTGCTCCCGCGGATGCTCCCGCGCCTGCGCCGCGAGCGCCCGCAGCTCAAGCTGTTCCTGCGCGAGGAGCCGAGCGCGCAGGCGATGGAATCGCTCCACCACGGCCGCGCCGATTGCGTGCTGCTCGCGCTCCCCTACCCGACCGGCGAGGTCGAGAAGGAGACGATCGAGCTCGACGCGCTGTTCGTCGCGTTCCCCAAGGGCGACCCGCGCGACCCGCCCGAGGAAATCCCCCCGGCGCTGATCGACGAGCACCGCCTGCTGCTGCTCGAGGACGGCCACTGCCTCAAGGATCACGTCCTCGCCGCCTGCAATCGGCCCGAGCTGCGCGCCAGCGCGACGATGATCGGAACCAGCCTGCACACCCTGGTGCAGATGGTCGACAACGGCCTGGGGCTGACCATGCTGCCGGAAATGGCGCTCGACGCCGGCATCCTCACCGGCACCGACGTCGTCGCCCGCCCCCTCGCCGCGGCCAACGCCAACCGCGAGATCGCCCTGGTCTGGCGCAAGAACAGCCCGCGCGGCGATGAATTCAGGCTATTGGCCGAGGAGTTGCGGGCGGGATGAGAGCTCGCCACCTCAATCCATGTGCTTCAGGCCCACCCGCAGGTAATCCCACCCGGTGATCAGCGTCAGCAGCGCCGCGCCCCACAGGCACACCAGGCCGACTTCCCATGTGAAGGCATATCGCGGCAACGCCCCAGCGAGGATTAGGCCGCCGAGGGCGACCAGCTGCAAGGTCGTCTTCCACTTCGCCAACTGAGAGACCGGCATCGACACCCGCAGCTCGGCGAGAAACTCGCGCAAGCCGGACACGGCGATCTCGCGCAGCAGGATGATCAGCGCGGCGATCACGCTCCATCCGGCGATGTCGCCATTATGGGTCAGGATCAGGATCACCGCCGCGACCATGATCTTGTCGGCGATCGGATCGAGGAAGATGCCGAGCTTCGACACCGCCCCCTGGGCGCGGGCGACGTAGCCGTCGAAGT
>JAEKKO010000292.1 GCA_019510335.1 Novosphingobium sp. | reverse complement strand
CAAGCTGGAAAGCCATTGCGCTTGGTGCTTGCCGTTTTTCCAGCCGCGCTTGTGCTCAGCGTGAACCAGCGCGGCCGCCTCGCGGAAGGTCGGGACGCCGGCCGCTTTTCGGCGCTCGGCTACGGGGTCGATGCCGACTTCAATCTGGCAGCGAACCGCAACGGCGCGTTCGCGCGCCAGCTTCAAAGGAACCTTGGCGGCGCTGCCGAGCCCTATGTCGCGGCGCTTGCCGTCCTTTTGGACTCGCACCATCCAGCTTTTGCCGCCGCCGCGTCCGACCAGCAGAAAAAGCCCATCGCCATCGCCGTAGCGTCCGGGTGCGCTTGCGGCCTTTACCGCCGTTGCCGTGAGACTGCCCATTGCGCTCGCTCCCACACTCGCTCCCACGCCATAGCGCGGCTGGGTAGGAACAGCAAGGGATGGTCTGGGACGCTTTAGTGGCTAATTTCCGCTACTTTAGCGAACATGAGGGGTGGGGCGGAAATGACCGGAAACAGGCAATTGGCGGAGAGGGAGGGATTCGAACCCTCGATACGGTTGCCCGTATGCCGCATTTCGAGTGCGGTGCATTCGACCACTCTGCCACCTCTCCGCGAAGCGCCAAGCGAGCGGCGCGGGGCCGTCCGGTCGAAGATGCGGGCGGTTAGCCCAAGGCGCCGCCGTTGCCAAGCCCCGGCAGAACAGAGCGCCGGGGATACAACTGGCGTCCGGGTTGTTTCATCTCAGGTGCAACCATATATCCTGGCTCATGGAACGCGCACGCTACTTTTCCCCTCAAGCCGGCCGGAGCGTCGATGCTCCGCTGCAGACGCGGGCGCGCTTCGCCATCGGCGACGTGGTGCGGCACAAGCTTTACGACTTCCGCGGCGTGATCTTCGACATCGACCCGGTCTTCGCCAACAGCGAGGAATGGTACGAGTCGATCCCCGAGGAGGTCCGCCCCGAGCGCGAGCAGCCCTACTACCACTTGTTCGCCGAGAACGCGGACTCGAGCTACATCGCGTACGTCAGCCAGCAGAACCTCGTCGGCGACAGCGACGGCGGGCCGATCGACCACCCGCACGTTGCCCAGCTGTTCGAGGACTTTGCCGAGGGCCGCTATCGGCTGCGGCGCGGGCTGACGCACTAAGCCTCAGCTCTTCAGCTTCCACCCCGAACGCAGGATCAGGTAGGTCGCCAGCGCCAGCAGCGCGTTGAGCAAGCCTAGGCCGATCGCGCTGTGCAGCACCGCGAGGTTGGCGCTGCCGATGTCGCTGCGGCCGAGAAAGCCGAAGCGGAATCCCGAGATCACGTAGAAGAAGGGGTTGAGCCGGCTGAGCGTCTGGAAAGCCGGCGCCAGGTTGCTGATCACGTAAAACGTGCCCGAGAGCAGCGAGAGCGGGAAAATGATGAAGTTGGTGATCGCGGCGTTGTGATCGAACTTGTCGGCCCAGATAGACGACAGCAGGCCGATGAACGCGAGCAGGATCGAGGCCATCAGCCCGAACCACACCACCGCCCATGGGTGCGCCATCGCCAGGCTGACGCCGGGCCACAGCGCCATCGCCAGCGCTAGCGCCAGGCCAACGAGCACCGCCCGGGTCACCGCCGCGCCGATCATCGCCAGCATCAGCTCGCCTTCCGACAGCGGCGGCATCAGGTAATCGATGATCGTTCCCTGCATCTTGCCCGAAAGGAAGGAGAAGCTGGCATTGGCGAAAGCGTTGTTCATCATCCCCATGACGATCAGCCCGGGAGCGACGAAGGTGGCGAAGTTGACGCCGAGCACGATCCGCCCGCCGCGGCCCATCGCCACGGTGAAGATGATCAGATAAAGCAGCGTGGTGATCGCCGGGGCCCAGATCGTCTGGGTCTGCACCTTGAAGAAGCGGCGCACCTCTTTCATATAGAGGGTCCACAGCCCGAGCCGGTTGACGCCGTGGATCACGGGCACCCCTTGCGCCGGAAAGCTGCGACGGACGGCCGCTTGGGCCGCGCCGCCTGCGGAAACCGACGGGCGGATGCGGGGTTGCTCGCTCATGGCCTCGCGCCTATCGGGAGCCTCCCCGCGTGGCAAGCGCCGACCTCGGCAGGCACCCTCCTGGGCCACGACGAACTGGAATTGCGATGAGCTGGACCGACGAACGTATCGAGAAGCTGACCAAGATGTGGGAGGGCGGCGCCACCGCCAGCCAGATCGCCGACGAGCTCGGCGGGGTCAGCCGCAATGCCGTGATCGGCAAGGCTCACCGCCTTGGGCTCAAGGCGCGCCCGTCGCCGGTCAAGCCCAACGAGCCGGACGCGGGAGACGACGAGCCGACCCCGGTCAAGCCCGCCGCTGCTATCGAAGCGCCGGCGCGTCCCGCCGCCGCCGCGCCGCCGCGTCCGGCTACGCCGGCGCCGCAAGCGGTACCCCCCGCCCCTTCCGCGACCGCGCCGCGAGACGCGTCGGACGATCCCGACGATGCCGCTCCGGCCGCGCCCACGCCAAAGCCGGCGCCGCGGATCGTCTCGGTCGGCCCCGGCGGCTTCCTTCGCCAAGGCCCCGGCGACCAGCAGGCGCCGATCCCGCCGGCCCCGCCGCGGCGCCTCGTCCCGGCCAAGCCGAGCCCCGAGATCGCCGACAAGACCAGCCTGCTCGACCTCAACGACCGCATCTGCCGCTGGCCGATGGGGCATCCGGGCGAGCCCGACTTCCATTTCTGCGGCGAAAAGGTGAACCCGGGGTTCCCGTATTGCGTCGAGCATTGCGGACGGGCCTACCAGGCGCAGCTGCCGCGCGGCGCCCGCCGCCCACCCCCGCCGCTGCCGTTCGGCGGTCCGCGGGTTCGCTGAG
>JAEKKO010000291.1 GCA_019510335.1 Novosphingobium sp. | reverse complement strand
CGCTCAAGTCGCGCGGTTACGACGGGTGGCTGACGATCGAGGCATTCGGTAAAGCCATTCCCGAGCTCGCCGCGGCCACCCGCGTGTGGCGCGATTTCTTCGTCAGCCCGGAGGACGTCTATGAACAGGGCTATCGCTATATCCGCCAATGCTGGGACCAAGCGCAGGAGGGGCTCGCTGATGCAAGCGCATGACATCTCGATCGACCGCCGCGCCCTCCTCGCCGGTGCCATGCTCCTGGTGGGAGCCGCAGCGGTGCCGTTCGATGAACTCTTCGCCGCGGAGAAGACGGCAGCGCGTTTTCTTGCAGCGCCGCGGTTCGCGCTGCTGAGCGCGGTTGCCGATACGATCGTTCCGCGCACCGACACGCCGGGTGCGGTCGACGCCGGGGTCCCTGGAGTTTTCGACGCGCTGCTGCGCGACTGGGCCTCACCCGAGCGCCGGATCAGCCTGGTCGAGGCGCTCGACAAGATCGACGCGCGCGCCCGGCAGCAGCACCGAGAGGCGTTTGCCGCGCTTCCCGCCGCGACGCGCTTCGACCTGCTTTCGGCCTACGATGCAGAGGCGCTCAAGCCGCCTGCAGCCCCGTCGAGCGCGGCGCCTCGGCTCAACCCGCCGCCGACCGTGGCCGATCCGAATTACGGCCGCACGCGGCAATCCCCGCCGCAGGGCAAGGCGCAGCAAGTCGGCGAAAGCGCGGCTGTGCTGTCCGGCCCGCCCGTCGCCGATCCCGGCTATTCGAAGCTGAAGGAGCTGATCGTCACGCTCTACTATTTGTCTGAGCCGGCGCTCACCAAGGAGCTCGTCTACGAGCATGCGCCCGGGCATTGGCAGCCGTCCGTCCCCGTCACCCCCGAGACCCGCCAGGTTGGCGGCGTTGGCGCAACCTGAGGAAAGGACGCAACCATGTTCGACGTGATCGTCATCGGCTCGGGCATGAGCGGCGGCATCGCCGCCAAGGAGCTGTGCGAGCGTGGTCTCAAGACGCTGGTCCTCGAACGCGGACGCAAGCTCGAGCACGGCGGCTCCTATACCGACTGGATGCAGCCCTGGGAAATTCCCAACGCGAACATGATCCCCGAGGACGAGCTGTCCCGCGACTATCCGATCCAGGGCAAGTGCTACGCAATGAACGAGACCACCCGGCAATATTGGGTGAAGGACAGCGAGCATCCCTACAGCACGCCCGAAGGAAAGCCGTTCGCGTGGATTCGCGGTTATCACCTTGGCGGCCGCTCGATCATGTGGGGCCGCCAGTCCTACCGGCTCAGTGAGATGGATTTCGAGGCCAACGCGAAGGACGGGCACGGCTCGGACTGGCCGATCCGCTACGCCGACCTCGCGCCGTGGTACGATCACGTGGAAAAGTTCATCGGCGTCGCCGGCTCCCGGGAAGGATTGCCGCAACTGCCGGACGGCGAGTTCCTACCTGAATTCGGACTCAACGATGCGGAATTGCTGTTCAAGCAGGCGATCGAGAGCAAGTTTCCCGGCCGCAAGGTGATCTCCGGCCGCTGCGCCAACCTGTCGGAGGCGCAGCCGCATCACCAGGAGCTGGGCCGATCGAGCTGTCAGAACCGTTCGTTCTGCGAGCGCGGCTGCACGTACGGAGCGTATCACTCGAGCCTGAGCTCGTCGCTGCCGGCGGCCGAGCGCACCGGAAATCTGACGATCGTGACCGATGCGATCGTCCACAGCATCATTCATGACCCGAAGACCGGCCGGGCCACCGGCGTCCGCGTGATCGACAGCAACACGCGCGAGGGCCGGACTTACGAAGCCAGGGTCATCTTCGGCTGCGCCTCGACGATCGCCACCGCGCAGATCCTGCTCAACTCGAAGAGCGAGGCGAATCCGCGCGGCCTCGCCAATTCGTCGGACATGGTCGGGCGCAATTTGATGGATCATCTTTACGCGCTGAGCACCGCGGGCGTCCTTACCGGCGGCCCGAACACCACCTACCACGGGCGCCGGCCGACCGGACTCTACATCCCGCGCTTTCGCAACGTGACCGAGCCGGGTGACGGCTTTGTCCGCGGCTACGGTTACCAGGGGGGCGTGTCGCGGATGGGGTGGCGCACGGCTGCGCTCGGGCAGCCTGGCGTCGGAGCCATGCTCAAGGAGCGCACGCGCAAGCCTGGGCCCTGGATGATCTACATCGGAGGGTTCGGCGAGATGCTGCCCAACCCGGCGAACCGGGTCACCTTGCATCCGACCCGGACCGACAAGTGGGGCGTGCCGATCGTGCACATCGAGTGCGAGATCGGCGAGAACGAGCACAAGATGGCCAAGCAGATCGTTGCGGACGGCAAGGCCATGGTCGAGGCGGCGGGCGGGCACGTGATGATGAGCGCCAGCACCCCGGGAACGCCGGGTCTCGGCATTCACGAAATGGGGACGGCGTGCATGGGCAAGGACCCGACGAAGTCGGTGCTCAACAAGTACAACCAGGCGCACGACGTGCCCAACCTGTTCATCACCGATGGCTCGGCGATGGCCTCGAGCGGGTGCCAGAACCCGTCGCTGACGTACATGGCATTGTCGGCACGCGCCGCCGACCACGCCGCGCAGTTCCTCAAGGAAGGCAAAATTTAGCACCGTCCAGCACGGTCTTGAGGTTCCAGATGGCGCTGATCGGCTTGCCCGAATTGAGCGCTGCTTCGAGGCGCTCGCGCTGGGCACGAGCGGTGCGCCGGAACACCTCGAGGAGCAATTCGTCCTGGCTGCCGAAGTAGTAGAAGATCGTCTGATGCTTGAGGCCGATCCGCTCGGCGATCCGGCGGGCCGTTGCCGCGCCATAGCCTTCCTCGCGGATCAA
>JAEKKO010000204.1 GCA_019510335.1 Novosphingobium sp. | reverse complement strand
ACGGTTTTCGGCATTGGGTTCTGGCTATTGAGCAGAATTGGACTATCAATGGCTGTGATTGCAATTTTACTTCTTGCCATCCTAGGCGTTCTCATCGCAATCTACTATCAGCGTCGGTAATTTCGAGGTAATGGAACGCCACAGGCGTGGGGGGACTTACGGCCGCAGTTCTCGCGGCGATCATATTCCTCCCTTTCTAGCGAGATCGAGACGGGGGAGTGGAGGCTAACCATCTGTGGACGAGTGGATCATCCGCCTGATCGAGCAGGGCGGCTATTGGGGCGTCGGGTTCCTGATGGCGCTCGAGAACGTATTCCCGCCGATCCCGTCCGAGCTGATCATGGGGGTCGGCGGGATCGCCGTGGCGCGCGGGACGATGCAGTTCTGGCCGTTGCTGATCGCCGGCACGATCGGCTCGACGCTCGGCAATTACGCCTGGTTCCTGGTCGGCGATCGGCTCGGCTACATGCGCCTGCGGCCGGTCGTGCACCGCTGGGGGCGGTGGTTGACGCTGAACTGGCGCGAGGTCGAGGGCGCCACCGCCTTCTTCCAACGTCACGGGCAGTGGATCGTATTTGTCATGCGCTTCTCGCCGCTGCTGCGGACGATGATCTCGCTGCCGGCCGGGCTGTCGCACATGCGGCACTGGAAGTTCCTGGCGTTCACGTTCGCCGGAGCGGGGGTGTGGAATGCCTTGCTGATCGTCGGCGGGCAGTGGTTCGCGTCGTACCTCAAGTCGGTCCATCACCTGATCGGGCCGATCCTGTGGGTGACGCTGGGGCTGATCGTGCTGGCATACGCCTGGCGCGTGGCGCGGTGGAAGCCGGACTGCTGATTCAGGCGCGCGGGTGGGCGTTGCGATAAACGTCGAGCAGCGTCGCCGCGTCGACCTTGGTGTAGATCTGCGTAGAGCCGAGGCTGGCGTGGCCGAGCAGCTCCTGCAGGCTGCGCAAGTCCGCGCCGGCGCCGAGCAGGTGGGTGGCGAAGCTGTGGCGCAAGGCGTGGGGGGTGGCGCTGGGCGGCAGCCCCAGGACGACGCGGGCGCGGGCCATCGCCTTCTGCACCATCCCTTGCGACAGCGGCCCGCCCTTGGCGCCGCGGAACAGCGGCGCCTCGCGCGCGGTCGGCCATGGCGTCTTGGCCAGGTAATCGGCGACGGCGTCCCGGACCAAGGGCAGCAGCGGCACGGCGCGTTGCTTGCCGCCCTTGCCGGTGACGGTGAGGACTTCGCCGAGCGGCAGGTTCGCTCCGGTCAGCGACAGCGCCTCGGCGATCCGCAGCCCGGCGCCGTAGAGCAGCAGCAACACCGCCCGGTCGCGCGCGCCGATCCATTCGGCGGTGGCATCTTCCTCGACCAGCGCAGCGAGGTTGACGGCTTCGTCGGGCGTGACCGGGCGGGGGATGCCCTTCTTGACCCGCGGTCCGCGCATCCGCGGCGGAACTGGCTCGGCATCGCCGGCCTGGTTGCGGGCGAAGGCGAGGAACGCCTTGAGCGCCGACAGCTCGCGCGCCGCCGAGGCGTTGCCGAGTCCCTCGGCCCGACGGCGGGCGAGTTGCGTCCGGAGCGCAACCGCATCGAGCCGGGCAAGCGCGGGCCAGTCGGCGGCCTCGACGGCGTCGAGCAGCCGCGCGGCGGTCGCGACGTAGGCGCGCACCGTGTGCGGACTGCGGCGGCGGCCTTGGGCGACATGGGCGCGCCAGGCTTCGAGCAGATCGGCGCGGGTCATGCCGCGACGAGCTCGGCCGGGACCAACTCGCCCAGCAGCGCGTCGAGCAGCGGCATGCCGGCTTCAGTGACGACGATGCGGTTGCCGTTGCGCTGCACGAGGCCTTGCACGGCGTAGAACGCCAGCTTGCGCGGCTCGACTAGCGCCGTCTCGGTCAAGCCGAAGCGCTCGGCGATGGCCGCCAGGTCCACCCCTTCGGCGAGGCGCAAGCCCATCAGCATCGCTTCCGACGCCTGCTCGCGGACACCGAGCCGCCGGGTTTCGGCGATGCCGTGGCCGTGCGCAGCGATGCCTGCCAGCCAGTTCTCCGGCTTGCGGTGCCTCACCGTGGCCAGGCCGCCGCGGCGGCCGTGGGCGCCTGGGCCGATCCCGGCGTAATCGGCATAGCGCCAGTAGGCGAGGTTGTGCCGGCTCTCCTCACCAGGCCGGGCGTGGTTGCTGACTTCGTAGGCGGGCAAACCGGCGGCGCTGGTCAGCTCGCGGGTGAGGGCGAACAGGTCGGCCGCGGCGTCGTCGTCGAGCGGCTCGAATTGGCGCTCGCGGACCATCGTCGCGAACCGTGTGCCCGGCTCGATCGTCAGCTGGTAGAGCGACAGGTGGCCGGCGCCGAAGCCGATCGCCCGGGTCAGCTCGGATTGCCAAGCCGCGGCCGACTGCTCGGGGCGGGCGTAGATCAGGTCGAAGCTGACGCGGGCGAAGTGCTTTTGTGCGATCTCGAGCGCGACCAGGGCCTCGTCCGCGTCATGCAGCCGGCCGAGGAAGCGCAGCGCAGCATCGTCGAGCGCCTGAACGCCGAGCGAGACGCGGTTGACCCCGGCGCTGGCCAGTGCTGCGAAGTTCGCCGCTTCGACCGACGAGGGGTTGGCTTCGAGCGTGATCTCGACATCGGGGGCGAAGCCGAACAAGCGTTCGGCCTCGGCGAGCAGCGCCGCGACCAACTGCGGCGGCATGAGCGAAGGGGTGCCGCCGCCGAAAAACACGCTTTCGAGCGGTCCGCAGCCGGGACTTGCTTTCGCTTCGTGCCGCATGTCGGCGATCAGCGCCGTTTGCCACTGGGCCGTGTCCACTTCGGCGCGGACGTGGCTGTTGAAGTCGCAATACGGGCATTTCTTGAGGCAGAACGGCCAGTGGATGTAGAGCGCGCGGAACACCGCCCTCTTCAGCCTCGGTTAAACGGCCCGAGTCAAGTTGGCGGCGATGAAACGCCTGCTTTGCGTCGTGCTCGCCGCGCTCTCGATCCCTGCCTGCGCTTCCCCCACCAAGGTCAGCTACTGGAACGGAATCCCGTTCGACAACCGCAGCGGCTTTGCCGAGCGCCTGCTTGCCGCGCACAATGCCGAGCGGCTCCGGCTCGGTCATCCGCCGGTGGCCTGGAGCCAGCGCCTCGCCGCCGATGCGCAAGGCTGGGCCGACAGGCTCGCCGCCAGCGGCGCCTTCGAGCACGCGCCGATCCAGCTGCGGGTCGGCGAGGGCGAGAACCTGTTCACCGGCACCTCCGGCGCGTTCCCGCTCGAGCAGATGATCGGCGGGTTCGTCGGCGAGCGGGCGGACTTCAAGCCGGGCGTGTTCCCCGATGTCTCGCGCAAGGGCGACTGGCACGAGGTCGGCCACTACACGCAGCTGATCTGGCGCAACACCACCGAAGTTGGCTGCGCTTTGGCCACCGGGCACGGCCGCGACACGCTGGTCTGCCGCTATTCGCCGCCGGGAAACGTGGTGGGGCAGATGGTGCCTTAGGGGGGCAGCGGGGCACCCTCTCCCCGCCGGGGAGAGGGGCGAGACTCGCAAGTTTGCTTGCTAGTCGCAGCGGAGAGGGGCTGATTCCGGGCGGACCCTCTGAGCGGCAGGGCGCCTTCCGCCGCGGTTCAGAGCAACGGGGCCCCTCTCAACTGCGGCTAGGCCGCTGACGCGGCCAAGCCTGCGTATCTCTCCCCGGCGGAGAGAGAGCACCGTCGCACGCTACCCGAACTGATCCGCCACGAGTTTGGCGAAAGCGTCGGCGCGGTGGCTGATGCGGTGCTTTTCGGCCGGGTCGAGCTCGGCGAAGGTCAGTTCTCCGCCGCGCGGCACGAATACCGGGTCGTAGCCGAAGCCCATGGTTCCGCGCGGCGGCCAGGTCAGGGTGCCGTCGGCGCGGCCTTCGTAGACCACGCTTTCGCCGTCGGGCCAGGCAATGGCGAGGACGCAGGCGAACCAGCAGCCGCGGTCGACGTCGTCGCCGAGCGCGGCGAGCATGCCCTCGACTTTGCCCATCGCCATGTACCAGTCGCGCCCGGGCGGGCCCTCGAACCATTGCCGCTCCGCCCAGTCGGCGGTGTAGACCCCCGGCCGCCCGTCGAGCGCCGCCGCGCACAAGCCCGAATCGTCGGCGAGCGCCGGAAGCTGCGAGGCCGCGGCGGCGGCGTGAGCCTTGATCAGGGCGTTTGCGGCGAACGACTTGCCGGTCTCGACCGGCTCCGGCAGCCCGAGCGCCCCGGCCGACAGGCATTCGATCCCGTAGGGCGCCAGCAGTGCCGCGATCTCGCGCAGCTTGCCGGCGTTGTGGGTGGCGATGACCAGCGTTTCAGAGCCGAGCCGGGGCATGGCTCAGGCTGCCGCGGTGAGGCGTTCCCCCACGGCCGTGGCCTGGGCGGCGAAGATGCGGTCACAGCCGATGCGGGCGAGGCGGAGCAGTCGGAGCAGGGCCTCCTCGTCGTAAGGAGCGCCTTCGGCGGTGGCCTGGGCCTCGGCGATGTGGCCGCCTTCGACCAGCACGAAGTTAGCGTCGGCATCGGCGCTGGAGTCCTCGATATAGTCGAGGTCGAGCACCGGAACGCCCCGATAGATGCCGCACGACACCGCCGCGACCTTGCGGGTCAGCGGGTCCTCGGTGATCGCGCCGGCGGCCATCAGCTTGTTGACGGCGAGGCGCAGCGCGACCCACGAGCCGGAGATCGCCGCGGTGCGGGTGCCGCCGTCGGCCTGGAGCACGTCGCAGTCGAGCACGATCTGGCGTTCGCCGAGCTTCTTCATGTCGGTGACGGCCCGCAGGCTGCGGCCGATCAGGCGCTGGATTTCCTGGGTCCGGCCCGACTGCTTGCCCTTGGCCGCCTCACGCTGGCCGCGGGTGTGGGTGGCGCGGGGCAGCATCGAGTATTCGGCGGTAACCCAGCCTTCGCCCTTGCCGCGCAGGAACGGCGGGATCTTCTCCTCGACGCTGGCCGTGCACAGCACCCGGGTATCGCCGAAGCTGACCAGCACCGAGCCTTCGGCATGACGGGTGAAGCCGGTGATGATGTCGATGGCGCGCATCTCGTCGGGCGCGCGGCCGGAAGGTCGCATGGGTCGTCCTTTGCTGGGGATGTGGCGGCGCGTTTGGCGCAATGGGCTTGAGGCCGCAAGGGCAAGGGCTACATTGCCGCCCATGACCGGATTGCCCGTGACCGAGCTCAGTACCCGCGCCCGCGAGATTTTTCGCATGGTGGTCGAGAGTTACATCTCGAGCGGGCAGCCGGTCGGATCGAAGACGCTGGCCGGGGGCGGAGCGCTGAATCTGTCGTCGGCCTCGATCCGCTCGGTGCTCGCCGATCTCGAGAGCCTCGGCCTGCTCGCCGCGCCGCACACCAGCGCCGGCCGCCTGCCGACCGAGCAGGGCCTGCGGCTGTTCGTTGACGCAATGATGCAGGTTGCCGAGCCGACGGCCGAGGAGCGCGCCGCGATCGAGCGCCAACTCGACGTGCGCGGGCCGATCGAGGCCGCGCTCGCCGCGACCAGCGCGGTGCTGTCCGATCTTTCGGCTTGCGCCGGCGTGGTCATGGTGCCGCGGCGCGAGCCGCGCCTGGCGCAGCTCAGCCTGGTCCCACTTGGCCCGGGGCGGGCTCTAGCGGTGCTGGTCGGCGAGGATGGCGCGGTCGAGAACCGGATGATCGAACTGCCGGGCCTGGTCCGCTCCGGCGCGCTGGAGGAAGCTTCGAACTACATCACGGCGCGGCTCGCCGGGCGGACCCTGAGCGAAGCGGTGCGGGCGATGCGGGCCGAGATCGCCGGCGGGCGCTCGGCGCTCGATGCGGCGAGCCGCGACCTCGTCGAACGCGGGCTCGCGGTGTGGAGCGAAGACTCTCTGCGGCGGCCGGTGCTGATCGTCCGCGGCCAGGCCAACCTGCTCGACGAGCAGGCGCTCGGCGACCTCGAGCGCATCCGCTCGCTGCTCGACGACCTCGAGAACAAGCAGTCGGTCGCCGACCTGCTCGATTCGGCGCGCGAGGCCGAGGCGATGCGCATTTTCATCGGCTCGGAGAACCGGTTGTTCGCCCTTTCCGGCTCATCGGTGATAGCCTCGCCCTATCGCGACCGCGAGGGGCGGGTGGTCGGCGTGGTCGGCGTGATCGGCCCGACTCGGTTGAATTATGCGCGGATCGTCCCCATGGTGGATTTCACCGCCCAGAGCCTGGGCAAGCTCATCGGATAAGCGGAAATTTTGACGACATGATCGACGACACCAAGCCGCAGGGCGACCCAGCGGTCGCAGAGGAATTGCAGGGCGTTCCGAACGAGCTGTTCGAGAACGACGACACGAGCGGCGGTAACGAGCGCGTCGCCGACCTCGAGCGGCAGCTCGATGAGGCGAGGCAGGAAGTGCTGTACGCCAAGGCCGAGACGCAGAACGTCCGCCGCCGGCTCGAAAAGGACATTGCCGACGCGCGGTCGTATGCCGCGACCAGCTTTGCCCGCGATATCCTGTCCGTCTCCGACAACCTCGCCCGCGCGCTCGAGGCGATTCCCGCCGAGCTGCGCCAGGACGACAAGCTCAAGAGCGTGGTGGCCGGGATCGAGGCGACCGGGCGCGAGCTCGACAAGGTGTTCTCGCTCCACGGCATCACCCGCATCGCGGCGCAGGGCCTGCCGCTCGACCCGCACCAGCACCAGGCGATGCTCGAAGTGCCGAGCGCCGAGGCCGAGCCCGGAACGATCGTCCAGGAGCTCCAGCCCGGCTACATGATCAAGGGCCGCCTGCTGCGCCCCGCGATGGTCGCGGTGGCGAAGAAGCCGGAGTGATCGGAGGCGCTGGCGCGCATCCTTCGACAAGCTCAGGATGAGCGGGTTTTCTGACGTCTACCCCACACCGCTCGTGCTGAGCCTGTCGAAGCACGCGCGCCGACCTGGACTGCCGACCCGCTTCCCTTGCCGCGCTAATTTTGCGACAACCCTGTCGTAAGATTGGCCACGGAGGGAACCTGGAATGCAACTCGAAGGCAAAGTCGTGCTCGTCACCGGCGGTGGCGGGGGGATCGGCGCGGGGATGGCCGAGGCGTTCGTCGAGCGCGGGGCCAGGGTCGCAATCAGCGACTTCAATCTCGACTTTGCGAGGGCCGAGGCCGAAAGGATCGGCGGCGGATCGATCGCGCTGGCGCATGACGTCACCGACCTCGCCAGCTGGGCGGCGGTGAAGCGCGAGATCGAGGGGCAACTCGGGCCGGTCGAAGTGCTGTGCAACAACGCCGGCATTGCGGTGCCGTTCATGCCGCTCGAAGAGATCGCGCCCGAGGCGTTCGCGCGGCTGCTCGCGGTCAACGTGACCGGCGTCTACAACGGCGTGCGGACGTTCGTCCCGGAGATGAAGGCGCGGGGCGCGGGGCACCTGGTCAACACCTCGTCGCTCAACGGTTTGCTCCCGTACGCGACGTCCGCCGCCTACAGCGCGACCAAGTTCGCCGTGGCCGGAATGTCGGAAGCGCTTTCCATAGAGTTGGCGCCGTTCGGGATCGGCGTGTCGATCCTCTATCCGGGCCTGACCCGCAGCCGAATGTCGGAACGCCACCTCCCGGGCGCCGATGCCGCGGCGATGTTGGCGATGCGCGCGCGGATGATGGAACCGGTGTGGCTCGGCCGCGCGGTCGTCCGCGCGGTCGAGGAAAACACGCTCCACATCATCACCCATCCCGATCATCGCCCCGCGCTGGAGGCCCGCTTCGACGCGATCCTTGCCGCGCATGGCGAGCCGGCGCAGCCCGATTACGCCGGGGGCAGGCTCACGCAGGCCTGAACGGGAGGATCGACCACAGCGTCTCGGCGCTGGGGCTGCCCACGACCGGCGCGCCGGCGCGGGCGAGGAACGCGTGGCGGACGATCTCGGCCTGCTGCTCGATCCCGTAGCGCACCAGCGGCCAACCCGGACGGATCGCGTAATCGTAGCGGCAGAACGGGTGGCGCATCAGAGGCAGGTACCACCGCCCGCGGCGCTGGGTCTGCCAGACATGGGTCATCTCGTGGAGGAACAGGGCCTGCAGCGGCAGCGACGCGGCGGCGTAGTCGGCGCAGTAAAGCGGGTAGCGGGGGTGGCAGTGGATGTGCCCCATCGGCGCCATCAGCGTGCCGACGGGCTGCAGCGGGAACCATTTGCGCCGGACGATCCGCACGCCCGTGCAGTCGATGGCATCGCCGAAGACCGAGCGGACCAGCACCACCTCGCCCGCAGTCAGCGGGCGATCGCCGCCGGGCGGGCAAGCGGTGCCGTGCGCGAGCGGGGCTTGGCTCAGGGCTTCCCCATGCCGGCCATGCCGGACATAGCGTCCGCTTCGCCGCCGCCGAGCTTTTCGACCCGCAGCGGTGCTTTGATCGTCTTCCCGCTGGCGAAGCTGAGCGTCATCGCGGTGATCGTGCCGGGCTTGAGCGTGGGCGCAAGGTTGAAGGCCATGACGTGCCGCCCGCCCGGGGCGAACGCGACCTGACCGCCGGGCTTGACCTCGACGCTGGTGATCGCCGCCATCGTCGCGCCGCTGCTCTGGTGCATTTCGCCGCGCTCGACTCCATCGATCGTCACGCCGGTGAGCGTCGCCGGGGCGGTGCCGGTGTTGGCGAGGGTGAAGTAGGCCGCGCCGGGATGGCCGGGGACAGTCGGCAGGACCAGCCGCGCATCGCTCACCGACACCTCGGGACGGGCGCCGGGAACGGCCGGTTTCTCGGCCGAGCCGCGGTGGCAGCCGGCGAGCGCGAGAGCCGTGCACAGCAGCGCAAGGGTCGGTCGCATGGCTGGCAAAGTCCTTGAAAGCGGGAGGAAGTGCGGCGCTCCGGCTAGCGCGACCGCGCCCTTGTGCCAAGCGAAAGCACACCTATATCCGCCCCGTTCACGAGCCACACACCCGCCCTGCCGCTTCGGAGGGACCCTCAGGGGAGAAGGGGGTGCGGTGTCACATTCGACAAGAGGATACGGGGAAACATGGCAAAAGTTATCGGTATCGACCTCGGCACGACCAACAGCTGCGTCGCGGTGATGGAAGGGGGCAAGCCCAAGGTCATCGAGAATGCGGAAGGCGCGCGCACCACGCCGTCGATCGTCGCCTTCACCAAGGACGGGGAGCGCCTGATCGGCCAGCCGGCCAAGCGGCAGGCAGTGACCAATCCCGACAACACGGTTTTCGCGGTCAAGCGCCTGATCGGCCGCCGCTTCGACGACCCCATGACCAAGAAGGACATGGAGCTCGTCCCGTATCCGATCGTCAAGGGCAAGAACGGCGACGCCTGGGTCCGCGCCGGCGGCCAGGACTACAGCCCCTCGCAGATTTCCGCCTTCATCCTGCAGAAGATGAAGGAAACCGCCGAGAGCTACCTCGGTGAGACCGTCACCCAGGCGGTCATCACGGTGCCCGCGTACTTCAACGACGCCCAGCGGCAGGCGACCAAGGACGCCGGCCAGATCGCCGGGCTCGAAGTGCTGCGGATCATCAACGAGCCGACCGCGGCCGCGCTCGCCTATGGCCTCGACAAGGAGCACAACAAGACGATCGCGGTCTACGACCTCGGCGGCGGCACCTTCGACATCTCGATCCTCGAGATCGGCGACGGCGTGTTCGAGGTGAAGTCGACCAACGGCGACACCTTCCTCGGCGGTGAAGACTTCGACGCCAAGCTCGTCGAGTACCTCGCCGACAAGTTCAAGGCCAAGGAAGGCATGGACTTGCGCAGCGACAAGCTCGCCCTTCAGCGGCTCAAGGAAGCCGCCGAGAAGGCCAAGATCGAGCTGTCGAGCACACAGACCACCGACGTCAACCTGCCGTTCATCACCGCGCGCATGGAAGGCGGCAGCACGACCCCGCTGCACCTGGTCGAGACGATCACCCGCTCGGACCTCGAGCGGCTCGTCGCCGCGCTGATCCAGCGCACGCTCGAGCCGTGCAAGAAGGCCCTCGCCGACGCCGGGATCAAGGCCAGCGACGTCGCCGACGTCGTGCTGGTCGGCGGCATGACCCGCATGCCCAAGGTCCGCGACGTGGTGAAGGAGTTCTTCGGCAGGGAACCGCACAGCGGCGTCAACCCCGATGAGGTCGTGGCGATGGGCGCGGCGATCCAGGCCGGCGTGCTTCAGGGCGACGTCAAGGACGTCCTGCTGCTCGACGTCACGCCGCTGTCGCTCGGGATCGAGACGCTGGGCGGCGTGTTCACCCGGATGATCGACCGCAACACGACGATCCCGACCAAGAAGAGCCAGGTCTATTCGACCGCCGAGGACAATCAGCAGGC
>JAEKKO010000290.1 GCA_019510335.1 Novosphingobium sp. | reverse complement strand
ACGCAAGCGCCCTCAATAGAGGCTGGCGTCGCTCTCCTTGCTCAGCTGATCGAACAGCTCGCGAACTTCGGGAGCGGACATGCTCTCGGCATAAATCTGGCCGAACGAGATCGTCATCGGCTCGCTCCAGGCGTCCGCCTGCCATAGGCCGGCGCGGCGGGCGGAGCGTGGGCAATGGAACGCCGCGCGGTCGATCTCCACCCGGATCGCCAGAACCGCCGGCTTGCCGCCGCCCGAGAGCCGCTCACAAATCTCGGGATCGCGGACCAGCGTCGCCCGGCCCGAGATGCGCAGCACTTCGTCGGTGCCCGGCGTTAACAGCGCGAGGCCGATCCGCGAGTCGGCGAGGATGTTGCCGAGCGCCAGCGCGAACTGGTTGCCCTTGTACTCGGGGATCAGGAACGTCCGCTCGTCGAGCACTTCGATGAACCCGGGCGCGCCGCCCTTCTGGCTGACCTCCACGCCCCATTCGCCGATCGTCGCCAGCACCGCGAACGGACAACGTTCGAGGAAGGCAATGCCCTGGCTGCAAAGGCGATCGCGGATCTTGGCGAAAGCCTTGGCCGTGGGCGTGGGAATGATCTCGCGCAGCTGCTCCATCGTCGTGATCTGCGCCACCGCTGCCCTCCCCCTGGTGTGCCGTTGCGGTACCACCGCCGCAGTTCCGGCGATAGCGCTGGCAGTCGCCGCGCGGCTCTGCCAACCTGTTGCCATGCGGCAGAAGGAACTGCGGATTGCGCTCGTCTGCTACGGCGGGATCAGCCTCGCGGTCTACATGCATGGCGTCACCAAGGAGCTCTGGCACCTCGCCCGGGCGAGCCGCGCGTTCCGTTCCGGCGAGGCGACCGGCGGCGGGACCGAAGACGTGTATCTCGAGCTGCTGCGCCGTCTCGAGGACGAGCACGGCCTACGCTTGCGGGTCCTGCCCGATATCGTCGCCGGGGCCAGCGCCGGCGGGATCAACGGAGTGTTCCTTGCTCAGGCGGTCCATTCGGGCCAGTCGCTGGAGCCGCTGACTCGCCTGTGGCTGGAATTCGCCGACGTCGACATCCTGCTCGACCCCGATGCCCGGCCCGGATCGCGCCTGGCCAAGCTGTGGGCGATGCCGCTGGTCTGGTTCATGCTGCGGCGCGACGACCTGATCTCGGCCAGCGTTGCCCCCGAAACCCGCGCGGAAGTGCGCAGCAAGCTGTCGCGGCTGATCCGCTCGCGCTGGTTCGAGCCGCCGTTCGGCGGGCTCGGCTTCTCGCGCTTGATTGCTCGCGCGTTCGAGGCGATGGCCCAAGGCGAGCTCGGTCCGCCGCTGCTGCCGCCGCGCCACCCGCTCGACCTGTTCGTCACCGCGACCGACTTTTCTGGCCACCGTCAGGTCCTGCGGCTCAACACGCCCCCGCTGGTCGAGGAGAGCGAGCACCGCTTGTCGATCGGGTTTTGCGCGCACACGCCCGAACAAGCGGGCGGGCAACTTGCCCATCCGCTTGAGCTGATCTTCGCGGCGCGCGCGACGGCGAGCTTTCCCGGCGCATTCCCGGCGCTGCAGATCGCCGAGATCGATGCTCTCGGCGCCGAGCGCCGCCTCGACTGGCCGACCCGCGACGCCTTCCTTGCCCGGATCATGCCCGAGCACGCGCGCCGCGGCGACCTCGACGCGGTCGCACTGATCGACGGTTCGGTGCTCAACAACGCCCCGTTCGGCGAGGCGATGGGCGTGCTCGGCGACCGCCCGGCGCAGCGCGAGGTCGATCGCCGGTTCGTCTACATCGATCCGCATCCCGGCCGCGTCGGCGGCCGCGCCCGCGGCGATCCGCGCCCGCCGAGCTTCTTCTCGATGATCTTCGGCTCGCTCTCGTCGATCCCTCGCGAGCAGCCGATCCGCGACAGCCTCGAAGAGATCGACCGGCACTCGCGCGAAGTCGCCCACCAGCGCGAGATCGTCGCGCGGCTGCGACCGGAAGTCGAAGATGCGGTCGAGCGCCTGTTCGGGAGGACGCTGTTCTTCGACCGGCCGACGGTCAAGCGGCTGACCGCTTGGCGGGCCCGCGCCCAGCAGGCCGCGGCCGAGCGCGCCGGCTATGCTTTCGACGCATACGAGCAGGTCAAGCTGCAGTCGACGATCGACGATCTCGCCCGGCTGATCCACGCCGCCGCGCCGCAGCCGATGGAGGCGCTGCCGGAGCCGATCGCGCGGCGCCTGTCCGCCCACCTAGATGAGAGCGGCCTCGTCCGCCTCGGCAGCAGCGGCGGCGGCGCCTCGCCCGAAGCGATCCGCTTTTTCCGCGAGCACGACCTCGCCTTCCGCATTCGCCGGCTGCGGCTGCTGGCGCGGCGTCTGACCGAAGGCTGGGATGATCCCGAAGTGGACGAGACGACGCGCGAGAGCGCCCGCGACGCGGTTTACCGGGCGCTGTCGCTGTACTTCGACCGCGACGGTCTCGCTCCGCTCGGCGCCGGCTTCCCCGCCCTCGCCGCCCGCGTGCTCGAGGATCCGGCTGCGGTGCTGGCGGAGATCGCCACCCGCCGACAACTCCCCATGACCGACCTCAGCGTCGATGCGATCCTCGCCGATGCGCTGGCGGAGATGCCGGTCACGTTGCGCCGGCGGGTGCTGCTCAGCTACCTCGGATGCAGCGGCTCAAGCGCGCGGCGTTCCTGGCGATCCTCGCCGAAGAAGAACCCCGCCTGCGCGTCGATGCGGGGCTGATTGCGGGAATCAGGGCGGAAGTGCTGCGGGGGTAGGCGCCGTCAGGTCTGGGTTCAAGGTTCGTGATCCTCCCCGCAAGCGGGGAAGATGGGATCGGCAGCTACTCGCCCAGCCCGGTCCATTCCTTGAGCCGCTCGAAGAAGCCCTTCGACTGCGGGCATTCCTCGCCGGTCTCGGTCGCCTGGAGCTCGCGCAGCAGGTCTTTCTGGCGGGCCGTGAGCTTGGTCGGCGTCTCGACCATCACCTCCACCACCAGGTCGCCATAGCCGCGGCCCTGAAGCACCGGCATGCCGGCGCCGCGCTTGCGCAGCTGCTTGCCTGACTGGATGCCGGAGGGGATCTCGATCGCGTGGCGGCTGCCGTCGAGCCCGGGGATCTCGATGGTCCCGCCGAGCGCCGCGGTGGTGAAGCTGATCGGGGCGTGGGTGATCAGAGTGGTGCCGTCGCGCTCGTAGACAGGGTGGCGGCGGATGTGGAGGAAGATGTAGAGGTCGCCGGCTGGCGCGCCGAACGGCCCGGCCTCGCCCTTCCCCGCAAGGCGGATGCGGGTGCCGGAATCGACGCCGGGGGGAATCGTCACCTCGAGCTTCTGGACCTGGTCGACCCGGCCCTCGCCGCGGCAAGCGCGGCACGGCGCATCGATCACCTCGCCGCGCCCGTTGCAGTTTGGGCAGGTCCGCTCGACCATGAAGAAGCCCTGCTGGGCGCGGACCTTGCCATGGCCGCCGCACAAGTTGCAGGTGCGCTTGCTCGTGCCCGGCTGGGCGCCGCTGCCGCCGCATGGCTCGCAAGTCTGCGAGACCTCGATCTCGATCTCGGCCTGCTTGCCGTGGTAGGCTTCGTCGAGGCTGATCTCCATGTCGTAGCGCAAGTCGGCGCCACGCCGGGCCTGCTGCCGGCCGGCGCCGCCAAAGGCGCTGCCGAAGATCGTCTCGAAGATGTCGCCGAGGTCGGAGAATCCGGCGCCGCCGGGCCCGCCCATCCCGCCGTTCTCGAACGCGGCATGGCCGTAGCGGTCGTAAGCCGCGCGCTTCTGCGGGTCCTTGAGGCAATCGTAAGCCCGGCTGATCGCCTTGAAGCGCGCCTCGGAATCGCGGCAGCCGCTGTTGCGGTCGGGATGGTGCTCCATCGCCAGGCGCCGGTAGGCGGCCTTGATCGCGACATCGTCGGCGCCGCGCTCGACCCCGAGCAGTTCGTAGAAATCGTCTTCGGCCGTCATCGCCCCACCCTAAACACGAACCCGCCACCCACGCTGAAAACGTGGATGGCGGGACGGGTCATTGCAACATTCAGCCTTTGTTGTCATCGACTTCCGAGAACTCGGCGTCGACCACTTCCTCGCCGCCGGCCTCGGAGCCCGCGGCCGAGCTGCCGTCGCCGGGCGAAGCGGCCGCGGCCTGCTCCTTCTCGTAGATCGCCTGGCCCATCTTCATGGCGAGCTCGGTGAGCGCCTGGCTCTTGGCGTTCATCTGCTCGGCATCGCCGCTGTCGATCGCGGTCCTGGCCTCGGCGATCGCCGCTTCGATCTCGCCCTTGAGCCCGGCGTCGATCTTGTCGCCGTGCTCCTCGAGCTGGCGTTCGGTGGCGTGGACCAGACTGTCGGCGTTGTTCCGGGCCTCGGCCGCCTCGCGCCGCTTCTTGTCCTCGTCGGCGAAGCGCTCGGCGTCCTTGACCATCTGGTCGATGTCGGCGTCGGACAAGCCGCCCGAAGCCTGGATGCGGATCTGCTGCTCCTTGCCGGTGCCCTTGTCCTTGGCCGAGACGTTGACGATGCCGTTGGCGTCGATGTCGAACGTCACCTCGATCTGCGGGACGCCGCGCCGCGCCGGCGGAATGCCGACGAGGTCGAACTGGCCGAGCAGCTTGTTGTCCGCGGCCATCTCGCGCTCGCCCTGGAAGACCCGGATCGTCACAGCCTGCTGATTGTCCTCGGCGGTCGAATAGACCTGGCTCTTCTTGGTCGGGATCGTCGTGTTGCGGTCGATCATCCGGGTGAACACGCCGCCCAGAGTCTCGATCCCGAGCGACAGCGGAGTGACGTCGAGCAGCAGGACGTCCTTGACGTCGCCCTGGAGGACGCCGGCCTGGATCGCCGCGCCCATCGCCACGACCTCATCGGGGTTGACGCCGCTGTGCGGTTCCCTGCCGAAGAACTCCTTCACCACGTCGCGGACCTTCGGCATCCGGGTCATGCCGCCGACCAGCACGACGTCGGCGACGTCGCTGGCCTTGATCCCGGCGTCGGCGAGGGCCTTCTTGCACGGCTCGAGCGTGCGCTGGA
>JAEKKO010000203.1 GCA_019510335.1 Novosphingobium sp. | reverse complement strand
GCTCGGGGTCGCCCATGGCGTGTCCGCCGTACTTCACCACAAACGTGCACCCGGCGTAACGCTGCAGGTAAGGCAGGGCTTCGACCAACGTCTCGGCCTTGGCGAGACCGACCTGGTCGCGCGCGGATGGATCGGGTTCGGACATTGCTTGCGCTTTGGCGAAGGGGCGCGGAAATTACAATCGTCGCGGCCTCGTAAGCGCTCCGGCCGGTTACCGTGCGGCGCTTTGGGCAATCCGCTCGCGCAGCCGTTCGATCGCGCTGGGGAAGTGGGGCTCGGCCTCGCGCCAGCCGCGATCGAGCCGCAGCAGGCGCGCGTAGAAGCGCTCGGTTTCGGCGATCAGTTCGCGCAGGTGCAGCTCGAGCAACGCCACCTTCGCCGGATCTCCGCCGGGATGGTCCGGCACCAGGCGGCCATAGCGGCGCAGCTGGAAATCGCTGAGGTCACCGGCAAAGTACGCGCGGTGATTGAGCAGCCACGCGATCGCCTGCATCATCCGGGTCATCGTCCGCAGCGCCTCACACGAGAGCGCGATCCGCGCGGCGTCGTCGTCTCGGCCCGCCTCGTCCAGCCGGCCCGAAAGATCGAACGCCGCCCGCACTTCGTCGGCAAGGACCAGAGCCTCGCTGTACAGGCCGTCGATGATCCGGCGGTTGAGCGTGGCGGTATGCGACATGACTGCCCCGGACTAGTCCCGCGCGTTCGGGCGCCGCAACGCTGACGATCGGTTGTTCACAGGTCATTTTGGGATCGTCCGAAATTGGCACGGTCGACGCGTGGGCCGCGTCGGCTGCCG
The DNA here is from genome assembly GCA_019510335.1 of Novosphingobium sp. Taxonomy (GTDB): domain Bacteria; phylum Pseudomonadota; class Alphaproteobacteria; order Sphingomonadales; family Sphingomonadaceae; genus Novosphingobium. The sequence continues at coordinate 9,500 of JAEKKO010000203.1, read as the reverse complement.
CCTCGAGCAGAGCCAATCAGGCGATGATGTCGGGAATGAGGTAGTCTTCGAGCAGCGCGATCTGGTCCTTGAGCCGGAGCTTGCGCTTTTTCAGTCGCGCCACCTGGAGCTGATCGGTCACCGGCGCCTGGCTGAGCGCGTCGATCGCGGCGTCGAGGTCGCGGTGCTCGATCCGCAACAGTTCGAGCCGCTTGCGCATTTCCTCTTCGCTCACGCCGGCTGCCTCAACGGTTCGTCCTCTCGCGCGCCACGGTTTGCCCGGTTCTGATTCGGCTGGTCGCGCCCCTGCCAGCACCCGCCGAAAGACCTCCGTTTAGGAGCTTCGCAAGATACGGCGATTATGCTTCCATGACAATCGCGCCGGTTGGGCTCTGGCCGAGTCGGAAGGGCTGGTCGGCGCAGATCGGGTCTGCTCACGTGGCAACCGTTCGGCCACGCGGGCGCCACGCGGGATCGTGGGAGCATACCGTCGAACTACGCGAAAGGAGCCTCGACCATGGAAGCATCGCATGTCAGCGCGCTGCAGCTCAAGCATGCCGGCCTCGAACGCCAGATACAGCAAGAAATGAGCCGCCCCGCGCCAGACACCGCGACCCTCCAGTTGCTCAAGAAGCAGAAGCTCAGGATCAAGGAAGCCATCGAGCACATCTGAGCGCCTGAGCGATCCAAACCGCTTGGGAACAGGCCCGGGGCCGCGTTCCCAAGCGTCGCTCTTTCGTCTAGGCCACGGGCATGCCCAGCGCCGCTGCCGCCGCCCGATCGATCCTGACGCGCCTTCACGAAGTGATGGCCTCGCGCAGCAAGGCGCAAGCCAAGCTGAACACAGTCGTCGAAGTGATCGGCGAGAGCCTCGATAGCGAGGTCTGCTCGATCTACCTGCTGCGCGAAGGCATGCTCGAGCTGTTCGCCACCCGAGGCCTCGCGCAGGAAGCGGTCCACGTCACGCGGATGGCGATCGGCGAAGGCCTGGTCGGAACGATTGCCCAGAACGTCGAAACGCTCAACCTCGCTGAGGCCGCCGCCCACCCCGACTTTTCCTACCGGCCCGAAACCGGGGAGGAGAAGTTTCACTCGTTCGCCGGCGTGCCGATCGTCCGGCGTGAGCGCGCGGTCGGCGTGCTGTGCGTCCAGCACGTCGAGCCCCGGCGCTACGAGGAAGTCGAGATCGAGGCCTTGCAGACCGTGGCCATGGTCCTGTCCGAGCTGATCACCAACGCCGGGCTCGTCGACGAGGACGATGCCGGCCTATCGCCCGGCTCGACCGGCACCGAAATCCTCCACGGCCTGACCTTGGTCAAGGGCCTCGCCAGCGGCGTTGCGGTGTTCCACCAGCCGCGCGTGACGATTGAGCACGTCGTCGCCGATGACACCGAGGCCGAGCGACAGCGGGTCTATCTCGCCTTCGACAAGATGCGTGAGCAGATTGACCGCATGGCCAGCCAAGCCGAGTTCGGCGCTGGCGGCGAGCACGAGGAGGTGCTCGCGACTTACCGGATGTTCGCTTACGACGAGGGTTGGGCGCGGCGGATCAACGAAGCGATCGATTCCGGGCTGACCGCCGAAGCGGCGATCGAGCGCGTCCAGCAGCGTACCCGCATGCGGATGCGGCAGATCGACGATCCGCTGCTCGCCGATCGCATGCACGACCTCGAGGACCTCTCCAACCGCTTGCTGCGGATCGTCTCCGGCCAGCTCGGCACGGCGGCGGCGATGGGCCTGAGAAGCGACGCGATCGTCATTGCTCGCAACCTCGGCCCTGCCGAACTGCTCGAGTACGACCGTCGGCGGCTCAAGGGGGTGATCCTCGAGGAAGGCTCCCTCACCGCCCATGTCGTGATCGTCGCGCGCGCAATGGGCGTGCCGGTCCTCGGCCGGGTCCGGAGCTTGCGCGGCAAGATTCGCGAAGGCGATCAGCTTCTGCTCGACTCCGACCATGGCACCGCAATCGTCCGGCCGGTGCCGACGATGGTCACGGCGTTCGAGGCGCGCTTCGCCGAAAACCGTGAGCGCCAGGCCGCCTATGCCGCGCTGCGCGAGGTCGAGCCGTTCTCGCGCGACGGCACCCGCATAACGGTCATGATCAACGCCGGCTTGCGCGACGACATGCCCAACTTGAGCCTGACCGGCGCCGACGGGATCGGGCTGTTTCGCACCGAATTCCAGTTCCTCGTTTCGGCGACGCTGCCGTCGCGCGAACGCCAGACCCGGCTCTACCGCGACGTGCTCGAGGGTGCGGGCGACCGCCCGGTCGTGTTCCGCACCGTCGATATCGGCGGCGACAAGATCCTGCCGTATCTCCGGCACAACGATGGCGAGCACGAGGACAATCCCGCCATGGGCTGGCGCGCCTTGCGGGTCGCGCTCGAGCGCGAGGGCTTGCTCAAGGTCCAGGCCCGCGCGCTGCTCGATGCCGCGGCGGGACGGACGCTCAACGTGATGTTCCCGATGGTTTCGGAGACGTGGGAGTTCGATGCCGCTCGCAAGGTGTTCGAGACCCAGCTCGAATTTCTCCGCAAGCAGAAGAAGGTTCTCCCCGAGGCGATCCGCTACGGCGCCATGCTCGAGGTGCCGGCGCTCGCCGAGATGCTCGACGTTCTTGCGCCTAAGCTGTCGTTCCTTTCGATCGGTACCAATGACCTGACCCAGTTCCTGTTCGCGGCCGATCGGGCGAATCCCAAGCTCGCCGAACGCTACGACTGGCTGAGCCCGTCGATCTTCCGTTTTCTCCGCCGAGTGCTCGCCTCAATCGACGGCCAGCGCATCGATCTCACGGTCTGCGGCGAGATGGGCGGGCGCCAGCTCGAGGCGCTCGCCCTTATCGGCATCGGCATCCGCCGGCTGTCGATCACCCCCGCCGCGGTCGGCCCGATCAAGCAGCTGGTGCGTCAGATCGACGTCGCCGAGATCGGAGCAGCGATGACCGCGTGGCTCGACAACCCACCGCCCAACTTGCGTGAGGCGCTGCAGGGTTGGGCGGACGAGCGGGGCATCGCCATTTACTGATGTTCCCACACGAACCAACTTCCTGGCGCGCCCGGCGCCCGGCTCGGCGTGAAACGTCAAGTTGTGCACCGGCGTTCGGTTGACTTCACCGAGTCGCGCCCGTTTGTGAACCGGGGGATCCAAGACGAACGAAAGCCTTGGGGTCGTATGGCAGAAGCAGATGCGATCGCGGCCGAGTTGCCGCTGAATGGGGTCGGGACGCGGCTGAGGTGTGCGCGCGAGCGGGCCGGATTGAGCCGGGCTCAACTTGCCGCCCGGACCAAGATCCCCGAGCGGCACTTGCAACTCATCGAAGACGACGATTTTGCGGCTTTGCCGGCGCGCGCTTATGCGATCGGCTTTGCCCGCAACTACGCCCGCGCCGTCGGGGTGGATGAGCAGCAGGTGGCACGCGACGTCCGCGCCGAGCTCGACGGAGCCCCGGGCGAGGACCCACGCGCGCCCGCGTTCGCGCCGGGTGATCCGGGGCGTGTGCCGAGCGCCCGCTTCGCCTGGCTGGCGGCGCTCGCCGCGCTGCTCGCGCTGATTGCCGGCTTCACCTTCTGGCGCAGCTATTACATGCCGGCGGTCAGCCTGCCGCCGCTCGATGCGCCAATACCGCGGGCGGCGGTGCGGCTGTCGATGCCTCCGACAGTTCCCGCGGCGGCGGCGCCGGCCGCTCCGGCCGCTCCGGCCCTGGCGATGCCGGCGTCAGCTTCCCCATCGCCCGCCGCGGCGCCGTCTCCCGCAACTGCAGCATCTCCCACGGCGCACCATCCTCGCCACGACGTCACCGCGACGCCGACGAGCACGCCATCCGCGGCGAAACCGGCCCCGCCGCCGCCCTCCGCCGCGCCGGCAGAGAGTTCGGCCGCGCCATCCCCGGCGGCGACCTGAGCCGGCTCGACAGCGCACCCCCGCTGCGGCAGATTGAGAGCGGTTCACCGCCGGTTCGGGATAGACCGGCGATGATCCCACCGGGATTCGAAGGGACGGGAGAGTAATCGAATGAGGTTGTCGATGGGGGGCAAGCGTCCGGTGCTGGCCGCGCTGGTGCTGGTGCTGGTCCTGGCTGGGAGCGCCGGGCCGCTGTGGGCGCAGGATGCGCCGCCGGACGCGCGCTTGCGCAAGCTCGAGGCCGAAGTGCGCGCGCTGCAGCGGCAGGTCTTTCCCGACGGCGAGCCGCGGTTCTTCCCGCAAAACGTCCCGCCACCGGCGCAGAATGCGCCCGCCGGAACCCCGGCGAGCGCGCCGGTCACCGACCTCCTTGCGCGGATCGATGGACTCGAGGCGCAACTCGCCCGGCTCACGGCGCAGAACGAGGACAACACCAATCGGCTGCATCAGCTCGAGGCGCGGTTCGCCAGCGCTGCTCCCGCGTCGGGCGCCGCAGCGCCCGCGGCAGCCGAGGGCGCTCCCGAGCACTCGGCCGCCTCTGCCAATCTCTCGGCGATGACTGGCGGAACTGCGCGCTCCAGGGCGCCTGGCGAAGCGGCGCGGGTCACCCCTGCCGCGGCCGCGGTCGTGCCGGTGGAAGTCCCGGCGCAGCGCCTCGCCGCCGTCCGCGCCATCGAGAAGCCGCAAACCGGCGATGCCGCGGAGGACTCGTATAGCTACGGCTACCGGCTGTGGGACGCGAAGCTTTATCCGGAGGCCGAGCAACAGCTGAAGCTGTTCCTCGACAAGTACCCGCGTCACTCGCGCGCCAGCTATGCCCGCAATCTGCTGGGGCGCTCGCTGCTCGACGAGGGGAAAGCCCGCGATGCGGCGCCGTGGTTCCTGCAGAACTACCAGTCGGACAAGCGCGGCGCGCGCGCACCGGACAGCCTGCTCAATCTCGCCGAGGCGATGGCCGAGATCAAGGACAGCAACCGCGCCTGCATCGCCCTCGACGAGTTCGCCAAAACCTATGCGGCCGAGGCTGCGGGACGGCTGCGGCCGCAGTTGCAAGGGACCCGCGCCAAGGTGAAGTGCGATTGAGCGAAAGTCCGCCGCACCCGATCCGGCGCTGACCGAACGCCTCGCCGCCAGCTTGGACCGGCTGCGGCCGCCGGCGGGGCGGCTCGGCCTCGCCGTCTCGGGCGGCCCGGACAGCCTCGCGCTGCTGATCCTCGCCGCCGCGGCAATGTCTGGTGGGATCGAAGCGGCGACGGTCGATCACCGCTTGCGTGAGGCCAACGCGGCCGAAGCGGCCATGGTCGCGGAAATCTGCGCGCGGCTCGATGTCCCCCATGCGGTGCTGCCGGTCACCGTCGATCCGGGCAACGTCCAGGCCGAAGCGCGGATCGCGCGCTACGCAGCGCTCGCCGGGTGGGCGGCGGAGCGCGGGCTCGCTGCGGTCGCTACCGCCCACCATGCCGACGACCAGGCCGAGACTCTGCTGCTGCGGCTCAACCGCGGCAGCGGCGTCGCCGGACTCGCCGGCGTTCGGGCCCGTGGCGTCGTCCCTGGAACCCGCCTGCCGCTGCTGCGGCCGCTGCTCGAGTGGCGCCGGGCCGAGCTGGCCGAGGTGGTGACAGCAGCCGGGCTCACGGCGATCACCGACCCGAGCAACGTCGACCCACGGTTCGACCGCGCTCGGCTGCGGGCCGCCCTTGCCCAAGCCGGGTGGATCGACGTTCCGGCGCTGGCGGCGAGCGCCGCTCACCTCGCCGATGCCGACGCGGCGCTCGATTGGGCGGCGGGGCGTGAATGGTCCGAGAACGTCACCGCCGAAGGCGCCGGCCTTACCTACAGGCCGACCGCGCCGCGCGCGATCGTCCTGCGGGTGGTGACGCGGATCGTCCGTGAACTGGACGGCGCCGAGCCGCGCGGCAGCGCCGTCGCCCGGCTTTGCGACGATCTGGCGGCAGGACGGCCGGGCACGCTCGGATCGCTCGTCGTCCGTGCTTCCTATGCTGGGTGGAGCTTCACCCGCGCGCCGCAACGGCGGACGCGCGAGAAGGTCTGAGCAACGCCGCTCAGGCGACCTTCAGCCGCCGCGACATCGATGCCTCGTCGGTCATCACGGTGCCGCGCAACAGCCCGAGCCGAACGCCGGTGCAACTCATCTTGACGCGGGCGAAGTCGACGTACCAGTCGAGGTCGGCGGCGGATTTGCCGCTGACGTCCTCCCACAGCGCGACGGTTTCCTCGCGCGTGCCCATCCCTTCGAGATAGCGCCCGACGACCGAGTTGCGGCCGTGCATGGTTTCGCAGATCTCGACGAACCAGGCGAGATCGTGGAGCGCGCCGCCGAGCGAGGGCTGCTCCCAATCCATTACCGCGGCGACTTCGAAATCGTCGTCGAACATCATGTTGCCGAGCCGCGCGTCGCCCCAGACGAGGCCCTCGGGCTGGTTCGACGGCCACGACGTTTCGAGCCGGGCGAGCGCGGCGTCGAGGACGCGGAGGAAACCATGCGCCGCGCCCTCGTCCTCGAGCCAGCGGATGAAGCGCAAGTACTTGTCCCACTCCTGCGCCAGCCCCTCGCGGGCGTGCGGCGGGCCTTGGAGAAAGCGGGCGGCATCGAGCGGTACGTGCTGGATTGCGGCGAGCTGGCGCACCCCACTCTCCCACATCCGCCGCCGCTCGGCTGGACTGGCCTCGGCGACCCAACCTTCCCGCGCATAAGGCGGGATGCTGACCGGGACCCGACCCTCCACCTTCCTCATGACGAAGAACGGTTTGCCGAGGAGCGTCGGGTCCTCTTCCAGCCACAGCGGCTCGGCCACTTTCACGGTGCCCCGCTCATGCAGAACGCGCATGACCTGATACTGCTCGTCGAACAAGTTGTCGGGGAACACTGTGAAGTGGCCCGGCTTGATCCGCACGACGCAGCCGAGGGTGCGCTCGGCACCGTCCTCGCGCCAGCGGGCTTCGAACAGGATCGTCTCGTGCGACTGCCCGGCGCCGCGCGGGTAAGTGAGATTGTGCACGCTGACCTCGCGCGCTTGCGGGAGCCGCTGGCCGAGCCATCTCGAAAGCGTTTCGCCCAGCTCGGCGAGGTCGCGCGTCTCGGGCGCAACGATGACGTCGGACACGGCAGCTCTCCAGAATTCCAAATCGCGAACTATTGTTCGGAATTAACATACCGGCGCGCGCGGCTCCGCGTCAAGTGCCGTGGTTCGTGCTGGAAGCCACTCAAGCGGCGTCGCGGTCCCCGCCGGCGAGGAACGCACCGATCCGCGCGCACGCCGCCTTGAGCCGCTCGGCGGCGGCGGCGATCTCCTCGCCGGTCATCGAGCGGTTGAAGCCCATCATTCCGATCAGGAACTCGATCTTGCCGCTGGCCCCGAACACCGGGGAGTTGATCGAGGACAAGGCATAGCGCTCGCCAGGCATGAGCTCGGTCAACTGGGTCATCGGCAGCTCGGCATCGTTCTGGCCCGGCATGTAGGCGTGATCCTCGCCGCCGGCGCCGCTGCGGACATGGACGGTGTACCCATTGGCGCGGGCGAACGCCATCACGGCCTCGATCCGCTGGCGCTCGGCAGGAGCGACCGGCGGGTCGGCGGCATCGAGCTTGGCGGCTGCCTCGCGCGGCGACCAGGCGAAGAACGAGGGCATCGACCGCGGCCGCAGCGGGACCTTGGTCCCGAGCGGAAGCGAGTAGCCGACGTGGCTGACCGAGGCGGCGCGCTCGCGGCTGACGATCGTCTCGCCTTCGAGGAACAAGGCCGAGCAGACCACGTCATACTCGTCGGCGAGGCTGCGCATTTCCGGCTTGGCCACTTGCAGCGGCGAGAAGTGCCCGGCGGCCGCGCGCCCGATCGCCATCAGCGCGGGGCCGAGGACGTAAGTCTTGTCGGTGGTGCGGTAGAGATAACCGACTTCGACCAGGCCGGTGAGCAGCGCATGACAAGTGGCGCGGCTCAGCTTCAGCGCGCGCACGAGATCGGTGAGCGCGAACGCCTGCCCCGGGTGATCGGCCATGAAGCCGAGGATCGCCGCGATGCGCCGCACGCCGGGAGATGAACGCGCCATACTTTCTTTCGCTATTTCGAACAGAAGCGCTAAGCCCGACGCGCCAAGCCGTCAACAGCGGCCCATCGCCGTTGCGCGCTTTGCCACAACGCGCGAAAACGCCGCAATGAGCGAGCCGTCTCCCTTTCCGCTGCCGGTGACGCTGGACGCGGTCACGCGCGACTGGGTCGAGGCCGCGCTGCGCACGCGGGCGCCGGGGGTGCGGCTGCTAGGCTGCGAGGTGCTCGACGTCATCCACGGGACTTGCACCAAGGTCCGGCTGCAGCTCGAGCTCGATGCCGTGGGCCGCGCCGGCGGAATTCCGCAGTGGGTGATCCTCAAGGGCGGGTTCGAGCCGCACAGCCGGGGGATGCACGCGATGCACGAGAGCGAAGTGCGCGGCTATGCCGAAGTGCTGCCGATCTCGCCGCTGCGCAGCCCTGCCTGCCATTTCGCCGGCTATGACGCCGCGGCCCGGCAGGGGATCGTCATCATGGACGACCTCGTCGCGCGCGGCGTGGACTTCTGCGATGCCCAGAAGCCGCAAACGGCGGATGAAGTCGCCAAGCGGCTGAGCGTGCTCGCCCGACACCATGCGCTCGCCTGGGCCAGCCCCGAGCTGCGCGAAGGCGGGCGCTGGGGCTGGACGATCCCAGTGCTCGACGCCCACCGCCATTACCTCGCGCCGTTTCTCGAGCCGGAGGTGTGGAACGGCTATCGTGACCTGCCGCGCGGCGCCGCCGCATCGGTGCGCTTCCACGACCGCGATTGGGTGAGCGAGGCGATCGAGCGGCTTCATCGCTTCGCCGGGACCCTGCCATGGACGCTGCTCCACGGGGATACCCACCTCGGCAACCTTTACGTCGACGTCGACGGCCAGCCGGGATTCTTCGATTCGCTGCCGCAACGCGGGCCGGCGATGAACGAGATCGCCTACCACCTGGCTTGCGCCCTCGACGTATCCGATCGCCGCGCCCACGAACGCGCGCTGGTCGCCCACTATCGCGACGAACTGGTCTGCCACGGCGTCGATGCGCCGCCGCTCGACGCGCTGATGCACCAGTTCGGCTGCTTCCTCGCGTTCGGCTACAGCATCTTCCTGATCAACAGCCCGGTGTTCCAGAAGGAAGCGGTCAACACCGCCTACACCGCCCGATTCAGCGCCGCGATGCTCGACCACGATACGATCGGGAAGATCGCCCCTCTGTGATCAGACGTTCGTGTTGGTGAACGCCGCAATCGTGCGGGCGGCGCGCAGCCGCGACTCGAGCTCTAATAGCCGCGCGTCGCAATCCAATCCTCGGTCTCCCCGGGCTTGTAGGTTGCGCCCGGCGTACTCCCGGACTTGGTGGCGAGGTCGAAGCCGATCGCATCGGCGCCGCCTTCAAGCGGAACGCCGAACGCCTTCAGCGCCCAACTGGTCATCAGGTAGTGACCGGCCATGAACACGAGGTCCATCAGCTGGTGTCTGGTGAAGTGCTGCGACAGCGCCGCCCAGGTCTCGTCACTGACGTTGTTGTTGGCCTTGAGCTCGTCGCAGGCGCGAAGCAGCGCCGTCTCTTCCTCGTTGAACG
>JAEKKO010000289.1 GCA_019510335.1 Novosphingobium sp. | reverse complement strand
CCGATGTAGTCGGCCTGGCGCTGGCTGAGCTTGGTCAGCTTCACGCCGAGCTTGTCGAGGTGCAGCGCCGCGACTTTCTCGTCGAGGTGCTTGGGCAGCACGTAGACCTTGTTGTCGTACTGCGCCGCCTTGGTGAACAGCTCGATCTGGGCCAGCACCTGGTTGGTGAAGCTGCTGCTCATGACGAAGCTCGGATGACCGGTGGCGCAGCCGAGGTTGACCAGGCGGCCCTTGGCGAGGACCAGGATCTGCTTGCCGTCGGGGAACTCGACCAGGTCGGTGCCCGGCTTGACCTCGGTCCACTTGTAGTTGGACAGGGCGGCGATCTGGATCTCGCTGTCGAAGTGGCCGATGTTGCAGACGATGGCCATGTTCTTCATCGCCTTCATGTGCTCGGCGGTGATCACGTCCTCGTTGCCGGTGGCGGTGACGAAGATGTCGCAGCGCTTGACCGCCTCCTCCATCGTCACGACCTCATAGCCCTCCATCGCCGCCTGCAGCGCGCAGATCGGGTCGATCTCGGTGACCATCACCCGCGCCCCGCCCTGGCGCAGCGAGGCGGCCGAGCCCTTGCCGACGTCGCCGAACCCGGCGACGCAGGCGACCTTGCCGGCGAGCATCACGTCGGTCGCCCGGCGGATCGCGTCGACCAGCGATTCCTTGCAGCCGTAAAGGTTGTCGAACTTCGACTTGGTCACCGAATCGTTCACGTTGATCGCCGGGAATGGCAGCTTGCCGTCCTTGGCGATCTGGTAGAGCCGGTGGACGCCGGTGGTGGTCTCTTCCGAGACGCCCTTGACCGCATTGACGGTGCGGCTGAGGTAGCCGGGCCGCGCCTTGAGGAAGGCCTTGAGCGCGCGCTGGAACTCGATCTCCTCGGCGTTGCCGGGCTCGGGGAAGCCGTCGCCGGCCTCGATCCGCGCGCCCCACAGCGCGAACATCGTCGCGTCGCCGCCGTCGTCGAGGATCATGTTGGCGGTGCGGTCGGGATCGCCCTCGCTGGCCCAGTCGAAGATCCGGCCGACGTAGTCCCAGTAGTCGGCCAGGCTCTCGCCCTTGATCGCGAACACCGGGATGCCGCCCGCGGCGACCGCGGCGGCGGCGTGGTCCTGGGTCGAGAAGATGTTGCAGGTCGCCCAGCGGACTTCAGCGCCGAGCGCGACCAGCGTCTCGATCAGCACCGCGGTCTGGATCGTCATGTGCAGCGATCCGGTGATCCGCGCGCCCTTGAGCGGCTGGCTCGCGCCGAACTCGTCGCGCAGCGCCATCAGCCCGGGCATTTCGGTTTCGGCGATGGCGATCTCGGCGCGGCCGTAGTCGGCGAGGCCGATGTCGGCGATGACGTAGTCGCGGGTCGCGTCGAGAACGGTGGCCACTGGGCGGGTCTCCTGATCAGAAAAGGGTCAGGCGCGCCGGGTCTTCAGGCCCCGAAAAAGATGCGGGCGGCGCGCAAGTTGGCGGCCGCCCCATAGCCTCTCCCCGAGCGGGAGGCAAATATAAAGAAGTCTTTATATGACCACGGCGTCAGCGCCGGGCGTAAGCGTACGATCCGCCGTCGCGCTCGAGCAGCTCGTCCGCCGCGGCCTGGAGCGGCTCGCGCCCGACCGCAGTGGCGAGGTCTTGCGTGACCTGCTTGAGATCGTGGCAATCGAGCCAGGGATGACCGTTGCCGTAAGCGTTGGCCATCGACGTGCCGATCCGATCGAACTCGCGCTCGGCCTCGACCCTGCTGTACTGTTGGCTCAGTTCGGTCTTCATTTCCCGCGCGGCCGCGTTGAGCTCGGGCAGGTGGTTGGTGGTGAACTGGGCATAATCCGCCTGGAAATCGTCCGCCGTGGTGCGGCAACGCAGCCCCGTCACCATCAGCATGATATCCAGCCGGTGCAGTCTTTCGGCATCGCTATACGTATCGGCCCGTGCCGGAACGGTGCACAGCAGCGATGCTGCGGCGAAGCACGCCGCGACCCCTTTCGCAATCATCTCGATTCCCTCCATCGGGCCCACCCCGACCCACGAGAAGGTGCCCGCGAATGGATAACACTTTATTGAAAACCCGACGTAAAGCGAAATTAACCATAACCCGCGGTTGCCCCCCTCGGTTCGTCGCATTATCGCCGCCGGGCACCCCTGCAGACCCAGGAAAGGACCGCAGAAATGACGATCAAGGTAGGCGACCGCATTCCCGACGTGAAACTGACCAAGGCGACCGACCACGGACCCGAGCCGGTGCAGACCGGCGAGTACTTCAAGGGTAAGCGAGTCGCGCTGTTTTCGGTCCCCGGCGCGTTCACTCCGACGTGCTCGGCCAAGCACCTTCCCGGCTATGTCGAGAAAGCCGTCGACCTCAAGGCCAAGGGCATCGACGAGATCGCCTGCACCGCGGTCAACGATGCGTTCGTGATGGGCGCGTGGAACCAGCGTGACGGCAGCCCCGACATCACCATGCTGGCCGACGGCAACGGCGAGCTGGCCAAGGCGCTCGACCTGACGATGGACGGCTCGGGCTTCGGCCTCGGCCAGCGTGGCCAGCGCTGGTCGATGGTGGTCAACGACGGCGTCGTCGAGCAGCTCAACGTCGAAGCTCCAGGGGACTTCAGCGTCAGCTCGGCCGAGCAGATGTACAAGGCGCTGTAGGGACGTACGGAGCCATGTGGGGGCAGCTGGCGGTCAAGGCGCTCGTCTCGGGCGTGGTGATCGCCGCTGCCGCCGAGCTCGCCCGGCGCAGCCCCGGGTGGGGCGGGCTGGTCGCCTCGCTGCCCTTGACGACGCTGATCGCGCTGGTCTGGCTGTGGCGCGACACCCACGACCCGCAGCGCGCCGCCGCCTTCGTCGCCGGCACCGCGCTCTA
>JAEKKO010000288.1 GCA_019510335.1 Novosphingobium sp. | reverse complement strand
CGCGACCTCTTGAGTCGCCCGGTGGCAATCGCCGGCGTGCCGTTCGTGTTCGTCGACACCGCGGGCCTCCACGATCAAACCGGCGATACGATCGAGACGATCGGAATTGCGCGGGCGCGCGATGCGCTCGGTCGAGCTGACCTGGTGCTATGGCTGGGCGCAGAAGGGGAGGGGCCGGCGGGCGCGTGGGAGATCGAAGCACAGCTCGACCGCCCTGAACATGTGAGCAAGCAGGCGCCGCGGCATCGGCTATCGGCGCACACGGGAGCGGGCCTCGATGACTTGCGCGCGGACCTCCTAACGCTGGCACACGATGCCATGCCGCAGCCCGGGCAGGCGGCTTTGAATGGCCGGCAGCATCGCCTGTTGAGCAAGGCCGAAGGGGCGCTTTCGGCTGCGCGGGCGGCTGAGGACCCGCTGTTGATTGCCGAGGACTTGCGCGTTGCGCGCGCAGCCTTCGACGCCCTGCTCGGCCGCACGGCGACCGAGGACATGCTCGACGCGCTGTTCGGACGCTTCTGCATCGGCAAGTAATGTTCCACGTGGAACATTGCGCCGGATCGAGTCGCGTACGGGCCGGACCGCTTTGACCGGATTCGACCCCTGCTGTAGAGGCGGCCCGATGCACGAGTTCGACATCATCGTGGTTGGCGGCGGCCATGCCGGCGTCGAAGCGGCAGCAGTCGCGGCGCGGATCGGCGCGCGCGTAGCGCTGGTGAGCTTTGACCTCGCGGCGATCGGTGCAATGAGCTGTAATCCAGCGATCGGCGGCCTCGGCAAAGGTCACCTTGTTCGCGAGGTCGACGCCTTCGACGGGATCATCGGCCGCGCAGCCGATGCCGCAGCGATCCACTATCGCATGCTCAATCGCTCGAAGGGTAGCGCAGTCCAAGGGCCTCGGGTTCAGGCCGACCGCAAGCTGTTCAGCAGCGCCGTGAAGTCCCTGCTCCGCGGCCAAGGCGACCTGACGCCAATCGCCGGCGAGGTGGCGGCGCTCGAGTTGCGCGGTGGCCGGGTTGGCGGGGTGGTCCTCGCTGATGGGACAGTCCTGGAGTCGGCAGCGGTCGTGCTGTGTACCGGCACCTTTCTGGGCGGGACTCTGTTCCGCGGTGAGGAGCGGATGAGCGGCGGGCGGATCGGCGAAGCGACGGCGCAGCGCCTCGCTCGGCAACTGCGCGACTCTGACTTGCCCGTGGCGCGGCTCAAGACCGGCACGCCGCCGCGCCTCGACGGCCGGACGATCGACTGGGGCAGCCTTCTCGAGCAGCCGTCCGACGCCGAATTGTGGTGCATGTCGGCGATCGAGGTGCGGCGCGCCAACGCCCCGCTGTTCTGCGGCATCACCCGCACGAATGGCCGCACGCATGAGGTGATTCGCGCGAACCTCGATCGCTCTCCTCTGTTCTGCGGCGCGATCGGCGCACGGGGACCGCGCTACTGCCCCTCGATCGAGGACAAGATTCACCGCTTCGGCGATCGCGATGGACACCAGGTGTTTCTCGAGCCCGAGGGCCTCGATACTCACCTGATCTATCCCAACGGCGTCAGCACCTCGCTCCCGGCCGATGTTCAGCTCACGATGCTGCGGACGATGAAGGGACTCGCGCAGGTGGAGATGGTCGTCCCAGGTTACGCTGTCGAGTACGACCATATCGACCCGCGTGCGCTGCGTCCCACGCTCGAGCTGCGGGCAATCCCTGGCCTGTACTGCGCCGGGCAGATCAACGGCACGACCGGCTACGAGGAAGCTGCCGCGCAGGGCCTCGTCGCGGGCATGCATGCGGCCGCGGCGGTTCGCGGCGTGGCTCCGGCGCCGCTCGACCGCGCCAACAGCTATCTCGCGGTGATGATCGATGACCTCACGTTGCAGGGAGTTACCGAACCATACCGGATGCTTACCGCCCGGGCCGAATACCGGCTGCGGCTCCGCGCCAACAACGCGACGACGCGCCTGACGGGCATGGCTATCGTCTCCGGGTGCGTTGGTCCGGAACGCCGCGCTTGGTTCGAGCGGCGCGAGGCGTTGCGTGCGGACCTGGCAGGCGGCCGCGAAGCGGATATGACGAACCCACTCGAGGGTGACGTCGCAGCCGAGTTGGCTGAAGAGGCCGCGTATGCACCGTATGTCGCCCGGCAGGAGAGTGAGTTGCGCGATCTCCGGGCCGGTGAAGCGCTGCCGCTCGGGGATGCGTTCCCCTACGAGACGATCCCGGGGCTCTCGCACGAGATGGTCGAGCGGCTGGCGGCGGCCCGTCCGGTGACGCTGGCCTCGGCATCGCGTGTTCCCGGTGTGACCCCGGCTGCGCTGGCGACGCTGCTCGTCCACGCCCGGCGCCGCGCCGCATGATCGGCGACGAGGCTGCGGCGCGCGAATGGCTGAAGACGCTCCCCGAGTTCGATGCGCTCGCCGAGCGGCGGACCGAGCGGCTAATTTCGTTGTTGAGTGAGGAAAACCGGCGCCAAAATCTGATCTCTGCCGCCAGCCTCGAGACGATCTGGCGCCGCCATGTTGCCGATAGCGCCCAACTGCTGACGTATGTTTCGGGCGACGCGGCGCCGTGGCTCGATCTCGGTACCGGCGGGGGGTTCCCCGGCCTGGTCCTCGCCATCCTCCGACCGGAGATGCGAATCCTCCTGGTTGAATCCCGGCCGCAGCGTGCCGATTGGCTGCGCCGGGCTTTTGCCGAGCTCGACTTGCCATCGGTCGAGGTTCACGGCGAGCCGCTGTCGCGCATTCCCACAGAGCCGGTCCGCGTCATTTCGGCACGGGCGTTCGCGCCGCTCGATCGCCTGGTCGCGCTTTCCGCACGCTTTTCCACAAGCGACACGATCTGGCTGTTGCCGAAAGG
>JAEKKO010000138.1 GCA_019510335.1 Novosphingobium sp. | reverse complement strand
CATGCCACCACTCGCGCCGTGGCGGACGGTAGCGGGGCAACGGGACAGTCAGCGAGCGCCGCAATCCGCGATTGGCAGGCGCTGCACGGCTCGGCCGACCTCCAGTTCGCCCCGCTCCCGCCTTACACCCCGCCCCCGCCGCCGAGCTGGCTGGTCGCTCTGGGCCGATTTCTAAAGGCCCTGTTCGACCCGCTCGGCCGCGCACTCGGGCTGTCGTGGCCGGTCCTCGAAAAGCTGCTGATCGCCGCGGCCGTTGCCGCCGCGCTGTTCCTGCTGTGGCGGATCGTGCAGCCGCTACTGGCGGGGCTGCGGCGGCGTGCTCCTGCGCACCAGCCGGACTGGACTCCCGATCGCTCGCCGGCGCTGGCTCTGCTCGACGAAGCAGACCGTCTGGCGCGCGAGGGCCGCTTCGACGAGGCGACCCACTTGCTGCTCCAGCGCAGCATCGGCGAGATCGCCGCCGCGCGGCCCGAGTGGCTGCACCCCGCCAGCACCGCGCGCGAGATTGCTGCATACGGGTCGCTGCCGGAGCGCGCGCGGAGGGCGTTTGCCGTAATTGCTGCACGCGTTGAGCGCAGCCGCTTCGCCTTGCGGCCCCTCGCCGAGGGCGACTGGCAGGCGGCGCGCCAGGCTTATGCCGAGTTCGCGCTCGGTTGGGCCCAAGCCGCGCCCGCGGCATGACTGCGCCCGCCGATCCATTCTCGCGCCGCGCGGTGCTGGCGCTGGTCGGCGGCGGCGCGCTGCTGTTCGTGCTGCTGCTGGCGCTGGTCGGCGGCGGCTTCACCTCGGGGAATTTCGCCAACGGCGGCGCCCACGCCGGCGGCACCGGGCTCAACGGTTATGCCGGGCTCTACCGCCTGCTCGAGCACCACGGCTACCGCGTCGGGCTGTCGCGCAGCGAGGCCGCGGCGCAGCGCCCCGGGCTGCTGGTGTTGACTCCGCCGGCCAACGCCAAAGGCGCGGAGATCGACCGCATCGTCGAGCGCCATCGCCAAGTCGGGCCGGTGCTGGTGATCCTGCCCAAGTGGCTGGCCGGCCCGCTCCCGGCCGGCACCCCCGGCGCCAAGCGCGGGTGGGTGGCATTGGCCGGTCCGGCGCCGGTCGACTGGCCGGGGTTCCTCGACGAGGTCACCGTCGCCATCGCCCCGATGGGCGCCGGCGGACGCCCGGCGGAGTGGTCGGGGGCCGGCGCCGCCGGGGCGCTGCCGGTCGCCGAGATCGTCCAGTCGGGCCGCGGCGACAGGCTCGTGCCGCTGGTCACCGGGCGCCAGGACGGGCGCATCCTCGCGGCGCGGCTCGCGACGACGGACGGGCTCCGCCCGCTGCTCCTGGTGTTCGAGCCAGATCTCCTCGACAACTACGGCTTCGCCGAGACGGCCAACGCCGTCCTTGCCGAAAATCTGGTTGCGGCGGCCGGGGGCGGGCAGGACATCGCGTTCGACGTCTCGCTCAACGGTCTCGGCCGTACTCCGAACCTGCTGACGCTGGCGTTCACCCCGCCGTTCCTCGCCGCGACGCTGTGCCTGCTGCTTGCCGCGCTCGCGGTCGGCTGGCGCGCGTTCCTGCGCTTCGGACCGGCGCTGATCCCGGGACGGGCGATCGCCTTCGGCAAGCGCGCGCTCGTCGCCAACACCGCCGCGCTGATCGCCCGCACCCGGCGCCTGCACCTGATCGCCAGCCCGTATGCCGATGCCGCACGCGAGCGACTGGTCCGCGCCCTCGGTCTGCCGCGCCACGTCGACCCCGCGGCCAGCGAGGCGGCGCTCGACCGCGCCCTCGCCGCCCGCACCGGCGATGACGCGCCGTTCTCGCGCCGCGCCGCCGCGCTGCGCGCCGCGCGCCGCCCGCACGAGCTCGTCGCCGCGGCGCAGGACCTCCACGACCTCGAAAGGACCCTCGCTCGATGAACCACTCCATGGCCCCGCCGCTCGCCGAAGTCGGCACGCTTGCCGAGGCGATCCGCGGCGAGATCGGCAAGGCGATCGTCGGCCAGGACGACATCGTCGATCACCTGCTGATCGCGCTGTTCGCCGGCGGCCACGTGCTGCTCGAGGGGCCGCCGGGCACAGCCAAGACCTTCCTCGCGCAGTGCTTCGCCGCCAGCCTCGGGCTCGACTTCGGCCGCATCCAGTTCACCCCCGACCTGATGCCGGGCGACATCCTCGGCTCCAACCTGTTCAACTTCCAGACCAGCCGCTTCACCCTGACCCGCGGGCCGGTGTTCTGCGACCTGCTGCTCGCCGACGAGATCAATCGCACCCCGCCCAAGACCCAGGCGGCCCTGCTCGAGGCGATGCAGGAGCGGCGGGTGACGCTCGACGGCGCCGTTCATCCCTTGCCCGAACGGTTCACCGTCGTCGCCACCCAGAACCCGATCGAGAACCAGGGGGTCTACCCGCTGCCCGAGGCCCAGCTCGACCGCTTCCTGTTCAAGCTGCTGGTCCCCTACCCGAGCCTGGCCGAGGAGACCCGCATCGTCGCCCGCTTCGGCGAGCACGTTGGGGCGCCGCGCCCGGACGAGTTCGGCATTGCCGCGGTGGCCGATGCCGCCCGGCTCGGCGCGGCGGCGACTGCGGTCAAGAGCGTGACGCTGGCCGAGAGCGTGATCGATTACGTCGTCCGCCTGGTCCGCGCGACCCGCGAGAGCCCGGACATCGCCAGCGGCGCCAGCCCGCGCGCGGCCGTGCTGCTCGCCAACGCCGCCCGCGCCCGCGCGGCGCTCGACGCCCGCGACTACGTGGTGCCGGATGACGTCAAGGCGCTCGCCGGCGCCGTGCTGCGCCATCGCCTGCTGCTCAGCCCGGCCGCCGAAATCGAGGGCCGCGACGTCGAGACGCTGGTCGCGAGCCTGGTCGAGCAGACCGAGGCGCCGCGGTGATCGGGGCGTGGGCGCGCGTGCGCACGACGAGTCCGCCGTGGATCACCCGAGCGCTGCGCGCCTCCTTCGACAGGCTCAGGACGAGCGGATGCTTTGAAGGCGTTTCCCCAAGCCCCGCTGGTGCTGAGCCTGTCGAAGCACGCGCGCAACATCTGCTTGCGAGCGCATGACCGCCGTACTCCCCACCACCCGCGCCGCCGTGCTGCTCGCCGCAGCGGCGCCCGTCGCGCTGCTGATCGCCGCCCTCGCACCGGCCGCGTGGATTGTTGCACCCCTGCTCGGCGCGGCGATCTTTGCCGCCGTGCTGGTCGACGCCGCGCTCGCCGGCTCGCTGGCCGAGGTCCGCGCCATCGTTCCGCCCGACGCGGAGGTTGGCGCCGAGCAGCCGTTGGCGGTGCTCGCCGATCTGCCCTCGCGTGCGATCTCGCGGGTCGAAGCGGCCGTGGCCACCGATCCGCGGCTCGCGCCGGGCGGCCGGCTGGCACTGGCGCTGGACCGCGATCCCGCCAGCGGCGCGTGGCAGGGCAGCGCGCCGTTCACCCCGGTTCGCCGCGGGGCCGGCGCGGTCTCGCGGCTGTGGCTGCGCTGGGAAGGGCCGCTCGGGCTGGGTGCGCGGCAAACCGCGGTGCCGCTCGCTGCCGTAGTGCGGGTCCGCCCGAACCTTGCCGCGGTCAGGTCTCCGGCGCTGCAGCTGCTGCTGCGCGACCCGCCGTTCGGGATCGTGGCCCGGCGGCTGCGCGGCGAGGGCAGCGAGTTCGAGGCGCTCGCCGAATACCAGCCCGGCATGGACCGGCGGCGGATCGAGTGGAAGGCCAGCGCACGTCACGGCCACCTTTACGCCAAGGAGAACGAGGCGGAGCGCAACAATCCGATCGTGTTCGCCTTCGACTGCGGCCAGGCGATGTGCGAGCCCGTGCGCGGACTGCCGCGAATCGACCGCGCCGTCTCGGCAGCCCTGACCACCGCTTACGTCGCGCTCAAGGGCGGCGACCGCATTGCGCTGTTCGGGTTCGCCGCGCGGGTCCGGCTGGCGACGCCGTTCGTGATCGGCAGCGCCGCGTTCCACCGCCTCCAGTGCGCCGCAGCCGAGCTCGACTACGCCGCCGAGGAGCCGAACTTCACCCTCGCCCTGGCGACGCTCGCCGGGCGGCTGCAGCGCCGCTCGCTGATCGTCGTGTTCTCGGACTTCACCGATCCGACCAGCGCCGAGCTGATGGTCGAGAGCATCGGCCGGCTGGTCGCGCGTCATTTCGTGCTGTTCGTCACGTTTGCCGACGAGGAGCTCGGCGAACTCGCCGGGGCTGCGCCCGACGATCTGCAGACGGTGGCGAGCGCGGTCACGGCCGAGGCGCTGCTGCGCCAGCGCGCGCTGGTTACCCGGCGACTGCAACAGCTCGGGGTCGAGGTGCTGGAGGCGCCATGGGACCGGGTCGGACCACGCCTGCTCGACGCTTATTTGGCGATCAAGGCGCGCGGGGCGATCGGGTGAGCGCCCTGACCAGCCTCCTCGGCCGCAAGGACGCGCCGCAGGATGCCGCCATTGCCGCGGCCGCGCTGCGTTCCGACCGCTTCCGCCTGGAGCGCGAGGGCGACTGGCAGCGGCTCGAGGCGATCGTCCGGCGGATGGAGGCGGGGCGTTTGCGCAAGCTCTGCGACCGCGATTTGCTCGATCTCCCAGTGCTCTACCGCACCGTCGCGTCGAGCCTGTCGGTGGCGCGCGAGACCTCGCTCGACGCGGCGACGCTCGCCTACCTAGAGGCGCTGGTCGAACGTGCGTGGTTCCTCGTCTACGGCCCACGGGTGACGTTGTGGGGCTGGTTCCGCCGCTTCCTCGGCGGCGAGTGGAGCGCGGCGGTGCGGGCGATGGGGCTCGACGTCGCGATCGCCTTCGCGCTGATGGTCGCGGGGACGATCGTCGGATGGCTGCTCGTCGCCCACGATCCCGATTGGTACTTCACCCTCGTCCCCGGCGGCCTTGCCGACACGCGCGTGCCGGGGGCGAGCGCCGCGGCCCTCAAGGGCACGCTGTTCGGCCATTCCGACCAGAACTTCCTCGGCGCGTTCGCCGCCTACCTGTTCGGGCACAACGCCCAGATCGCGATCCTCGCCTTCGCCCTCGGCTTCGCCTTCGGCATCCCATCGCTGCTGCTGCTGGTGCAGAACACCGCGACCATGGGGGCGATGCTGTGGCTGTTCCATGGCCAGCGGCTGACGTTGGATTTCGTCGGCTGGCTCTCGGTCCATGGCACCACCGAGCTATTCGCGGTGCTGCTCGCCGGCGCGGCGGGGCTCCACATCGGCCGCAGCATGGCCTTTCCCGGGCCGCGCCCGGTGCTCGAAGCCGCCGCCCTCGCCGGCCGCCGCGCCGCGCAAGTGATGACCGGCGTGGTGCTGATGCTGATCGTCGCGGCGATGCTCGAGAGCTTCGCCCGCCAGCTGCTCGACACCACGGCCGCCCGCCTGACCGTCGGCGGATCGATGCTGGTGCTGTGGCTCGCCTATTTCTTCGCCTTGCCGCTGCGCCGGCCGAGGCGCGCCGGATGATCCCGCCAGTGGTCCAGGACGAGCGGGTGCGGACGATGGTAACGCCCGAAGGCATCGCCCTGCCGTTGACGCTCGCCAGCCGCGGCACCCGCGCCGGGGCGCTGATCCTCGACCTCGGGTTCATCGCCGTGCTGATGGTGCTGACGACGGTCGCGCTCGGCTATCTCGGCGTCAGCATGAGCCCCCGCGCTGGGGACCTGGCGAACACCTCGCCTATCGGCCGGGCGCTGCAGTTCCTGGTGATCCTCTGGCTCGCGGCGCTGTTCCTGTTCCGCAACGCCTACTTCCTGTTCTTCGAGCTCGGCCCGCGCGGCGCCACCCCCGGCAAGCGCCTCGCCGGGATTCGCATTGCCGCGCGCGACGGCGGCCGGCTCAGCGCCGAGATGGTGCTGGCCCGCAACCTGCTGCGCGACATCGAGCTGTTCCTGCCGCTGGTGCTGCTCGCCCAGGGGAGCGGCCAGGAATACGGCGCCGCCGGGCTCGCCGCGACGGCGTGGTTCTTGCTGTTCGCGCTGTTCCCGTTCTTCAACCGCGACCGCCTCCGCGCCGGGGACGTGATCGCCGGCACCTGGGTGGTCGAGGCGCCGCGGCGCAAGCTCGAGGCGGCGCTGTCCGCCGCGGCGACGCCGGGCCCTGCTGGGCTAGGCGGGTTCCGCTTCGGCGAGGCCGAGCTGGCGGTCTACGGCGAGTACGAGCTGCAGACGCTCGAACGCGTGCTGCGCGAGAACCGCCCGGAAGCGATTGCCGCCGTGCACGCGGCGATCTGCCGCAAGCTCGGCTGGGAGCCCGGCGAGGGCGACGCCCGCGCCTTCCTCGAGGCGTACTACACGCAGTTGCGCGCCCGGCTCGAGCGCGGCATGCGCTTCGGTCGGCGCAAGGCCAACAAGTTCGCCGGCGGGTAGGCTCGGCCCCTCCCGCTCGGGAGGGGCTTTGCGCTTAGCGGAAGTTCAGCTTCTGCAGCAGCGTCGATCCGATGACGTGGCGATACTTCGCCCGTTCGCCCGATTCCGCTGACATCTGGCTGTCGGTCAGCTTCAAGTGGGCGCGGACGATCTCGTCGCGGCGCGCCTGCTCGACCGCATCCGGCAGCGACTTGTAGCGGATCACGAGATAGAGGTCGGGCTCGCCGGCGCGCTTGTTGACGTTGGCGAGGATCTCGTAGCTGTTGATCCAGCCTTGCGCCTTGGCGAACTCTTCCTGCGCGCGCCACTTGCCGGCGAGGAAGTTGGCGTAGTCGACGTCATGGCCGTCATCGATGGTGATCTGCGAAACTTCGACGTACTCGCCCGGCAGTACCGGAGCATTCTGGGCTGCGGCCGGCATTGCGAACGCAACCGCGGCTGCAGCCGCGGCAAATGCAAACGTCTTCATGGGTCACCTCCTGTTGCGGACAGACCACGGTCGACTTCGCCGCAGTTTCTGCCGTCAGCCTGAGTCGGGCGACCCGGTTGGATGTGATTTCGGCCCCAAGCGGGCGGACGCTAGGCCGCTCGGGCAGGCGAGTCAAAAGCTTGCGCGTCAGGGCTCGTCGGCGAAAATCGCCACCTCGTGACGGCCGCGGCTGTCGGCGCGGGCGCGGAACATGCCGCTGGTGAAGGCGAAGGCGGTGCGCCCGTCGGGTGCGGCGACAATCACCCCGCCTTCGCCGCCCATTCCCGCGATCTCGGCGATTACCTTGTCGGCGGCGGCCTGGGGCGCTTCGCCGAGCAGCCGCATCCGCGCGCAAATCTCGTGCGCGGCGCCCTCGCGGATGAAGAACTCGCCGGTGCCGGTGGCCGAGACGGCGCAGGCGCGGTCGTCGGCATAAGTCCCCGCGCCGATCACCGGCGAATCGCCGATCCGGCCCCAGCGCTTGCCGGTGAGCCCACCGGTCGAGGTCGCCGCGGCGACGTGTCCCTGGCCGTCCACGGCAACCGCGCCGACCGTGCCGTACTTGAGATCGACATCGAACCAGCCGAGCTGCCTGGTCTTGAGCTCCTGCAGCTGACGCCAGCGCTCGGGGGTGGCGAACCAGTCGGGACTGGCCTGCTCGACGCCGTGCTCGCGGGCGAACTCGTCGGCGCCGGCGCCGGACAGGAACACGTGCGGGCCGTGCTCCATGACGGCGCGGGCAAGCCGGACCGGGTTCTTGGTGTGAGTCACGCCGGCGACCGCGCCAGCCGCGCGATTGCGCCCATCCATGATCGCCGCGTCGAGCTCGTTGATGCCGTTGTAGGTGAACACCGCGCCGCGCCCCGCGTTGAAGTGGGGGTCGTCCTCGAGCACGACGGCCGCCGCCTCGACCGCGTCGAGCGCGCTGCCGCCACTGCGCAGCACCGCCGCGCCCGCCTCGAGCGCGTGGCCGAGCGCGGCGCGATAGGCCGCCTGCCGCTCGGGCGGGAGCTTGTCGCGCGCCATCGTCCCGGCGCCGCCATGAATGGCGATGCTCCATCGGACCGGGTGCGGCTTGGCCATCGGCTGTGCTTCCTTCGCCTGTGCCGGCACGTCCGCCAGCGCGAGCAGCGCGAGGGCGGCGAGGATGACGCGGACCGCGCTTGCCACCATCGCGCCAGCCTAGCAGATGACAGCCGGCCGAAAAGGAGGCACTGCGCCGCCATGTCCCTCGTGCTGCGCCCCGCCACGCCCGCCGATGCCGCCGCCGTCGCCGCGCTCGGGCGTGCAGGCTTCACCGCCGCTTTCGGGCATCTCTATCAACCCGAAAACCTTGCAGCGTTTCTCGCCGATTCGCATGCGGAGGAGGTGACTCGGGCGCAGATCGACAACCCGGCGCTGCGGACGATGCTCGCCGAACGCGACGGGGCGCTGGTCGGCTTCTGCAAGCTCGTCCTCGCCTGCGGCTGGCCGGAGCTGGCGCGCGGCCACCATGCGATCGAGCTCAAGCAGCTCTACACCGCCCCGGACACGACCGGCGGCGGCATCGGCACGTCGTTGATGGGGTGGGCGCTGGCGGAAGCGCGCGCCGCCGGCGCGGATGAGGTCCAGCTCTCGGTGTGGTGCGGCAACACCGGTGCCCAGCGCTTCTACGCCCGCCACGGCTTCGCCAAAGTCGGCGACGTCGAGTTCCACGTCGGCAGCCAGGTCGACCACGAGTTCCTGTTCGCGCGGCTGCTGTAGCCGCGGCGTTTGCCCGTGAGGCCGGCGACGCCTATATGCGCGGCCATGTCCTCGATCCGTCCCTGGCGCGACATTGCGCGCCGCAACAGCCGCCAGATCATGGTCGGCAGCGTGCCCGTCGGCGGCTACGCGCCGATCACCGTCCAGACGATGACCAACACCCCGACCTCGGACGCCAGGGCGACGATCGACCAGATCCGCCGCTGCGAGGACGCCGGGGCTGACCTGATCCGCGTCTCGTGCCCCGACGTCGAGAGCACCGCGGCGCTCGCCGAGATCGTCCGCGCGGCGCGGGTGCCGATCATCGCCGACATCCATTTCCACTACAAGCGCGCGCTCGAGGCCGCCGACGCCGGCGCCGCCTGCCTGCGGATCAACCCCGGCAACATCGGCAGCAGCGAGCGCGTCGCCGAAGTCGTCCGCGCGGCCAAGGCCAACGGCTGCGCCATCCGCATCGGCGTCAACGGCGGCAGCCTCGAGAAGGACTTGCTCGAGAAGTACGGCGAGCCTTGCCCCGAAGCGCTCGTCGAATCCGCGCTCGACCATATCAAGCTGCTCCAGGACCACGATTTCCACGCCTACAAGGTGGCGGTGAAGGCGAGCGACGTGTTCCTCGCGGTCGCCGCCTACATCGGCCTGGCCGAAGCGGTCGACTGCCCGCTGCACCTCGGCATCACCGAGGCCGGCGGGCTGATCGGCGGCACGGTCAAGTCGGCGATTGGCATCGGCAACCTGCTGTGGGCCGGGATCGGCGACACCATCCGCGTCTCGCTCTCGGCCGAGCCCGAAGAGGAAGTCCGCGTCGGCTTCGAGATCCTCAAGAGCCTGGGCCTGCGCACCCGCGGCGTCCGCGTCGTCTCGTGCCCGTCGTGCGCGCGCCAGGGGTTCGACGTGATCCGCACCGTCTCGCTGCTCGAGAACCGGCTCCAGCACATCAAGACCCCGCTGTCGCTGTCGGTGCTCGGCTGCGTCGTCAACGGCCCGGGCGAGGCTCGCGAGACCGACATCGGGGTGACCGGCGGCGGCGCCGGCAAGCACATGGTCTACCTCTCCGGGGTGACCGACCACCACGTCACCAGCGAGGCGATGCTCGACCACATCGTCGCGCTGGTCGAAGCCAAGGCCGCCGAGATCGAGGCGCAGATGACCGACGCGGGGAAGGCGACGGACGCGATCGACGCCGCCGCCTGAGCCGCTTCGCGATTTGGTAACCGCCTGGCGCTATCTCCCCCTGAATGGTCCGCGTCGTGTCCTTTGCCCTGGCGATGCTGTTCGCCGCGTTCATGATGACGCCGCGGCACGGAACCGCCGCGCAGGGTGGCGCTGACCGCCCCGCGGCGCACAAGCACCTCTCGCCCTGGGGCACGCCGACGGCGAGCGGGCCGATCCGGATCACCCGCGGCTACGACAACGCGTTTCACCTCACCGGCGAGATCAACGGCCAGGATGCCGACTTCATCGTCGACACCGGCGCCAGCTACGTCGCGCTGAGTATGGCCACCGCCGAACGGCTGAACCTCGACACCAAGACGGCCGAGTTCCGCCCGATGATCCGCACCGCCTCGGGCGGGTAGAAGGGCTCGGGGTCAACCTGCTCGGCCAGAGCGCGCTCCAGCGCCTCGGCAAAGTCGAGCTCTCCGGCGACCAGATGGTGATCAACCCGCTGTAGCGCGGCTTGAACACTTCCGCAGAACGACTACTTTCTAGACCGCGTCTAGAAAGGATGCCCGATTGGCGCTGAGCATCAAGGACCCGGAAACCGATGCCTTGGTACGCCGCCTCGCCAGCGAGCGCGGGGTCAATTACACGGCAGCGGTTCGCCTCGCCGTGAGCAACGAGTTGGCCCGTCCGCGTCGGCAGGCGAAAGACCCGGCGGAAGTCATGCGCGCAATCAAGCGCATTCAGGCCGAGGTAGCAAAATTACCGGTTCTCGACTCCCGCAGTGCTGACGAAATCCTCGGCCATGATGAGGACGGCCTGACCCAGTGATCGTCGTCGACAGCTCGGCGATCTTGGCGTGCTTCTTGGCGAACAGGGTTCAGAGCGGATTGCCGACAGCTTCGCCACGCCTGGGCCGCTCGTGATAGGCGCGCCCTCGCTCGTCGAATCATTCCTGGTCTGCTGGGGTAAGTTCGGGGCTGCCGGTTCGACGAAGCTGCTCGATCTCATCGCCGAGAGCTAAATCGAAGTGCAGCCATTCGGCCCGCAGGAGGCGTTCCTCGCTCAATAGGCATTCGAGCGGTTTGGCAGAGGGCACAATCGCGCCAAGCTCAACTTCGGCGACTGTATGGCCTACGCCACGGGCAAGGCTCTCGACGCGCCGCTGCTGTACAAAGGTGGCGACTTCGCGCTCACCTATATCGCGCCCGCGGTCTGATCGGCCGGCGGCGCGACTCGGCGCAAACCGTTGCTGATCTGCCGCTTGGCGCTGGCGCGCCGTTCAGGCTGGCGTTAACCGCGGTCGCGTATGAACGGGGGAATGAATCGGCGGCAGCTCCTCTCGAGCGGCCTCGCGGCCGGGGCGGCGGTGGCGTTCGCGCCACGGGTCCATGCCCAGGCGTTCTCGATCCCCGACCAGCACCGCCGCATCCTCGATGTTGCCCAGCGCGAGATGGAGCGGGTCAGGAGTCATCTGTGGCGCACCGACGTGGTCGGCGTCGCCGAC
>JAEKKO010000137.1 GCA_019510335.1 Novosphingobium sp. | reverse complement strand
CGTCGCCGACATAGCCGATCGCGCAGCCGACATCCGCAAGCGCGCGGCTGAGGCCCGCCGCGACCCCGCAGTCGTTGCCGATTCCGGCCCAGTTGGCCGCCTCGCCGGTGGCGCCGTGCCCGGTCACCGTCAGCCAGACGAGTCCCGGCGTTTCACGCACCAGCGCATCGGCGTCGATTCCAAGGTGCTTCAGCGCGCGCGGGCGCGAGGACTCGATCACGAAGTCGGCGCGGCGGATCAGCCGCACCAGCGCGGCTTTCTCGGCATCGTCGTGGAAGTCTACGATCACGCTGGGCTTGCCCTGGTTGATCAGATCGAACGTCGCCGGATCGTCACGGCGGATCAGGTCGGGACGGGTGAGACTTTCGATCTTCACCACCTCGGCACCCGCGAGCCACAGCAAGTGCCCGGCAAGTGGACCGGCCCAAATCGCGGAGAGGTCGATCGCTAGCGGCCGATGTCCAGTGCCGCGCGCCCGCCGTGGCCCGCGTGCGATCACATCGACAGGCGGAGACACAGGCGTCTCGTCGGCCGAAGCGACCGGTACCGAGGAACAGCGCCGGCAGCAGTTCGCGATCTTCGTCGCGCAGGATCGTCAGTGCAAACCAGCCGCCGTCGCGGGTGGCGTACAGTCGGCTGCCCCCGATCCCTGCCGAGACCCGGCCGTTGATCGTGTAGTTCCCGGCCGAGCCCCGTTCGCCAAGCAGCGTCGCGCCCTCAAGGGCGGCGATCGCCGCCGAGCCGGTCTCCCCGGAAAGCCGGCGAAGCTGCCGGTCCGCCCACCGGGCGAGCGGGATCGCCGGGTGTGTCTCCGGCTCAGGTCGAGAGGAGGGTCTTGACCTCACGGCGCAGGAGCTTGCCCATTTCGTTGTATGGCAGCTCTTTCACCACCAGCACCTTGTCCGGAACGCGTGACGACCGCAGCCGCGCGCGGATCAGCTCCCGCAGTTCTTCGGGCGAGGGGGCGTCGTGGCCTTCGCGGGGAACGACGGCGATCCCGACCGCTTCTCCCCATTCGATCGAGGGGACCGCCACCGCTGCGGCATCGGCGAGCGCCGGGTGACCGAGCAGAACGTCCTCGATCTCGCCGGGCGAGATATTCTCGCCGCCGCGGACGATCACGTCGTCGGCGCGGCCGGAGAGGAACAGATAACCGTCCTCGTCGAGATAGCCCGCGTCGCGGGTCGGGAACCAGCCTTGTGCGTCGAGCACGCTGCGTTCCTTGTACTCGCCCGAGACCTGCTCGCCGCGGACGTATATTTCGCCAGGCTGGCCTGAAGGGAGCGGCCGGCCTTCTTCGTCGCGGATCTCGAGTTCGACCGTCGGCAGCGGCTTGCCGACCGAGCCGAGCCGGGCCCGGACCTTCGGATCGCTCGAGGTGTGCGCCTCGCGGTGCTCGTCCGGACCGAGCAGGGCGACGGTCGAGCTCGTCTCGGTGAGGCCGTAGGCGTTGGTGAAGCCGGTCTCGGGGAACAGGTCTAGTGCACGATGGATCAGCTCGAGCGGCATCTTGCCGCCGCCGTAAGCGATGGCGCGCAGGCCGGAGAGATCTGCATTCATCCCCTTGTCGAGCGTTTCGATGATCCGCGACAGCATCGTCGGCACGACGAAGGCGTTGGTCACCTTCTCAGCCTCGGCCAGAGTCAACCACGCTTCCGGCGAGAATGCCGGGAGCATGACGATCCGCCGCATCGAGTAGATCGAGCTGAGCAGCGCCGAAATTCCGGCAATGTGATAGGGGGGGACCGAGACCAGAGCCGCATCGTCCTCGTCGGCAGAGCCGAACTCGACCGTGCCGAGAATGTACGAGAGCAGGTTCGAATGACGCAGGATCGCCGCCTTCGGGGCAGCAGTCGTGCCGCTGGTGAACAGCTGTATGGCGATGCCGCCTTCCGCGTCGTATTCGCGTTCTTCGGCGGTCGGGCTAGCTTCCTGCACGGCAATGGTGAAATCTTCGCGCGCGTAGATCGTGTGGCCGCGATCGTCGGCGAGCCGCGTCACCCGCTCCTCATCGCCAACGACCAGCGCCGGCGCGATCCGCCCGAGCAGCGCGGCGAGATCGGTGTCGGGCAGGCGGTAGTTGAGCGGACAGTACGGCACGCCGGCAAGCGCCGCGCCGAACAATGCGATCACCGCCGCCTCGCTGCTCTCGTCGAGCAAGGCGACGTGGTCGCAGTCGCTTGCCTCGATCAGCTCGAACGCCCCGCGGGCCGCGCTCAGCAGCTCGGCATACGTCCAGCGCTTGCCATCGCAGACCAGCCCGACGCGATCGGGCGCGGCGTCGGCCGCCATCTCGAGGAACAGCGTAATGTTCATCGCAGCACTATAGCGCGATCAGTCTGACGCCGGGAGAGGCTTGGCATCCTTGACACTAAGGGGGACCCCGTCGACCGACAGCGACCCTTTGCCCGGCTTGACGCAGAGCAGCTCATACTTGTTGTCGGCATCGACGTAACGCTTGCCCATCAGGGTGCCATTCGAATGCTCCGGACTGAGCGCTCCGGCTTCCGCCGGCTTGGTTTCGGCCATCGGCGCGCCGCCGCATTCGATCTGGCCCCCGGCGCTGCGGATCACCATCACTTCGGTGCTGCAGACCGCGCTTTTCAGTTTCGTTCCGGGTTTCATCAAAGTCCTCTCAGGCTGCCGTCAGGCAATTGCACCAGCGGCCTTTAGGCGTTCGATCCGCTCCCATTCAAGGCCCAGTTCGAGCAGCACTTGCTCGGTGTGCTCCGCCGCCTGCGGAGCGCGCTCGTTGCGAGTCGGCTGGTGGTCGAACTGGACCGGTCCGCGGGCGACCTTGATCGGACGTCCGCCGTCGATCGGCTCGACTTCGAAGAACATGTCGTTGGCCAGCGCCTGCTCGTCGGCGCCGAGCTCGAGCAGGGTATTGGCCGGCGCCCACTGGCCCTTCATCGTCTTGAGGTGCTCGCGCCAATAGGCGAACGGCTGGCGCGCGAACGCACCAGCGATCAGCGCGCCGGCCTCCTCGGAATGCGCGAGCAGCGAGGGCACATCGGCGAAGCGCGGATCGGCGACGTACTCGCCGAGGCCGAGATGCTCGAAGGTGTCGCGGATGTACCCGGTCGGCGCCATGATGAAGAGCATTATCGTGCCGCCGTCCAAGGTCTTGTAGTTGCCGAGGAACGGACTGTAGGCGCTGCCGCCCGGCTTAGGCACGCCGATCCGCGTCAGCTGCCCGGCATGGACATACGTGTTGAGCACCGCTCCGGACGACCATGCGGCAGTGCTGATCAGTGAGACGTCGAGCTCGCTCGCTTCGCCGGTTTGGGCGCGATGGTAAAGCGCCGCCGCTACGCCGCCGGCGATGTTCATCCCGGCGATGGAATCGCCGAAGCCGCCGATGCCTTGCGCCAGCGGCACTTCGAATTCCTCCGGGGTCAGCGATTGGCCAATCCCGCCGTGGCCCCAGAACGCGCTCATGTCGTAGCCGCCGCGCTCGCGCTCCGGCCCCTTGTCGCCATAAGCGCTGCCGCGGGCGTAGATGATCTGCGGATTGGCCGAGCGGATGTGCTCGAGGTCGATTTTGAGCTTCTGCCGCGCCGCCGGGAGGTAGTTGGTGAGGAACACGTCGGCGGTGGCGGCGAGCTCATAGATCAGCTGTTGCCCTTCGGCCGTGGCGACATCGATGCCGATGCTGCGCTTGCCGCGGTTGGCATGCTCGATCAGCGGATTGACGTTCGCGTCGAGCTTGAACCCGCCGACGGTGGCCATCCCGCGCTGGGTGTCGCCGCGCAGCGGGTGCTCGACCTTGATCACGTCGGCGCCCCAGTCGGCGAGGATCGCCCCGGCCGAAGGGACGAACACGAACTGCGCGACCTCGAGGACGCGGACGCCCTGCATGACCTTTGTCATGTCTTGACGTTCAGGCGGCAATCCAGCGTCAGGCGATCGCACCCTTCGCCTTATATTCCTCGATCTTGTCCCACTCGATGCCGAGTTCCATCAGCACGAGTTCGGTGTGCTCGGATGCGATCGGCGAACGGGTCGTGACCGTCGCGGCGCCGTCGAACTCGACCGGGCCGCGGACCAGCTTGAGCGGCCGGTCGCTGCCGTCGGCGGCTTCGACTTCGACGATCATGTCGTTGGCCAGCGCTTGCTCATCGGTGAGGATGTCGTGAAACGATTGGATTGGCGCCCACTGGCCCGAGAAGCTCTTGAGGTGCTGGCGCCAATAGTCGAATGGATGCTCGGCGAATGCCTTCATCAGGATGTCGCTCGCCGCACCGGCGTTCTCGAACAGCGCGCGCGGCTCGGCAAAGCGTGGATCATCCGCCGCTTCCGGCACGCCGATGTGCTCGAACAGGCTGCGGATGTGTCCCGTCGGAGAGAGCGTGCAGAGGTTGATCGTGCCGCCGTCGGACGTCTGGTAATTGCCCATGAATGGATTGCGTGCGGCGCCTCCGTTGCCCGGGTAGGGATTGCGGGTCAGGATCCCGGTCTCGGCGACCTGGGCGATCAGCGCGCCCGAGGCCCAGGTGGCGGCGCTGAGCAGGGACACGTCCATCACCGTCGCCTCGCCGGTGCGCTCGCGGTGGAACAGCGCGGCGGAGATGCCGCCGGCGATGAACATGCCGCCAATCGAATCTCCGAATGCCGGAATGCCTTGCGAGAGCGGCCCAGGCAGTTCCTCGGGGGTCATCGAGTAGGCGACGCCGCTGCGCGACCAGAAGCACGTCCCGTCGAAGCCGCCGACTTCGCGCTCGGGACCTTTGTCGCCGAGCGCGCTGCCGCGGGCGTAGATGATGTTCGGGTTGACCGCGCGGATGTGCTCGACGTCGAACTTGTTCTTCTGCCGGACCTGGGGAAGGTAATTGGTCAGGAACACGTCGGCGGTCTTGGCCAGCTCGTACAGCACCTCCTGGCCTTCCGGGGTCGAAACGTCGATGCCGACGCTGCGCTTGCCGCGATTGGGGTGCTCGAACAGCGTATGCCGCTGCGGATCGAGCTGCACGCCGCCCATGTTGAGGAAGCCACGCTGGGTGTCGCCGCGCACTGGGTGCTCGACCTTGATGACGTCGGCGCCCCAATCGGCGAGGACGGCGCCTGCGGCCGGAACGAACGTGAACTGCGCGACCTCGAGAACGCGGACGCCTTCCATTACCTTCGTCATGACAACCACTTCCCGTCTCGCGCGATCGGCTGGCGATGGCGCAGGTTTGCGCGGTTCTGTTGCGCGCAAAGCCAGACCCGATCAACCGTCGCGGCCATCGCTGCGACGATGAACCGAGGCGTTTGCTGCGGTTGCGTTTTTGCACGGGCGAATTGCAAAGTTCGCAATTGACAGCCGACAGAAAATTACTAACCTAGCTTAGGTCTTCGGAGAGGAATTCTCCACTCGCCGATCCAGGAGTTTGCACATGAACAAGATCGTTCCCATCGCGCTCGCCGCGACCCTCGCCACCTTCTCGCTTCTGCCGGCCGCCGTTCACGCCGAAGAGGCGTCGCAGTCCGTCCGTGCCGTCACCGATGCCGCCGCTCCCGCGGCCGTCGCCGTCGCCGTCGGCAAAATGCTCTACGGCGCCAATGGACAGCGCATCGCCGCCGTCTATCGCGTCACCGCGACCGGCGCTGCGCAGGTCATCCTCGACGGCAAGCTGGTCACTGTCCCGGCTTCGACGCTGAGCGAGTCAAACGGCAAGGTCACCACCTCGCTGACCAAGTCCGAGCTGCTCCACGGCAAGTAAGCCGCGGCACCGAACAGAACACGAGAGGGGCGGCGCGCAAGCGTCGCCCTTTTTCGTTGTCAGCGCCTTCCTATGATGCCTCGGCCGACGAGTTCATCGATCCCGGGTTGAGGTTGGTGTGAAGTTTTTCGAGCAGCGCGCGGAGCTGCTCCAGCTCCTCCTCGGTCATGCCGCGGAACATCCATTCCTCGCGCTGACGCGCCATGTTCGCCATCTGCTCGAGCAGCGGGTCGGCTTTCGGCGTCAGGTACACGGCCCGGGCACGGCGATCGTCCTCGCGCTCGCGCCGCTCGAGCAAGCCTTCTGCAACGAGCCGATCTACCAGCCGCCCGGCCGAGGCTTCCGACATCTCCAAAGCTTCGGCGATCGCCCGCTGGGTCGTCCCGGGGCGCCGCGCGACGACCGCGATCAGCGACCACAGCGATCGCGTGACCCCGAAATCGGCGACGTAGCGGTCGAAGCTCTTGCGCATCAGCCGCGTCAAGACGGCCAACCGCAGCGAAATATCGCGCCTCAGTTCGTTCGATCGTTCGATCGTCGCCTCCCGCTCCCGCACGCCCGCTTAGCGGAGCGCCACAGGAATTGCACGATTTCTCGGGGGCGGGGAGGGCTCAGCTTTCGACGCGCTCGATGATGATCGCCGGGGCCATGCCGCCGGCCGCGCACATCGTGATAAGGGCATAACGCCCGCCGGTCCGCTCGAGCTCGTCGAGCGCGGTGCCGATCAGCATCGGCCCGGTTGCCGCGATCGGATGGCCGAGCGCGATAGAGCCGCCGTTCGGGTTAACCTTGGCACGGTCGATGCCGAGGTCGCGGATGAACTTCTCGACGACGACGGCGAACGCCTCGTTGACCTCCCAGACGTCGATGTCGTCCTTGGTCAGGCCAGCCTTCTCGAGCACCTTCCGCGCCGCTGGTCCGGGGGCATTGAGCATCAGCGTCGGGCAGTCGCCGGTCTCGGCCATCGCGACGATTCGCCCGCGCGGCTTGAGACCGTGCTTTTCGGCGTACTCTTTCGATGCCAGCAGGATCGCCGCGGCGCCGTCGACCACGCCCGACGATATGCCGACGTGGTGCATCGGCTCGATCGCCACGTCGGGATATTTCTGCTGGATCAGCTCAGCGTACGTCTTGCCCTCGGGCTGCGAGGGCATGTCGAGGAACATCGCGAAGGCAGGCTTGAGCTGGGCGAGCCCTTCGGCGGTCGTGTCTGGACGCGGGTACTCCTCGTGGTCGAGGATGACGTTGCCCTCGTCGTCCCTGACGACGATCGTGGACTTGGCGAAGCGGCCCTCCTTGATCGCGTGGGCGGCGCGCTTCTGGCTCTCCACCCCGAGCTGTTCGAGCTCGTCGCGCGAAATCCCCTCCATCGCCGCGATCGCATCGGCGCAGACGCCCTGGTTCGACTGCGGATGCTTGGCCTGGAGCCGCGGGTTGCCGACGCCCATTCCGCCGGCACCGACGCCGGCGTCGCGCATCTTCTGTCCGTAGTAGTTGATGTACGAGAGCATCTCCGAGCCGCCGGTGATGACGAGGTCGTGCATCCCCGACATGATCATCCCCGCGCCGAGATTGGTTGCGGTCAAGCCGCTGCCGCAGAACCGGTTGAGCGTGACCCCGCCGGCCTTGACGTCATAGCCGGCGTCGAGCGCGGCGTTGCGGCCGATGTCACCGGCCTGCAGCCCGATCTGGCCGGAGACGCCCCAGATGACGTCGTCGACGTCGGCGGTGTCGAGGTGATTGCGGTCCTTGAGCGCCTCGAGAACGGTCGCCGCGAGGTGCTCAGGGTGCATCGTCGAAAGCGCGCCCTTGCCCATCTTGCCGATGCTGCGTGGGGTGCGGACGGCGTCGATGATGTAGGCTTCGGCCACGGCGGGATGCTCCTTCGGGATCGCTTTGAAGCCCTAATGGTGAGCCGCGGCCGATTTTGCAATCGAAGCCCACGGTGCCGCCATCGTGGCGGCGATCAGCCCAGCCCGAAGCTGCGTGCCGCCCGCCTTGACGCGCGTCGCCGCGCAGCCGAGACAAGGCACGGGCAGCAGGGGAAGCGACGATGGCCGACGGCATGGCAGTGGCGCACAGCGGCGGCAGCCGCGCCCTGGCGCCGCTGCGAGAGCCGACCTTTCGGCGGATCTGGACCGCGAGCTTGTTCTCGAACTTCGGCCAGCTGATCCTCGGCGTCGGCGCAGCGTGGGAAATGACCCGTCTGAGCAATTCGCCCAGCATGGTCGCGCTCGTCCAGAGCGCCCTGATGCTGCCGCTGATGCTCGTCGCGGTGCCGGCCGGCGCTATCGCCGACATGTTCGACAGGCGCAGGATCGCCCTGACTGGACTGGGCTTCGCGGCGCTCTCCGGCGCGCTGCTGACGGCGCTGGCATTTG
The DNA here is from genome assembly GCA_019510335.1 of Novosphingobium sp. Taxonomy (GTDB): domain Bacteria; phylum Pseudomonadota; class Alphaproteobacteria; order Sphingomonadales; family Sphingomonadaceae; genus Novosphingobium. Next base: position 2,790 of record JAEKKO010000137.1, on the reverse strand, counting down.
CCGGGCTGACGACGCCGTGGATGCTGCTCGGCTTTTGCGTGCTGATCGGCGGCGGCGTCGCGCTGTATAGCCCCTCGTGGCAAGCCTCGATCGGCGAGCAGGTGTCCGAAGAGCACCTCCCGGCGGCCATCGCGCTCGGTTCAATCAGCTACAACATCGCGCGCAGCTTCGGTCCGGCGCTGGGCGGGCTGATCGTCGTCGCGTTCGGCGCCAAGGCCGCGTTCGGGATAAACGCGGTGTTCTACCTCCCTTTGTGGGTTGCATTCTTCTTCTGGCAGCGGCGCCACACGCCCTCGCGCCTGCCGCCCGAGCGGATCGACCGCGCGATCGTTTCGGGTGCGCGCTATGCGCTCCATTCGCCGCCGATCCGAACGGTGCTGACGCGGGCCTTCCTGTTCGGATTGAGCAGCTCCGCCTACATCGCGCTCGGTCCGCTGGTGGCGCGCAACCTGCTTCACGGGACCGCCGCCACGTATGGCATCATGCTCGGCGCGACCGGCGTGGGCGCCGTGCTCGGCGCACTGTTCGTCGGCGACTTGCGCGAGCGGTTCTCGGCCGAGGCCGCGATCCGCGGTTTTGCCGCGGTAACTGGTGGGGCCCTCGTGATCATCGCCCTGAGCCGGTGGCTGCCGTTGACTTGCGTCGGCTTCTTCCTCGTCGGCCTCTGCAACATGACCACGGCCTCCCTGCTCAACGTCAGCGTTCAACTGTCCTCGCCGCGCTGGGTCACCGCCCGGGCGCTTTCGCTGTATACATCGGCCACGACGGGCGGCGTCGCCTTTGGTGCGTCGGGTTGGGGGGTCGTGACCTCCCACGCCGGCGTCTCTTTCTCTTTGCTGTGCTCTGCCACGGCGGTGCTGTGCACGGTGTTCGTCGGCTTCGTCCTGCCGTTGCAGGACGACCGCGAGGTCGACATCGAGTCGATCGGGATCGACAGCGAGATTCCCGTCGCGCTCGGGCTGACGATGCGCTCGGGGCCGGTGGTGATCGAGATCGAGTACGACGTCGACCCCGACCACGCGCGCGGCTTCTACGATGCCGTGCTCAAGCTGCAGAGGGTCCGCAATCGCAACGGCGGGTTCGACTGGTCGATCTCCCGCGACATCGCCGATCCGGCGCTGTGGCTCGAGCGTTACCATTGCCCGACCTGGGGCGACTACTTGCGGATGCGCGACCGCTATACCCAAGCCGAGCTAGACCTTCAGCGGCAAGCCGACGGTTTCAACCGCTCGGGCCAGGCCCGGCGCGCCCGGCGCCTGCTCGAGCGGCCGTTCGGCTCCGTGCGATGGAAGGCCGAATCCCCGGATCTGCGGCTTCCCACCGTCGGGTATCTCGGACCGTGATGCGCAGTCACCAGTCGCGCTAGTAACAGATCGTGTCGGATTGTGGCCCCGTGATCAGGTATCCAATTTCCGGACCGATCCGAGCAAGCACTCGACGCTGTGTTCGGCGACAAAGTCATCGGCACCCGCTACAAGACCGAGGTGCAATACGGCAGCTTCGGCATCGGCACGAACTAGAGCAAGCCGGCGACCTACGGCGTCGAGGTTGGCGTAAAGTTCTGATCGCCCGTGCGCGGTGGGGCCCGCTTGCGGGCCGCTGCTGAACATGCGTTAAAGGTTGCCCGCGAGCGCCGGAATCGGGGAGACCCGGCTCGGCCCTCGCGGGCTTCTTTTTTGTGCGGGAGAGCAGGGCATGGCCGGCGACAAGACCTATCGCGTGATTCAATGGGCCACCGGCAATGTCGGCTCGCGCGCGCTGAAGACCGTGATTGAGCATCCGCAGCTCGAGCTGGTCGGACTGTGGGTCAGTTCGCCGGACAAGGTCGGCAAGGACGCCGGGGAACTCGCTGGCCTGCCGGACACCGGCGTCAAGGCGACCAACTCGGCCGACGAGCTGATCGCACTCGATGCGGCCTGCGTGCTCTACATGCGCCAGGGCACCGACTTCGACGAGATCTGCCGTATCCTCGAATCCGGCAAGAACATCGTCACCACCCGCGGCGACTTCCATCATCCGCGAACAATGGACCCGGCGGTGCGCGAGCGGGTCGAGGCGGCCTGCGCCAAGGGCGGCACGTCGATCTACAGTACCGGCTCGAGTCCGGGGTTCATCACCGAGGCGCTGGCGATTCCCTTGCTCGCGTTGCAGCGGCATCACGACCTCATTACGATCAACGAATACGCCGACGTCTCCAGTCGCAACTCGCCCGAGATGCTGTTCGAAGTGATGGGCTTTGCCAAGCCGATGGCGCCGTTCGACCAGCGCCGGGCCGAGCACCTCAAGAGCGATTTCGGCTCCTCGCTCGGCCAGATCGCCGACGCCATCGGGCTGCCGTGCGACGAGATGGAAGCCGTCGGCGAGCTCGGCGCCGCGCGAAGCGACAAGCAAATTGCCGCGGGCACGATCCCCAAGGGCACGGTCGGGGCGATGCGGATCACCGTCACCGGCAAGCACAAGGGCAAGCCGGTGGTCCGCTTCATCGCCAACTGGTACGCGACCGCCGACGTCGAGGAGGACTGGGACCTGCGGCCGGAATCCGGGTGGAAGGTGACGACCGCGGGCGACACGCCGGTCGAGGTCAACATCACCTACCCCGTCAGCGCGGAGGAGTACCCGCGCTTCACTCCCGGTCTCACCGCCCACCGCGCGGTCAATGCCGTGCCGGTCGTCTGCGAAGCCGCTCCCGGCATCCGCACGACCGTCGACATGGCGCACGTCATTCCCCTGTTCGCCTGAAGGGGCACAGCGTTATGCCCGCGCGATGCCCCGAGCCAAGGAAGGCTACAC
>JAEKKO010000281.1 GCA_019510335.1 Novosphingobium sp. | reverse complement strand
TCGAGGGCGCGCCGGGGACGGTCAGCCAAGTCCGCGGCTGCGCGTTCGAGCTGATCCGCTATGCCAAGGAGAACGGCGTCGCGCTGGTCCTCGTCGGCCACGTCACCAAGGACGGCAGCATCGCCGGGCCGCGCGTGCTCGAGCACATGGTCGACGTGGTGATGAGCTTCGAAGGCGAGCGCAGTCACCAGTACCGCATCCTCCGCTCGCTCAAGAACCGCTTCGGCCCGGTCGACGAGATCGGCGTGTTCGCGATGGAAGGGCAGGGGCTCACCGAAGTCGCCAATCCGTCGTCGCTATTCCTCTCCGGCCGCGAGCAGCCGGTGGCCGGCAACGCGGTGTTCCCGGCGATCGAGGGGACCCGCCCGGTGCTGGTCGAAATCCAGGCGCTGATCGTCCGGTTGGCCAGCGGGGCGACTCCGCGCCGGGCGGTGGTCGGGTGGGACAGCGGCCGGATGGCGATGCTGCTGGCGGTGCTCGAGGCGCGCTGCGGGCTCAATTTCTCGAGCGCCGAGGTGTACCTGAACGTCGCCGGCGGTTACCGGCTGACCGATCCGGCGGCCGATCTCGCGGTTGCGGCGGCGCTGGTCTCAGCGCTCGCCGACAAGCCGCTGGCGGCCCACGGGGTGTGGTTCGGCGAAGTATCGCTGGCCGGCGAGATCCGTCCCGTCGCCCACGGCGGGTTGCGCCTGAAGGAAGCCGCCAAGCTCGGCTTCGGCACCGCCTGCGGCCCGGCCGACGGCACCGCGGCGGCCTCGGGGACCCGTTACAATGCGGTGCCGCTGCTGCCAAATCTCGTTGACCGGATCATGGCCGAAGCTTAATTGCCGCGGCGATGACGGGCCTCGACATTGCTGTTTTCCTGCTCGTCGGTCTCGGCGCGATCACCGGATTCGTCCGCGGTTTCGTCCAGGAAGTGCTGGCGCTGCTCGCCTGGCTGTTCGCGCTCGTCGCCATCCATTTCCTCCACACGCCGCTGACCACCGCGCTGTTGCCGCGCGTCGGTACTGCCTCGGGCGCGGCGGTGCTCGCTTTCGCGATCCTCCTGCTGATCCCTTACGCAGCGACCAAAGTGCTGGCGAACATGCTCGGCCGGGCCAGCCGCGGCTCGTTCCTCGGGCCGATCGACCGGGTGCTCGGGTTCGGCTTCGGCGCGGTTAAAGGAATAATCATCGCGGTGCTGGCGTTCTCCGTGCTGGTGCTCGGCTACGATACCGTGTGGGGAGTCGGCGGCCGACCCGAATGGATCACCCAGTCGCGCACCTACCCGTTCATCAACGCGAGCAGCGATGCGCTGGTCCAGATGCTCGCCGAGCGCCGCCGCGCCGCCGTCGATGCCGAAGACTCGCGGCTCGACAAGACCAAGTGAGCGTGGCCCGGGCCGCGGTCCTCTACACCCCGCAAGTGCTGGCACTGGCGACCGGGCTGGCGGCCTGGCCGCTCGATCCGTCGCTGCCGCTGACCGGCGCCGCGCGCGCTCCAAGCTGCGGCAGCTCCTTGACACTCGGTCTCGAGCTCGACGGCGAGGGGCGGATCGCCCGGCTCGGCATGCGCTCGCATGCCTGTGCCATCGGCCAGGCCGCCGCGGCCCTGTTTGCCGAAGCCGCCCATGGCCGCGACCGGGCTGCCGTCGCCGCAGCCGAGCGGGAAATCGCGGCCTGGCTTGCCGGCGACGAACCGCTGCCAGACTGGCCCGGTTTCGCCGCGCTCGAGCCGGCGCGCGCCTATCCGGCGCGGCACGGCGCAATCCTGCTCGCCTGGCGCGCCGCGTTGAGCGCGCTTTCCAGCGGCGAGGCGCCGGGCTAAAACCGGCCGCAACGAGGAGAGGACCACCATGGCCGAGGCCGCCGCCATTCCGCATCCGCCGCCGGGCAGGAAAGCCGCCGCGCACGTCGCGCCGAACGCCGCGGACATGCGGCTGGTGATCGCCGCCTCGTCGGCGGGCACGATCTTCGAATGGTACGACTTCTTCATCTACGGCACGCTCGCGCCGCTGATCGGCAAGACGTTTTTCCCGGCCGGCAACGAGACGCTGCAGATCCTGCTGGTGTGGGCCGGATTCGCCGTCGGCTTCGGGTTCCGCCCGCTCGGCGCGATCCTGTTCGGCTTTCTCGGCGACCGGCTCGGGCGCAAGTACACCTTCCTCGTCACAGTGACATTGATGGGCATCGCCACTGCCGGCGTCGGCCTGGTCCCGTCGGCGGCGAAAATCGGACTGGTCGCGCCGCTGCTGGTGGTGCTGCTGCGAGTGATGCAGGGCCTGGCCCTCGGCGGTGAATATGGCGGCGCGGCAATTTACGTTTCGGAGCATTCGCCGCCGCAGCGGCGGGGCTATTTCACCGGCTATATCCAGTCGAGCGTGGTCGGCGGGTTCGTTCTCAGCCTGATCATCGTGCTTGCCTGCAAGGCGGTGTTCGGACCGGCGACCTGGGCGACGTGGGCCTGGCGGGTGCCGTTCATCATCAGCATCGCGCTGCTCGCGATCTCGTTGTGGATGCGCCTGAAGCTCTCCGAGAGCCCGGTTTTCCGCGAGATGCAGGAGGCGGGAGAGCTCGCCCGCAACCCGTTCGTGGAAAGCTTCAGCTATCCCGGCAACAAGCGCCGCATCTTCATCGCGCTGTTCGGCGTTGCCGCCGGGCTGACCGTGATCTGGTACACCGCGATGTTCTCGGCGCTGAGCTTCCTCAAGGGCGCGGCGCGGATGGACGATACCGCGGCCGAGATCATCATCGGCATCGCCGCGGCCGTCGGCATGGTGTTCTTCGTGATCTTCGGCAAGCTGTCCGACCGGGTCGGGCGCAAGCTCCCGATCGTGATCGGCTACGCCCTGACGCTGGCGCTGCTGTTCCCGGTGTTCTGGACGATCGGCAGCACC
>JAEKKO010000280.1 GCA_019510335.1 Novosphingobium sp. | reverse complement strand
GGCCCGAGCTGCTGATAACCGTAGCCGCGCACCGATCCGCCGCCGCCCGAATAGAAGCGGCGCGAAGGCGCAATATCGAACACTCCGGCGCCGAAGATGGTGCCGAGACGAACGCGGCCTGCAACGACCAGGCGGTCGGAGATCGGATGGTAGACGCTCGCGTCGATCTGAGCGCGGGCATAATTGAAGCGCCCGCTGTGGTACGAAAGCTCCGGGCTTAGCCGCCCACTCAAGCGGAAGCCGCGGGTCGGGTCGAGCAGGCTGTCGCTGCCGTCATAGCCGAGGCTGAGCGGCAGCGCGGCGATCAGGAAGGTCTTTGTGTCCTTGATTCCTGCGCTGCTGAACACGCCGCGCTCGTCGGTCGCGAGCCACTCGCCGCCGTAGGACCAGGTCCACTTCTTCTGCCAGATGAAGTTGCTCTGCCGCTCGATATTCGCGGCGAGGTCGACCGTCTTAGCCTCATAAGCATCGAACTTCTGGTGCGACGCCGAGAGCTGGACATTCAGCGTCTGGTCGCGCTGCAGGAAATTCGAGCGGCGGAGCTGCACGCCGAAGAGCTGCTCCTTGGTGCCGGCGACCCCGCGCAACGTCAGCGCACCTTCGGGGTTGACGAAATTGCGATCCGTCCAACTTGCCTCAGCGCGGACTCCCTGGCCGGTGCCGTAGCCGAGCTCCCCCGCGATCGTGTGCGACGGCGCCGGCTCCAGCCGGACGTTGATGTCGACGGTGCGCCCGCCCTGCACGGGCACGACCTGGATATCGGCGCTAGCGACCAGCGTGGTCTGGATAAGCGCGCGGCGCAGATCGTCGAGCTTCGACCGCTGGAACGGATCGCCGCGCTTAAAGCGGGCGATCGTCGCGAGATGGCGTGCGCTGAACGGCGGACGGCCGCTGACATGGATCACGCCGAAGCGGGCGACCGGCCCTGGATCCACCGGCAGCCTCAGCGTCGCCAGATGGGTCTGGTGATTTACCTCAATATCCTGATCGCCGAGCTTGGCCTCGGCAAAGCCCTCTTCGCCCAGTGCCTGCGTCAACGCGACCCCGCCGGAGATCACGTCGGTCGCTACCACGGGATCGCCCGGTTTGACCCCGAACGTATCGCGCAGCTTCGCCGCCTCCGGCCCGGCCGCTTCGAGCCCCGGAAGCTCAACCGTGGCAAAACGGTATTGCGCGCCAGGATCGGCGGTCAGAACCACCCGCAGCGCGTCGCCGACCTTCTCCGTGCTGGGCTCGACCGCGGCGTCATAATAGCCCTGCGAGCGCAACAGCTCGGTCAGGAGATCGGCGTCGGCGCTGGCGCGGCGGCCAATCTGCGCGGCATTCGCCGGCTTCTTGCGCTCGGCCTCGAGTGCCGACTGCTGGCGGAATGAATGGAGCAGAGCCTCCGCATCGCCGACTGACGCAAGCCCCTCGACCGCAATCGTGTATCGAATGTTGCCCGCTGCATCCGCAACGGCCGTCGTCGCCTCCTTCTTTTTGGAGCCTACGGCCGGAGTGGAAGCTGGCGGCGGAGCCGTCGTCTCCCTGGCGTTGAGCTCGGGCCAGGCGACGCCGAGATCCGGCAGCGGATCGAGCGGGGCGCTCGGGTCGAGCTCGGCGGGATCCGGCGGCGGAGGCGATGGCGCGGTTTGGGCGTGAATCGGAAGCGCGAACGCAGCGGCGGCGGCCGCGCACAGCAGCCGTGCGGCCCCGACCCTTGAACCCCGCCCACTCATTCAAGGGCCAGCCTTAACCAGCGCTCCTGAACCGCGCCAGTACGTTCCTTCGCTAATTGAAACGCTTAGTGGACGGTGCCGATCACTTCATCGCAGCTGAGCGTGGCGATCACCCGCTCAATCTGCCGCCAGTGGCAGAAGCGCGCGACATTGCCGTCGTCGCGGCAGCGCTCGGCGCGCACCGCCGCCTCGAAACCCGCATCGTCACCGTAGCGCTCGATCAGCGCGGCGGCGTCGGCAAGCGCCGGGCGTCCGTGAATGAAGGGCGTGTCCATCGCAGTCTCAATAGCCCCGGGACCGTTGAGCGACTGAGGACGAGCATCGTCAACGAGCCGCTAACCATGATTGCCTTGGCCTTTTCACAGCTGCTCTGCCATTGCGCCGCAATGCCAAGCACGACCCGCGCCGGAGGATGCTTCCTCACCCTCTGCATCCTTGCTGGACTTCCCTTGGGCCTGGCGATCGGCAATCCGATGAAAGGCATTCTGACCGGCACCGGCGTGGGCATCGCCCTTGCGATCGTGACCTGGCTGATCGATCGGCAGCGCCGCCGCTAGACGATCCTTCGTCCCGACCAGATCACCCGGCCAATCGGCTTAATCTCGTCCAGGCTGCAGTCGGGCCAGTCGGGGTAAGCGGGGTTATCGGACTGAATCGTCACCCGCCGACCGATCGGGTTTAGCGCGAGCCGCTTCACGACCAACGCTTCATCGATCCGCAGCACATAAATGCCGTCGCGCAGCCGGTCCCCCGCGTCACCGAGATCGACGAGGATATCGTCGCCCGCGTTCAGTGTCGGCGCCATCGAATCTCCCTCGACGCGGACGATCGAAAGGTTGGTCGGCGAGCTCGGTGTAAGCGTTTTGAGCCAACGTTCGTCGAAGGCGAAATAGGGCTTCCCGAGCTCCTCCTGAACGATCGCCCCCGGGCCGGCCGAGACGGCGGCGGCATGGCGGTTGACGGTGATCAGGCCTGCGGGCGCCGACACGGTTTCGGCCGGCCCGCCCAGCACAGTTTCCGAAATCCCGAAATAGCGCGCCAGCTTCCGGCGTTCCTCTTCGCCCAGCCGCCGCGGCGTGCCGCGCCGCACGTACTGCTGAATGTAGGCAGCGTTGCGCCCGAGCATCCGCGAGAGACCGGCAAAGTCTTCGCCGCGCTCAGCGCACAGGCGCTC
>JAEKKO010000268.1 GCA_019510335.1 Novosphingobium sp. | reverse complement strand
CATCGGCCGCACCGCGCGCGCCGGCGCCGAGGGCGTGGCGCTGAGCTTCGTCGCGCCCGACGAGAAGCCTTACCTCAAGGACATCGAGAAGCTGACCGGGGTCAAGCTCATGCCACTGCCGCTGCCCGAGGGCTTCCAGCGGGCCGCGGCCCAGCTGCCGCCGGCAGCGCGGGTCGCGGCCGAGCCGAGACCAGCCGCTGGACGGCCGCCGCGGCACGACGAGCGCGCGCCGCGCGACGAGCAGCCTCGCGCCAAGCGCCGCTTCCACCGCTGCTCCGGCGGGGTCGGCCAATACGCCGGCAAGGTCCGCCGCGTCGGCTGAATTGATGCGCATTCCATTCCGTCGCCGGCACGCCGCGACGGAATGGAATTGCCGAGGTCTTTTTTCTCGAGCGGGGCCGCCCTGGCGTTGGCTGCCGGCGAGGGGTTGCGACCCCATGCCGCGATGCCTAACCCGAATCGGTGGCCGAAGCCGATGCCCCCTCCGCCTCGCGGTTCGCCCGCCTGATCGAACCGGGCAGCTCGCTCGCTCCGTTCCGCTACGTCGTTTTCCGCGAGATCTGGGTCGCCAACCTGGTTTCGAACCTCGGCTCGATGATCCAGTCGGTCGCGGCGCAGTGGCTGATGACCGACCTCACCCATTCGCACCGGCTGATCGCGATGGTGTCAACCTCGTCAACCATCGGGATAATGCTGTTCGGCGTGTTCGCCGGAGCGATCGCCGATAACTTCGACCGGCGCCGGGTGATGCTCGCCGCGCAAATGGGGATGCTGGTCGCCTCGGCGTTGCTCGCCGCCCTCACCTATGCCGGGCTGATCACGCCGTACCTGCTGCTGGCGTTCACCCTGGCCGTGGGGATCGGCACGGCGCTCAACTCGCCGGCTTGGCAGGCGTCGGTCCGCCAGCAGGTCGCGATTGCCGATCTGCCGCAGGCGATCTCGCTCAACTCGATCTCGTTCAATCTCGCCCGCTGCGTCGGACCGGCGCTGGGCGGGCTGCTGATCTCGCTATGGAACGTCTCGCTGGCCTTCGCCATCAATGCGGTAAGTTTCATCGCGATGATCTTCGTCCTGCTGCGCTGGCATCCGGTGCATAGCCCCCCGCCGCGCCGGGCGATGCTGCCGACGATCGCCGCCGGCATTCGCTATTGCGCGGGCGCGCCGGACATCCGGCGGATCCTGCTGCGCGGGTTCGTCATGGGGGTCGGTCTCGCCGGCTACCAGGCGCTAGTGCCGGCGGTGGTCCGTGGCCAGCTTCACGGAACCGAGGTCCAGTTCGGGCTGCTGCTCGGTTTGTTCGGGATCGGCTCGATCCTTTCGGCGCTGATCATCGGCGAGATGCGCCGCCGCTTCGGCAACGAGGCGGTGATCACGGTCTCGGCCCTCGCCTTCGTCGCCGCCCAGACGGTGCTCGCCGCCGCCCACTCATTGACCGCCGCGCTGCCCGCATCGTTCATCGCCGGCGGCGGGTGGGTCGCCGGCCTGACCACGATCAACGTGATCATGCAGCTCAAGTCGCCCGACGAGATCATCGGCCGCTGCATGTCGATCTATCAGGCGGTCACTTTCGGCGGAATGGCGATGGGCGCATGGCTGTGGGGCACCGTGGCCGATTGGGGCGGTCTGAGCGTCGCGCTCCACGCGGCGTCGGCATGGTTGCTGGTCACGGTGGTGATCCTGCGCTTCGTCGCGCCGATGCCGGAAATCCAGCCGGGGCAGCGCGCGCGCGCCTCTTCCTGATCAGGAGCGCCGCGCAACTTAACGGTTAATTCACCATGTCGCGCCAAACAGGGGGCACAGCGGCAGGTGGGATGCACGATGGATACGTACCGGGGCAATTTCGTCGATAACCCGGACCTCGAGAGCGGACGCGATTACGAGGCCGAGAGTTACGCCAAGGGCAGTTACGACGGCATCGACGACGAGGCCGGCAGTGAGATGCCGCCGGCTGCGGTCAGCCAGGACGAGCGGCGGATGCAAGTCCGCGCCTACAACCATTGGGCGAGCCTGCTCGGCGACCGCAACCTGCCCGCGATCGACGGACTCGACATCACAACGCTGCCGGACTTTGCTCCGTTCAGCGTGCTGCTCGACTTCACGGGTGGGGCCGATAATCCGACGGTCCTCTATCTCGGCGTCAAGCTTGCCGAAGAGTGCGGCACGGCCGGCGCGATCCGGACCCTGGCGGACGTCCCCAAGCGGTCGCTGCTTTCGCGGATCACCGATCATTACATGCAGATCCTCGCGCACCAGGCGCCGATCGGGTTCGAGGCCGAGTTCGTCAACCAGCGCGAGCGGACGATCCTCTATCGCGGCATTCTGCTGCCGTTTTCCAACGCGGGCGAGACGATCGATTTCATCTACGGCGTGATCAACTGGAAGGAGCTCGCCGACGCCCAGACCTCGGATGAACTGCTGCTCGAGATCGACCAGGCGCTCGGCGCTTCGCCGGTTCCCGAGAGCGCGCCCGTAGGCCCGCGCGAGCCGCTGACCGAGTGGGCCGACGGGCCGGCCGATTTCGCGTCGGTGCTCGATTTGGTCTCGCCGCTCGAGACCGGCCAGGACGGCATCGCCTGGCCGGCTCCCGCCTTCGGCACGATCAATGCCAGCCTTTCGCTTGACGATGCTGCGGCGACGCAGGACATGCCGCTGGCCGACTGGCTGGCGTCGGCCCGCGAGCTCGCTCAGGCGGCCCGTGGCTCGGAAGATCGGACGCGTCAGGCGCTCTACGCCGCGATCGGGCGGGCTTACGACTTCTCGCTGGCCGCCGCCGCGGCTCCCGAGGAGTTCGACCGGCTCGTCCGCGAATCCGGGCTGACGATTCAGGTGCGGGCGCCGCTGACGCCGCTGGTCAAGCTCGTGTTCGGCGCCGATTACGACAAGACCCGTTTGACAGAATAC
>JAEKKO010000136.1 GCA_019510335.1 Novosphingobium sp. | reverse complement strand
CGTTCGACGAGAACGCCGGGCGCTTCGCCAACCAGGAGGGCCGCATATCGCCGGGCCTGTACTGTGTCGGCTGGGCGCGGCGCGGCCCGACCGGAACCATCGGCACCAACCGCCCCGACGGCTTCGCGGTGATCGAGAAAATCGCCGCCGACATCGGCGAAGGCGCCGGCAAGGGCGGCGGCGATGCGTTCGATGCCCTCGCCGCGGCGCGCGGCGTGCGCGCCGTGACCTTCGACGACTGGAAGAAGATCGAAGAAGCAGAAACCCGCCGCGCCCGCGAAGGCGCCCCGCGCGAGAAGTTCACCGACGTGGCGGAGATGATCGCGGCGATTGGGTCGGCGTAAGCGAAACACGGCTGGCTACGGCAGGCGCTCCCCGCCAGCCAGAGCCCGCCCTCACACCCGCATCGGCATCAGCACGTAGAGCGCAGGGGCCTTCTCGTCCTGGCGGATCAGTGTCGGCGCGCCGGCGTCGGCGAGGTGCAGCTCGACCGTGTCGCCCTCGATCTGGCCGAGGATGTCCTTGAGGTAGTTGGCGTTGAAGCCGATCTCGAAGCCTTGCGCGGCGTAGTCGGCGGCCAGTTCTTCGGCGGCGGTGCCATTGTCGGGCGAGGTCACCGAGAGCGTCACCTTGTCGTTCTCCAGCGCCATCTTGACCGCGCGGGTCTTTTCGGTGGCGATCGTCGCGACGCGGTCGACGCCTTCGTAGAAGCTGCGCGGGTCGAGCTTGAGCAGCTTGTCGTTGCCGGTCGGGATCACCCGACTGTAGTCGGGGAAGGTGCCGTCGATCAGCTTGCTGGTCAGCACCACGCCGTGCTCGCCACCGAGGGTGAAGCGGACCTTCGAGGCGCTGAGGTCGATCTGGACGTTGGTGTCGAGCGCTTCTTCCAGCAGCTTGCGCAGCTCGGCGACGCATTTGCGCGGGACGATCACGTCGGGCATGCCCTGGGCCCCGTCGGGCCGGGCCAGGGTGAAGCGGGCAAGGCGGTGGCCGTCGGTTGCCGCGGCCTTGAGCAGCGGGCCGCCACTGCCAGCATCCTCGTCGGAGACGTGCAGGAAAATGCCGTTGAGATAGTAGCGCGTCTCTTCGGTCGAGATCGCGAAGCGGGTGCGGTCGATCAGTTGGGCGAGCGTCGCCGCCGGGATTTCGAAGCTCGTCGGCAGGTCGCCCTCGACGATCACAGGGAAATCGTCGCGCGGCAGCGTCGGCAGCGAGAAGCGGCTGCGGCCCGCCTTCACCGTCAGGCGGTTCTCGGTGGTCTCGAGGCTGACCTGGCTGCCGTCGGGGAGCTTGCGGGCGATGTCGAACAGCAGGTGGGCCGAGACGGTGATCGCCCCGGGGCCGTCGACCGTCACCGCGGAGAGGATCTCGACCACCTGCAGGTCGAGGTCGGTGGCCATGATCTTGAACGTGCCGTCGCCGCTCGCCTCGATCAGCACGTTGGAGAGGATCGGGATGGTGTTGCGCCGCTCGACGACGGACTGGACGTGCGAGAGGCAGCGCAGCAGCGTCGCGCGTTCGATCGTGGCCTTCATGGGTCTTCCGTGTCCCCCTCGCGGCCGGCGGGGAGTCGCCGCGCTCGTCAATTCGGACCATCTTCCTTAACGCGGGAAGGCCTTGCGGCAAGCGCGAACACCGCCGCCGGGCCCTATCTTGGGGATAATTCGCGCGGGCGGCCTCTCGCGCCCGAAACCGGCGGAGCGATTGCTGGCGCCCGGCTGCGGTGGCATGCAGCGGCGACAAGAGTGATGGAGAGGAACACCATGCCGGAGCCGCGCACCCTCGAAGCGATCCGCATCGATCACCCGGCGCCCCCGCACGTCCCGAAGGACCGGTTGGTCGACCTCAGCTGGGCGATGGGCTCCATCCCCAACGATCTGGTCGACCCGTACGAGCCGTTCGGCTGGCTCAGTGGCCCCGAGATCCCGCCGCTGCTCTACAACCCGATGCCGCCGGGCGGCCTCGGCGCGGCGATCGGCTCCGACCCCCGGGGGACATGGATCGTCCCCCATTACGACGACATCAACCGCGTCTACTCTGACAACGACTTCTTCTCGAACAAGGGCACGGCCGAGTTTCAGGCGCTGATCGGCGAGACATTCCCCTCGATCCCGCTCGCGATCGATCCGCCCGACCACCACAAATACCGCGCCTTCCTGATGCCGTGGTTCGCCCCCTCGCGGCTCAACAAGATGGACGCGCAGATCCGCGGCCTGGTCAACGAGATGCTCGACGTGTTCGCCGACAAGGGCGAGGTCGACATCGCCTGGGATTTCGGCCGGGTCTATCCGGTGCGGATCTTCATGGGCCTGATGGGCTTCCCGCCCGCGATGTTCGAACAGTTCCTCGAGTGGGAGTGGAACATCCTCCACTCGGGCAGCCTGGAATCGATGCAGGCGGCGCTGCGCGGCGTGCTCGGGTTCCTGCGCGGGTTCATCGCCGAGAAGGAGAAGCAGCCGGACGAGAACCTGACCTCGTACATCGTCCACGGCCAGATCGAGGGGCGGCCGCTGACCGCCGACGAGAAGATCGGGACGGTCTGGTTCCTGTGGCTCGGCGGGCTCGATACCGTCGCCGCGACGATCAGCCAGATGTTCCGGCGGATGGCGCTGCAGCCCGAGATTCAGCGCCGCCTGCGCGGCCACCCCGAACTCATCAACACCGCGGTCGAGGAGTTCCTCCGCACCCAGCCCATCCTCAGCTCGGCACGGCGGGCGAAGAAGGACTTCGAATGGCACGGGGTGCCCATCAAGGCCGGCGACAGCTTCCAGTGCCTTAATCCGGCGGGCAATTTCGATCCCGCGCACTTCGCCAACCCGCGCGAGTTCGATCCGGCGCGCAAGCCCAACCGCCACTTCACTTTCGTCGCTGGCATCCACCTCTGCCTCGGCGCACCGCTCGCGCGGCGCGAGCTGCGGATCCTGCTCGAGGAATGGTTCCGGCGGATTCCCGAGTTCCGGGTCAAGCCGGGCGCGGACACGACGGTCTACCCGGGCCTGCTCTCGATCCGCAACCTGCCGCTGGTGTGGGACGCGGGGTGAGTTCACGCACTTAACTCCACCCCGGCATGGGGAGGGGGACCGCCGCCCAAGGCGGTGGTGGAGGGGTGGGCCGGTGAATGCTGCGTTTGGGGGACGCCCCCTCCGTCAGCCGCTTCGCGACTGCCACCTCCCCGTGCCGGGGAGGAATTGTTCCGGCGCGCGCGGGGCGCTCAAATCATCGCCATGCCGCCGTTGACGTGGAGCGTCTGCCCGGTGACGTAGCCGGCCTCGCGGCTGGCGAGGTAGGCGACCGCGGCGCCGACGTCGGTCGCCTCGCCCATTCGGCCGATCGGGATGCGGGCGTTGAGCGCGTCCTTCTGCGCGTCGGGCAGGATTTCCGTCATTGCCGTGCGGATGAACCCTGGCGCCACGCAATTGACCGTAATCCCGCGGCTCGCCAGCTCCTGGGCGAGGCTCTTGGACATCGCGGTGAGCCCGCCCTTGGCCGCGGCGTAGTTGATCTGGCCGGGGTTGCCGGTGGTGCCGACGACGCTGGTGATCGTCACGATCCGCCCGAACCGCGCCTTCATCATCGGCTTGACCGCGGCGCGCATCAGCCGGAACGCGGCCTCGAGGTTGACCCGGATCACCGCGTCCCACTCCTCGTCTTTCATCCGCATGGCGAGGTTGTCGCGGGTGATCCCGGCGTTGTTGACGAGGATGTCGAGCTTGCCGAGGCTGTCGACCGCGGCCGGCACCAGCTTCTCGACATGGTCGGGGTTGGAGAGGTCGCAGGTGATCGCGACGTGATCGGGATCGCCTTCCTTGCGGTGCCCGTCCTCCTCGTCGAGCTGGTCGCGAAAGGCCCGCAGCTTCGAGGCGTTCGACCCCGAAAGCGCCAGCCGCGCCCCCTGCCGCGCCAACGCCCGCGCGATTCCCGAGCCGATCCCCCCGGAAGCCCCGGTGACCAGAGCGGTCATGCCATGAAGATCGAATAGGCGGTGTTCCATGTCAGGTCAGTTCCCGTCTTTTTTGATTCACGCGGAGACGCGGAGGCGCGGAGGAGTCGTGAGGCTGATGGTAGTCGTTGACCACGCGCCGGATTCCTTCCTTCATCGTCGCTCGAGAGAAGTTGAGTAGCAGCCCTACAGGCTGATTGGTAAGCCGAAGATATGTCAGCAGTTGCTTGCCGTGAGCATTGCTCAGCTCTTCGACTGACTTGATCTCGAGGATCGGACACTCCTCGATCAGAAGGTCGATTCGGAAGGCAGCCGGGAAGTGCAGGCCTTCGAAACGGATGTCGATCGGCTTCTGCCGATCGACCCTCAATCCACAGCGGGCAAGAGCCCCGGCAAGCACGATCTCATAGACACTCTCGAGCAGCCCGGGCCCGAGCTCGCGGTGAATCCGGATCGAGGCGTCGATGACCTCGGAAGTGATATCGTCGATCGCCTTCAAATCCCCTCCGCGTCTCCGCGTCTCCGCGTGAAACAAATTAAAGCTCTTTCGCCAAAGCCTCCACATCGGCCATCGTCGCCACGCTCCTGACCGTCGCGTCCTCGACCGAGCGGGTGATCATCGGGCCGAGGACTTTGCCGCCGAGTTCGACGAACTGCTCGACCCCGGCCTGCCGCATGGCGATGGCGCTTTCGCGCCAGCGGACGCGGCCGGTGACTTGCTCGACCAGCAGCCGCTGGACATCGCCCGGGTCGGTCACCACCGCCGCGATGACGTTGGCGACGAGCGGCACGCGCAAGCCTCCGGGCGGCGTCCGGCCGAGCGCTTCGGCCATCGCGTCCGCCGCCGGTTGCATCAGCGGGCAATGGAACGGGGCCGAGACCGGCAGCAGCATCCCGCGCTTGATCCCGAACTCCTTGACCAGCCCCACCGCCCGCTCGATCGCCTCGCGGTGCCCGGATATCACCACCTGGGTAGGGTCGTTGTCGTTGGCGACCGTGCAAACCTCGTTTTCGGCCGCCGCATCGGCCAGCGCCTGGGCCTTCGCCACATCGGCCCCGAGCAGCACCGCCATCGCCCCAAGCCCGACCGGCACCGCCGCCTGCATCGCCCGGCCGCGCAGCCGCAGCAGCCGCGCCGTGTCGGCCAGGGTGAACGCGCCCGCGGCGCACAGCGCGGTATACTCGCCGAGGCTGTGGCCGGCGACGAAGTCGGCCTTGGCGGCGAGCGCGATGCCGCCCTCCTTCTCGAGCACGCGCAGCACGGCGATGGCATTGGCCATGATCGCCGGCTGGGCGTTCTCGGTCAGGGTCAGGGTCTCGTCCGGCCCCTCGCGCATGATTGCGCTGAGCTTGGCCCCGAGCGCGTCGTCGACTTCCTCGAACACCTCGCGCGCGGCGGCGCTGGCCTCGGCGAGCTCCACGCCCATGCCGACTTTCTGGCTCCCCTGACCGGGGAAGACGAATGCGCGCATCCTCTCAACCTCTTTTCGTGTCGAAGCGGCCGCCTATTGCGCTCGCCCGGCGCCATCAACCCCCGAACGACACGATCTTGTTGGCGCCGTCGTGGCCGATGTCGGCCTCGCCGAGGAAGGGAATGCTGTGCCGCTCGCACCAGTAGCGCGCGATCTCCTCGGCGCCGGCGCCGAACGGGCGGTCGTTCTCGGGAACCTCGCTGACCCGCCCGAGCCGCAATCCGGCGATCCCGCCGAGATGGGCAGTCAGATGGAAGAACAGCCGGTCGACCGCATAGAGGTGCTCGGCGATCTCCTCGATCATCACCACATGGCCCGCGAGCCCCGGCATCAGAGGCGTGCCGCAGAGCATCGCCAGCGTCGTCAGGTTGAAGGCGACGGCCGGGTGGTGGTCACGATGCGGCTCGAGCCCGTCGTCCGCGCCGGCGAGGAACGCCAGCGCCCGGCGCACCGCCGCCTCGCCTCCGGGGCGGCGGATGTCGGTCGGCATCGGCCCGTGGACCGGCCGGCCGATCCTCGCGCGATAGAGCCCGCCGAGCAGCGTCCCCGCGTCGGAGTAGCCGAGCCAGGTCTTGGCGCTCGCCGCCGGACCGAACTGCGCCAGCGCATCCTGGGCGATGCGCATGGCCCCGTAACCGCCGCGGGCGAACCACACCGCCTCGAAGGCCGGATCATTGGCGCACTCGAGCAGCGCGGACAGGCGCAGCGCGTCGGGCCCGGCGAAGTGCCCTTCGGCGGCAAAGCACTGCTCGTGGAAGTGCAGCTCGAGGCTCGGGAACTCCGCCGAAGCCAGCTCCCGCACCCGTTCCGCCGCCTCACGGGTCAGAGGCGTCGACGGCGCGCAGATCGCAATCCGGGTGGGCATGCCCTTGCCCTAGCCGCAATCACCAGTCGGGCGAAGACCGGAATGCGCCGAGGCGCGGCTGAGCTGCTCTTATGCCGCTTCGATGAGCGCGACACCCTCCGGCGGAAGATCGAGCACGACGCTGCGATCGGGGCCGAGCCGGCGCAATTCCGCTGGCGGAATTTGCCCCGCACGGCGCAACGCCTCAATTTGCGCCATTGTCGGGATCTTGGGCGAGCCCATCGCCCGCCACGCCGGAATCGGCGAACCACGAACCTGGTCCACGTAGCGCACCTGCAGGCGCTGCCCCGGGCGCAGCTCGGGCAGCGCGACGGTGATCCGCCTGGCCGAGCCGACGACATTGCGGACCGTGCTGGTGCCGGGAATCCCGTTCGGCTGCTGCACTTCGGCGAGGTTCCAGACCAGCGCGGCGAGCCCGCCGTCGGCCCGGCGCGAGGCCAGCGCGGGCCCGTCGGTGGCGAGCCGCTCGTGACCAAGTGCGTGGAGCAGGCGATAAGTGTTGTAGTTCGGCCGTGGAATGCCGCGCAGCATCTGGGCATAGCCGATCGGCCCCTCGGCCAGCAGGAAAGGCTGCGGCCCGAGCTCCTCGTAGGTCCCGCTGAGGACCCAGTGCGACATCATCTGCGCCTGGCCGAGGCAGTGGCTGAGCACGTGCGCGATCATCGCCGGGCTGTCGGACGACCACTCGTCGAGGTACAGCGGCAGCTGCGGAAACGCGCTCGCGGCGATCTGCCCGCGGGCTTGGGCGACGGCGGCGGGGATCACATTGTTGACGTTGAGACCGCGGTTTTGGCCGAACAGCAGCTTCTGGTCGTCCCCCGGGTAGGCATGAGTCGAGACGAAGTCGACCGGCGCGTTCTCGCTCTTGCAGAACGCCAGGAACTCCGGGATCCACCCCGCTTGCGCGGTCGCCGGCCCGCCGACCTTGAGGCTCGGGTGCACGCCCTTCACCGCCGCCGCGGCGGCCTTGTAGAGCTGGAAGTAATCGGCCTGGGTGCCAGTCCAGAAGAACGGCAGGTTGGCCTCGTTCCACACTTCGATCGGCCATTGCGAGACCGCGCCGAGGCCGTAGCGATCGACAAGGAAGGTGGTGAACTGGCCGATGAACCGCCCCCACGCCTCGAACGATTTGGGCGGGGTGATGTTGCCCTGGTAGAACCCGAACGCTGCCTTGCCCGAGGCCAGCTCGCTCGGCATGAAGCTCAGCTCGACCAGCGGCGACAGCCCGCGCGCGAGGAGGCCGTCGTAGACCTCCGCGACGTTCTTGAAGTTGGGCGTGCCGGAGCGGTCCTGGATGGTACGGGTGAACACCCCGAGCTCGTCGTTGAGGATGCCATGGAAGCGGACGCGCTTGATCCCGAGCTCAGTGCGCGCGCGGCCGATGTCCTCGCGCCAGCTCTCGCGCAGGGTGATCGCCGCGCGGTCGGAGCCGACGCATTCCTCCCAGATGTGCGGCAGCGGGCCGGCGGCCGTGCCGCTGCGGATCACCACCCGCTCGGGCGCGCCTTGCGCCGCGGCGATTCCGGGAACGGCGGCGGCGGCGCCGGCCAAAGCGGCGCTCGTCAGGAAATCGCGGCGATCCATCGGCAGGCTCCTCTTCGTTATCGGGAACGCAGCTAGCGCCTCGCGCGACCGCGAGCAACTTTGGCCAAACCAATCGCCCCCGCAGTGCCACGCACGCCCGATTGCCAGTCACGGTTCCGGCGCATAGCTCTCGCTGCTCGGCGGAAGGAATGCCATGGACCTCGGAATTGCCGGCAAAGTCGCGATCGTCACCGGCGCGACCGCCAACATCGGCCGCGGCATCGCGCTCGAGCTGGCGGCGGAAGGCGCGCGGGTGATCGCCGTCGGACGCGATCCCGTCGCCGGGGCGCGGACCGTCGCGCTGGCAGAGGAGCGCGGCGCCCCCGACGCCCGGTTCGTCGCCGCCGACCTCACCGACCCCGACTCCGCCGCGCGGATCTGCAATGCCGCCGAGGCGCTCGGCCCGGTCGAGATCCTCGTTAACGGCCTTGGCGGCAACGTCGACCAGGGGCTGTTCGTCGGCTCCGACCCGGCGCTGTGGGCCGGCGACATCGACCTCAACTTCGGCACCGTGCTGCGGATGACCCACGCCGTTCTGACCGGAATGGTCGAGCGCAAGAGCGGCGCGATCGTCAACGTCGGCTCGACCGCCGGCCTCGTCGGCGACTACATGCTGCCGGTCTATTCGGCGATGAAGGGCGCGGTCCACGCCTTCACCCGGGCGCTCGCCAAGGAAGTCGGCCAGCACGGGATCCGGGTCAACGCAATCGCCCCGTACGCAACTTTCGCGCGCGAGCCCGAGGCGTTCAGCGCCGGCAGCCGATTTCACCCGGACAACGCCTTCTTCGCCGAGCATTCGGCCTCGCTCAGCGACGACGATCGGGCGATGCGGATGCGCCGAACGGTCGTCGGCCGGCCGTTCGCCGTGCCGGAGGAGTTGTCGGGGCTCGTCGCGTTCCTTGCCTCACCGCGGGCGAGCTTCATCACCGGCGAGATCTATTCGATCAACGGCGGGGCACTCCTGTGACGCTGTCGGTTGGGGGAATCGTCGCCGCGGCGGAAGCGCAAGCCGGCTTCGGCGAGAGCGAGCCGTGGCTGCACCGCAATCTCGCGGCGCTGATCGAGTCGCTGAACCGCGACGGCACGCTCGACGCCGACGGCATGGCGGCGGCCGAGCGCAACCTCACCGCCCGCACCGCCGACCGCCTTTTCGGCCTCAAGTGGGTCGCCGAGCACCCCGCAATCGCCGCCGAGCCGATCGAAGCGCCGGTCTTCCTCACCGGGCTGCCGCGCTCCGGCACGACCTACTTCCAGTACCTGTTCGACCACGACCCGTCATTCCGGCTGATTCGCACCTGGCAAGGGATCATGCCGCAGCCGCCACCGGGCGCCGACCCCGAATCGGTGACCCGGCGCAAGGCGATCGAGGCCGAGATCCGCGGCAAGCTGCGCCCGCGCGAGATCGAGGGGTTCGCCGCGCTGCATCTTCACGACGCCGACGGCCCCGAGGAATGCCACGCCTTCCTCGAGCAGGCTTACGCCGCGGCCGGCTTCTTCAACCTCTACGACGCGCCGGGCTACTTCGAATTCCTGATGGACGAGCTCGACCTCGCCGCCGCCTACCGGGTCCACAAGCGCCAGCTGCAATTGCTGCAGTGGCAGCTGCCACGGCGGCGCTGGGCGCTCAAGTATCCTAATCATGTAATCACTATGGATGCTATACTTGAGGTATATCCCGAGGCGCGGTTCGCGATGACGCACCGCGATCCGGTGCAAGTGCTCGCCTCGATCGCCAAGATGACGCTGAGCTTGCGCCAGGCGCGCTACGCCGCAGTCGATCCGCATCGGGTCGGGCGGCAGATGCTGCATTTCATCCGCCGCCACATCGACCGGATCCTGGCGTTCGACTCCGGCCCGAATGCCAGCCGCGTCACCCATGTCGACTACTACCGCCTCGTCGCCGAGCCCGCGGCGGAGATGGCCCAGGCCTATCGCGGGCTCGGCCTGGAGATGCCCGACGAAGTTGCCGCGGCGATTGCCGCGTGGCGCCGCGACAATCCCAAGGGCGCCCGCGGCCGCAATGACTATGCCCTCGAGCAGTTCGGCCTAAGCGCCGAGGAAACGACCGAACTGTTCGCCGATTACAGCGCCCGCTTCGCCATTCCCAGCGAAGCCGAGGGCATCAGGAGAGATCGATGACCGCCGAGAAGATCCAGCAACTGCTCGACAAGGATGCCATCCGCGAGCTCGTCCTGCTTTATTCGCGCGGGGTCGACCGCAAGGATGCCGGCCTGCTCCGCGACCTCTACACCGAAGATGCGACCGACACCCACGGCGACAGTTTCAACGGCGGGGCAGAGGCTTATTGCGACTTCCTCGAGCGCGCCTTCCCCCACATGCCGTACAGCGGCCACCACGTCTGCAATCACCTGATCGCGGTCGACGGCGACACCGGCATTGGCGAGGTTTATGCGATTGCCTGGCACGTCATCCCCGATCAGCAAGGCGGCGGCGGTCTGGTCGAGGACCTGATGTGCGTCCGCTATCTCGACAATTACCGCCGCTGCCGGGATGGGCAGTGGCGCTTCAGCAAGCGCCTGGTCATCTACGACATGCGCATGCAGCGCCCGTTCCACGGCTCGGGCGAGTTCGCCACGCGGACGGAAGACCCGAGCTACGGCGAGCTGGCA
>JAEKKO010000108.1 GCA_019510335.1 Novosphingobium sp. | reverse complement strand
CGTGCCGAAGCGGCACCATTCAGAGCCGACGCAGGTCTTCACCGTGCGCAGGCTCTTGCCATAGGCATGGCCCGAGACCATCCCGGCGGCGTTGAGGTCGGCCCACACCGCCGGCAGGTCCTCCTTGCGAATGCCGAAGATGTCGAGCCGCTGCCCGCCGGTGACCTTGACCATCGGCGCGTTGAACTTCTCGACCACGTCGGCGATCGCGCGCAGCTCGCGCGGGTTGGTCAGCCCGCCCCACATCCGCGGCACGACCGAATACGTCCCGTCCTTCTGGATGTTTGCGTGCATCCGCTCGTTCACGAAGCGGCTCTTCTGGTCGTCCTCGTATTCGCCGGGCCACGCGCACAGCAGGTAGTAATTGAGCGCCGGCCGGCACGAGGCGCAGCCGTCGGGCGTCGACCAGTGCAGCTCCTGCAGCACCTGCGGGATCGCCTTCAGGCTCTTCTCGAGGATCAGGCGGCGGACGTCGTCATGGGTGAAGCTGGTGCACTTGCACAGCGTCTTCGCCTTTTGCTGGACGCCCTCGCCGAGCGTCAGCGCCAGCAGACTTTCGACCAGCCCCGTGCACGAGCCGCAGCTTGCCGATGCCTTGCAATTCGAGCGCACCGCATCGAGGCTGCAGGCGCCGCCGGCGATCGCCTTGACCACGGTTCCTTTGGAGACGCCGTTGCAGCCGCAGATTTCTGCATCCTCCGAGAGGGCGGCAACGGCGGCATTAGGGTCCGCAAGCGCTCCTCCGAGCGCGAAAGCCTGGCCGAAGATCAGCGCCTCGCGGATCGGCGCGATGTCCTCGCCCTTGCGCAGCAGGTCGAAGTACCAGTTGCCGTCGCCGGTATCGCCGTAGAGCACGGCGCCGACCAACCTGTCGTCGCGGACGACCACCCGCTTGTAGATGCCGCGGGCGGCGTCGCGCATTACGATGTCCTCGGCGCCCTCGCCGCCGGAGAAGTCGCCGGCCGAGAACACGTCGATGCCCGAGACCTTGAGCTTGGTCGAGGTCACCGAGCCGGCGTAGCCGGTCGGCTCGCCGGTGGCGTGGTCGGCCAGCGCCCGGCACATTTCCCACAGCGGCGCGACCAAGCCGTAGCAGGCCCCGCGGTGCTGGACACACTCGCCGACGGCGAGGATCGCCGGGTCGGAGGTGACCATGTGGTCGTCGACCAGGATGCCGCGCTCGACCGCGAGGCCGGCGGCCTTGGCGAGTGTGGTGTTGGGCCGGATGCCGACCGCCATGACGACGATGTCGGCCGCGATCTCGCGTCCGTCCTTGAGCCGCACGCCGGCGACGTGGCCGTCCCTGGCGATGATCTCGTGGGTGTCGGCGGCGGTCAGTATCGTCTGACCGCGCCGCTCGAGTTCGGCCTTGAGCAGCCACCCGGCGGCCTCGTCGAGCTGGCGCTCCATCAGCGTCGGCATCAGGTGAATGACTGTGACTGTCATCCCTCGCAAGGCCAGGCCGTGCGCCGCCTCGAGCCCGAGCAGCCCGCCGCCGATGACCACCGCGTCGCCGCCCTTCTCGGCCGCGGCGAGCATCCGATCGACGTCGTCGAGATCTCGGAAGGTGACGACCCCGGGGAGATCCTTGCCGGGCACCGGAATGATGAACGGATCGGAACCGGTCGCGATCAGCAGCCGATCGTAAGGCTCGACCCGGCCGGAGCGCGAGACGACGCTCTGCGTCGCGCGATCGATGTGGACGACCGGATCGCCCGCCACCAGAGTGATCCCATTCGCCGCGTACCACTCGGCCGAATTGATGACGATGTCGTCGAACGCCTTCTCACCGGCGAGCACCGGCGAGAGCATGATACGGTTGTAGTTCACCCGCGGCTCGGCGCCGAAGATGGTCACTGCGAAGCGGCCGGCGTCGCGGGCGAGGATTTCCTCGACCGCGCGGCAGCCGGCCATGCCGTTGCCGATCACCACCAGCCTTTCGCGCGTCTGCGATCCGGCGGCCAAGTCCCTGAAATGCATCGGGGCGTTCATCCGATCCTCCGTTGCGCGCAACAAAAAAGCCGCCTCGAGCCGGTCGGATAGACCGGAACGGGCGGCTTCGTTGCCACGCGATGTCAAGCTGTCGGCGGAGCGCGCTTTCTCGCCCATCGTTGGACGGCGCAGGGCTCTGCTGGACCGACCTGTAACCGATTCGAGGCGCGGCTGGCAAGCCGGTTTTTGCAGTGCAGCATAATCAGTCCACCGCGAAAGGTGCTCCCCTCCGCGCCGGCGGAGGGGAGCGCCGGCTCAGAAGCTCACCTCGCCTTGGAGCCAGAACTTCTTGGTATCGACGCCGAAGGTGCTCGCCGAATAGTCGGCGTACTTCGCCAGCACCGCGACTTTGCCTAGCTTGAAGCCGACGCTGGCGTCCCACTCGTCGCCGTAGCGAGTCGAGCCGAAGTCGCTGTCGAAGCGGTGCCAGGTGACCGTGGCGTTGAGCCCCGGCAGCGCCTTCACCCCGTCGAACTTCTTGCCGAGCGATACATACATGTCCTGCAGACCGTTGTTCGGGGTGGTCAGGAACACGTCGGCCCAGCCGTTAAACTTGTGCAGCGTCGCCATCGGCGTCTGCAGCGCCCGACGGACCCCGCCCGTGGCTAGGGCGCTGCCGAGCTTCTCGTAGCCGCCAGTCAGCCCCCAGCCGAGATAGGCGAGCCCCGCCTCGCCGGCGATGTAGTCGGCGCCGTAGTGGAGCGGGTTGTTCTTGTAGTCGGACTGGCGGGCATAGCTCGCCATGACGTTCAGCTTGAGCTTGGGCGCTAGCGGGAAGCTCTCGGTCGCGCGCACGCCATAGGTCTGGGTGTCGGCGTTGGGGATGGCCAGGGCGCCGAGCTGCTCCTGCGCGTCGTAGTCGAGCAGGTAGGCGAAGCCCTTGACCTGCAGCGGCCCCAACTTGGTGCCGGCGCCGAGGAACACGAAATTGCCGTCGAACGCTCGGCGCGGGCCGCCGTCGATGCCGTAGATCGTGCGCTGGCTAATCGCGTAAGTCCCGTCGAGGGCAACCGGCCCGATCTTCGCCTCGGCCCGCGCCGCATCGAAGGTCTGCTCGTTCTGGCGCCAGCCAGCGTTGCCGACCCAGCGCTGGTCGTCGAGATTGATCCGCTGGCGGCCGACGGTCAGCGTGAGCTGCTTGGTCTTGTACTGCAGCTGCAGCCGATTGAGCTCGACATTCATCGGGTCGGCAATCGTCGCGTATTGCGGCCGCCGCTGTCGGCTCGCCACCACGTACGGAAAGGCGTTGTAGTGATCGTCGAGCGCCAGCGTCGCCTCGGCTTCGGCGAGCAAGCCGAGGTGCGACGGCGCGTGCCGGACCTCGGCTCCCACCCGGAGCCGCAGCGTCACCGCGTCGGCGTCAACGGTCGGCTGGTCGACGTGCTCGTAGCGCAAGCGAGCGTCGATGATCGGGTCGATAGTGAAGCCGTCGCCGACCGCGACCGGATCGCCCCACTTTGGCGCGGGTGCGGCAAGCGCGGGGTGAGCGAGAGCGAGCGGCGCGGCCATGGCGGCGCCGGCGAGCAGCAACTTGGTCCTCATGATGTGTTTTCCCTGGACGGTTCGAGTCGTCCTCGCAGGTGCTCACCCGATGCGGCTCTTGGCGGCCGCCAATTGGGGGCGGGCCATGCCCGCCCCATCATGCAATCGTCAGATGCGGGCGCCCTGGAGCGCGGCGCCCCAAGTGGTCCGCCAGCGGCCCTTGACCACCGACAAGCCAATCAGCGCGATCACCGCCAGCCCGGCGAAGATCAGGAAGCCGAGCGAAGTGCTGCCGGTGAGCTTCTTGGCGTATCCGAGCGAGGAGGCGAGGTAGAACCCGCCGACCCCGCCGCCGAAGCCGACGAGACCGGTCATCACTCCGATCTCCTTGCGGAAGCGCTGCGGCACTAGCTGGAACACCGCGCCGTTACCCGCGCCGAGCGTGCCCATCACGACTACGAATAAGGCAATGGCGATTGGCAGTGCACTCGGACCGGTGGCGATCGCCGCCAGCACCACCGCGGCGATGACATAGACGAACATCAGCGTGCGGATGCCGCCGAGCCGGTCGGCGAGCGCGCCGCCGATCGGCCGCAGCATCGATCCGGTGAAGACGCACGCCGCGGTGCAGTAGCCGGCCAGCACCGGAGTCAGCTTGAAGGTGTCGGCGAAGTACGTCGGCAGCGAGCTCGAGAGCCCGACAAAGCCGCCGAAGGTCACGCCGTAAAACAGCATGAACCACCACGAATCGCCTTCCTTGAGCACGCTGGCGTACGCCGATAGCGGCTTGGGCGCGGGCTGCTCGGGGCTGTCCTTGGCCGCGATCAGGTAATAGGCGAGGTTCGCCACCAGCGGGATCAGCGCCAGCCCGAACACATTGGTCCAGCCATAAGCTTTGGCCAGCATTGCGGCGAACAGGGCGGCGAACACCGTGCCCGAATTGCCCATGCCGGCGATGCCCATGGCCTTGCCCTGGTGCTCCGGTCCATACCAGCGGCTGGCCAGCGGCAATGCGACTGCGAAACTCGCTCCCGCGAAACCGAGCACCACGCCGACGGCGAGCGTTCCCTCGAAGCTCGAGATGCCGAAGCGCCACGCATAGGCGAGACCGGCGATGACGATCAGCTGGTTGATTGTCCCGGTCAGCTTGGTGCCGATTCGATCGACCAGCAGTCCGTTGACGATCCGCAGGAATGCCCCGGCGAGGGTCGGAACGGCGACCATCAGGCCCTTCTGGCCCGGGTCGAGCCCGAGCTGCTTGGAGATGATCGGCGCCAGGGGGCCGAGCATCACCCAGACCATAAACGAGACGTCGAAATAGAGAAATGCGGCGATGAGGGTCGGGCGGTGCCCGGCCTTCCAGAAGCTCGATTTGGCGGAACTGCCGGACATCGGCGCGCTCCCTGCAGTCATGGCAAGCGAGTTCATGCTCAGGTCCTCCTTGGACTTGACGTGGCGGAAGGGAAGCCAATCCTCGTGCGGGCGGGCGTGGCGCCTGCGCGAACGGGATGGACGAGACGATGCGCGAGGCAGGCGAGCTGGTGGTGGCGGCGGGCTTCGCGAGCCGCACCGGCCCGCGCCCGGAGAACCAGGATTTCGGCGGGGTCCATCTCGGCAGCCCGAACGAGCGGGCACGGCATGGCGTGATCGCGGCGGTTGCCGACGGGGTCAGCGGCGGCAAAGCCGGACGCACGGCGGCCGAGCTCGCGGTGCGGGCGCTGATCGAGGGATTCTACGCGATGCCGGACACGCTCGGGGCGGCGCGGGCGATGCAGGCCCCACTCGCCGCCTACAATCGCTGGCTGCACGCGCAGGGCCGTGGCGAGACGATGGCCAACAGCGCGACGACGTTCACCGCGCTCGCGCTGCGCGGCCGGCGCGGTCATCTCGTCCACGTCGGCGACAGCCGCGCGTGGCGCTTCACCGGGGACCGGCTGACCTGCCTGACGATCGACCATGTTCGGCCCGAGCCCGACCTGCGCCACGTGCTGATCCGCGCCCTCGGGCTCGAGCCCGAGTTGCGGCTCGACCATGCCACCATCGAAGTGGCCGAGCACGACCGCCTGCTGCTGACCAGCGACGGCGTTCACGGGGTGCTCTCCCCCGCACGCATTGCCGCGATCCTGCGCGAGGCCGCGAGCGCCGAGGCGACTGCCGAAATGCTCGCCGACGCCGCCATCGCCGCCGGCACGCACGACAACGCCACCGCCGTGGTGGTCGACGTCGTCCGCCTGCCCGCGCCCGATCACGACGGCATTCTTTCGGGGCTTTCCGGCCTTCCCCCCGCCGATCCGCCGCGTCCGGGTCAGACCATCGACGGCTTCGTAATCGACCGCGTGCTCAGCCGCGGCCGTAACGCGGAGCTGCTCGTCGCGACCGACGGCGAGGACGGCAGTCGCGTGGTGCTCAAGTTCCCGCGACGCGAGGCGCTCAGCGAGCGCGCCATGTGCCTGGCGTTCGCCCGCGAGATGCTCATCGCCCAGCGCGTCAGCAGTCCGTTCGTGCTCGCCGCGCACCCGGTCCGGCCCGACCGCCAAACCGCCCTGTACGCCGTGCTGCCGCTGCTCGACGGCGAGACGATGAGCGAGCGGCTGGAGCGCGGGGCTCCAGGCTTGCGCCCGGGAATCGAGCAAGCAATCCGCCTGACCCGCGCGGTCGCCGCGCTGCATCGGCTCGACGTCGTACACCGCGACATCAAGCCCGACAACGTCATGCTGACCGCCGATGGCGGGCTCAAGCTGATCGATCTGGGCGTCGCGCGGTTGCCGCGGGCCGAGGATTTCCGCCCTGACGAGATCCCCGGCACGCCCGGCTACATGGCGCCCGAACAGTTCGACGGAAACGCCGGCGACGCCACGACCGACCAGTTCGCGCTCGGCGTCACGCTTTACCGCTGGTTCACCGGCAAGGCACCGTTCGGCGAGCACGAAGCGTTCCAGCGGCCGCGCTTCGGCAAGCTGGTGCCGCCCTCGCGCCATCGTCCGGAGATCCCGAGCTGGCTCGATGCGGCCATCCTCACCACCCTGCAGCCCGACCGCGAGGCGCGCTTCGGCGACGTCATCGAGCTGCTCCGCGCGCTCGAGGGCGGCGGCGCCCGCGCGGTCGGGCCGCGCCGGCCGGTGCCGCTGATCGAGCGCAATCCGATAGCGTTTTGGCAAATCGTCAGCGCTCTGCTGGCAGCGGCTCTCGCCGCTTCCGTGCTGCTGCGCTGACCGTACGTCGCCCATCGGGACGGG
This sequence comes from Novosphingobium sp., assembly GCA_019510335.1. Taxonomy (GTDB): domain Bacteria; phylum Pseudomonadota; class Alphaproteobacteria; order Sphingomonadales; family Sphingomonadaceae; genus Novosphingobium. Next base: position 28,175 of record JAEKKO010000108.1, on the reverse strand, counting down.
TGCTCCAGACGCGCACGCAAAAAAGCCGCCTCGACATGGTCATGAGGACCAGATCAGGCGGCGTCGTTGCCACGCAATGTTCGTGTTCACAGGACCGCTGGGATGCACCCCACCACTGGGCTGCGCTGTCGCTGCTGGGGGATGACTAGCGCGATTGCTGCAGGGCGGTAAAGTAGTTTTTGCAACGCAGCAAAAATGGTTGGCTCAGGGGTGGCGCCGCAGGTACCCTTCGAGGTCGGCCGGGTCGAACACTCCGCCGTCAAAGAAACGGTTGCTTTCCAAGGTCATGCGTCCCTGCTGGGTGCCCACGGCGGTGGTCCCGGCAAGGCTCCCTTCGACCTTCGAGCTGGCTCCGGGGAGCGGCTCGTCGGTGCCCATGAGTGCACTGCGGTAAACGTCGGGACGGAACACCCGCGCGGCCCTCGCGGCATCGCGCGAATCGAGCTGCGGGCCCTCCCAGCGGACCATCTGGGTGTAGAGCCACTCGGCCTGGCTGACCCACGGGAAGTTCGCCGCCTCGCGATACTGGAACATGAAATCGGGGAAATGCACGACCTCCCCGCCGCGCGCGAGCAGCAGCCGGTCGGAGATCGCGCGGCGGATCAGCTCGGCCGAGCCGCCGACGTATTCGCTGCGGGCGAGGATCGCCGCGTTCTCGTCCCAGTTCGCCGGATCGACGAAATGCCGCCCCGCGCAAACCAGCGCGCGGATCAGCGCTTCCACCGCCTCGCGCCGGGCGGTGAGGACCGGCTCGCGCAGCGCCAGCACCTTCTCGACCCCGCGGCGCCAGATTTGCGCGGTGGCGAGGACGATCTCGCCCACCCCGCGCTCGACCGCGACACTGTTCCACGGCTCGCCCACGCAGATGCCGTCGACCTCGCCCGTCTCGAGCGCATCAGCGCAGAACGGCGGCGGGACCGTGACGAAGTCGGCATCGTGGTCGGGGCGAATGCCGCAGCCGGCCAGCCAATAGCGCAGCATGTAGTTGTGGCTAGAGTAGCGGTGGACCACGCCGAACCGCAGCGGCCTGCCTGCATCGCGGCGTTCGGCGGCGATGCGGGCCAGGGCCGCGCCCGCCCTGACCGGATCGGCGAGACAGCCAGGCGTACCGATGGCTTGGGCCAGCTCCGGCCGCATCGTCACCGCATTGCCGTTGAGCCCAAGCACGAACGGCACCGCCAGCGGCTGCGCCGGCCGCCCACGCCCCAGCGTCACGGCGATCGCCAGCGGGGCGATCAGGTGTGCGGCATCGGTGTGGCCATAGAGCAGGCGGTCGAGCACCGTCGCCCAGCTCATGTCCTTGACGAAGCGCAAGCTGACGCCCTCGGCGGCGGCGAAGCCGTGCTCGTGGGCGAGGATCGGCAGACAGGCGTCGACCAGCGGGAGGAAGCCGATCGTCAACTCGTGCGGCATTCAGTCCCCTCCGATCAGCTTGTGCGCTGTGATCACCGCGTCGGCGATCTCGGCGATCCGCCGGTTCTGGTTCATCGCCGTGCGCCGCAACTCGGCATAGGCCTCGGGCTCGGCGAGGCCGCGGCTGTTCATCAGGATGCGCTTGGCGCGGTCGATCGCGTCGCGTTCCGCAAGCTTGCCCTTGGCTTCGGCGAGGTCGGTCTGGAGGCGCGAGAAGGCGTTGAAGCGCCGCACGGCCAAGTCGAGCAAAGGCTTGATTCGGTGCGGCGCCAGTCCGTCGACGACGTAGGCCGAAACCCCCGCGTCGACCGATGCGGCGATCGATTCGGCATCGCTCTCGTCGACGAACATGGCGATCGGCCGGGCCAGGACGCGGCTCACCGCGAAGTATTCCTCAAGCACGTCGCGGGAGGGATTGCCCAAGTCCATGAGGACGATCTCGGGGCCGATCTCGGCGATCCGGGCGACGAGGCCCCGGCGCTCAGTGACGATGAAGATCTCGCAATCGCGGAAGTCGGCGAGCCCCTCCTGGATGATCGAGGCGCGCGCGGCGCTTTCGTCGACGATGGCGATGCGCATCAGCCGATTGTGCACTGCATCATGGGCGCTTGGCAATGGCGGGGCCGGGATCCCCTGCCACGAGCGCGCTCAGCGGCCGGAGAAGCTCGGCTTGCGCTTCTCCTGGAACGCCGCGATGCCCTCGAGAAAGTCCTCGCTGCGGCTGGCGCTGCGCTGGGCGTCGCGCTCGAGCGCCAGCGCAGTGTCGTAGGCCGCGTCCAGCGCCGCCCAGGCGACTTGCTTGATGATGCCGATCGAGGCCGGCCCACTGGCGAGGTTGGCGGCCAGCGCCATCGCCGTCGCATCGAGCTCGGCGTCGGGGACGACGCGGTTGACCAGCCCCCAGTCGAGCGCCTTGTCGGCAGCGAGCCGCTCACCCAGCAGCATCAGCTCCATCGCCCGAACGCGCCCGATCGCCCGGCTCAGCAGGTACGACGAGCCGCCGTCGGGGGCCAGGCCGACGTGGCGGAAGGCCTGGATGAAGTAGGCGTTCTCGGCGCAAACGATGAGGTCGCCCGACAGCGCCAGCCCGGCGCCGAAACCGGCCGCCGCTCCGCGCACGGCGGTGATCACCGGGGCGTCCATCTTGCGGATTGTCGCCAGCACCGGGTTGTAGAACCGCTCGAGCAGCAGGCCGATGTCGCGGTTCGGCTGCGCCAGGTCGAGGCCGCAGTCGCGCAGGCTCGCGCCCGAACAGAACGCTCGGCCCTCGCCGGTAAGGACCACCGCGCGCGCCTCGTCCGCGGCGCGCTGGACCGCCGCGAGCAGCTGCCCGCCCATCTCCTCACTGACCGCGTTGAGCTGCTCGGGATCGTTGAGCCCGATCCGCGCCACGCCGTCGTCGAGCGCATACGTGACCTTGGTGTAGTCCATCGTCGGCGCCCTAGCGCATCATACCGGCGAGGCGGCCGGAAATGATCTCTTCGGCCTCGCCCATGATCCGCTCGATCAGCTCCTGGACAGTGGGGATGTCGTGGATGAGGCCCTGGACCATGCCGGCCCAGAAGATGCCCTTGCCGAGATCGCCCGTCTCCAGCACTTCGCGCCCGGCGGCTCCGGCGACGTAAGGGCGGATGTCCTCGAATGTCGCATCGGGTCGGGCCGAGATTTCGACCACTTTGTCCGACACCTCGTTCTTGCCGACGCGCGCGGTGTTCTTGAACCTGCGGAAGATCAGGTTGGTCCCGCGCTCGTCGTTATCGACGTACTTCTGTTTGACGTTGGCATGGATCGGCGCCTCCTGCGTGGCGCAGAACCGAGTGCCCATGTTGATTCCGTCGGCCCCAAGCGCGAGCGCCGCGACGAGGCCGCGGCCGTCGCCGAAGCCGCCGCTGGCGACCATCGGGATCTTCACCTGGTCGGCCGCCCGGGGGATCAGGATCAGGCCCGGGATGTCGTCCTCGCCGGGATGGCCGGCGCACTCGAAGCCGTCGATCGAGATGATGTCGCAGCCGCCGCGCTCGGCCGAGAGCGCGTGGCGCACGGCCGTGCACTTGTGGAGGATCTTGATCCCGTGCGGCTTCATCATCTCCCAGATCTCGCGCACCTCCTGGGTGCCGGCGGTCTCGACGATCTTGATCCCGCCGTCGATCGCGGCCTGGGCATAGCCCTTGTAGTCGGGCGGGAGGATCGTCGGCAGGACGGTGATGTTCACCGCGAACGGCTTGTCCGTCATCGACCGGCAGCGCTCGATCTCCTCGCGCAGCTTGGCCGGGCTCGGCTGGGTCAGGGCGGTGAGGATGCCGAGTCCGCCGGCATTGGAGACGGCACTCGCCAGTTCGGCATAGCCGACGCCCTGCATCCCACCCTGGACGATCGGGTGCTCGATCCCGAGCATCTCGGTAACGCGGGTGCGAATGGCCATTGCTGTCTCCCTTGGGCCGCGCGCGCAGCCGAATCTCCGTGCGGCGAGCGGCGCCGATCCCCGGAGATGCCCGAAAATCATTTCGGCAGCGCTGGCAAGGGACATTCGTTGGCATGCCGCCCCGTGCTCGCCACGGTTGCCGACGGAAAGTGCGCTGGCAACGACGAAAATCGGCTTGGCAACGGAACCACCAACGCGGTCGGGCGCTGAAGGAAGACCCGTTCTGCAGGAGAGTTTTCCATGTCGATGCTCGACAAACTAGCCGCCAAGATCATGCCGGCCGAATCCGACGAGGATCGCGCCAACGCCCGCCGCGTCGCCGAGGCGATGGCCGGGGACAACGACTGGCTCGCGATCGTGCTTCAACAGCACCGCCAGATCGAGCAGTGCTTCGCCGACGCACTGAGTGCCGGCGATGCCTCCAGCCGCCAGAGCGCCTGCAAGCGCCTCGCGGTCCTCCTGACCGGCCACTCGAATGCCGAGGAATCGGTGCTCTACCCGGCCATGGCCGATTATGACGAGGAAGGCCGTGCGGCGATGGCCTACGAGGAGCAGGCCACCGCGAAGATGCAGATGGCCAAGCTCGAAACGCTCGACCCGATGAGCATCGAGTGGCGCGAAAAGCTCGAGCACATCCAGGGCGCGGTGTTGCACCACGTCTATGAGGAGGAAGGAACCTGGTTCCCGCAGCTCAAGCAGCGCACGCTGCCCGGCGACCAGGCTAGGCTGACCCGGCGCTTCCTCGAGGAGTTCGAGCGCTATGCCCAAACCGGCCAGCGCCAAGTCCCGCTGCAGATGGCCGCGCAGATGAGCGAGCATCCCGACAAGGGCTCGCACACCTGGAGCGCTCCGACGTCGTGACGGCGCCGACTCCTCTTGTTTCGCGGGAGGAGCCGGCTCGCGCTGCCGCCGGGTAACGGCCGGGCGGCAGCGTCGGCATGCGTCAGCTCTATCTCGACTGCGACGGCGTCCTCGCCGACTTCGACGCCGGCGCGACGGCCATCCTCGGCATGCCGCCGCGCGCGTTCGAGAAGCGGTTCGGCCTCAAACGGTTTTGGCAGAAGCTTGCCCAAGCACCTGATTTCTATTTCAACCTTCCGCTGATGCCCGACGCAATGGAGCTGTTCGCAGCGGTCCGGCATCTCGATCCGATGATCCTCACCGGGCTGCCCCTCGGCAACTGGGCGGCCGACCAGAAGGTCCGCTGGGCGGCCCAGCACTTCCCCGGCACGCGAATCATCACGACCATGGCGCGCGACAAGCGCAACCATGCCAGGGAGGGAGACGTGCTCGTCGATGATCAGGTGCGCCATCGTCACTTGTGGGAAGATGTTGGCGGCATTTTCGTCCACCACCGCTCGGCCGGCGAGTCGCTGCGTGAACTGGCGGAACTGTTCCCCGATATCGTTGCCCCGCCCGAACCTGCATCGGCGCGGGCAGCCGAGCGAGGTTGAGCCGCGTCGCGGATTCGATTGCCCGGAACCTTGGCCGAGCCGTTTGGTTTCAAGGCTATACACCATGCAGGAGCGGCACGATGAGCTCGGCAACCAAGACCAAGGACCACAAGGTCATCCGCAAGTGGATTGAGGAGCGCAAAGGGCGCCCGAGCATCGTCCGTTCGACTGGCGATAACGGTCGCAAGGGCGGCCTGCTGCGGATCGACTTCGGCGAACAGGAGCAGGAGCTCGAACCGATCGACTGGGACGAGTTCTTCGAGATCTTCGATGACAACGGTCTCGCTTTCCTCCACCAGGACAAGGCGGACGGCGGCGGCCTCAGCCGGTTCAACAAGTTCGTCGCCGACGACGGCAAATAGGGCGCGGGGGCGAACGGCCATCGCGCCGTTCGCTCCGAGCACGGGTCGCACATGCCAGACGGCGCTCGCCTCCGCATCGGTGTCCTCACCTTCCACCGTTGTATCAATTACGGTTCGTACTGGCAGGCGCGGTGCCTGGTCGAAGGGCTGCGGCGCCGCGGCCACGACGCAGAGCTGCTCGACCACGCGGCACCGCGGATCGACCGTGTCGAATGGCGCTGCGCGCTCCAGCCGCTGCTGCCGCGGCGGTCCGATCGCAGCGACATCCAGCTTTATGCCGAGAAGGCCCGCGTCTTCCGCAGCGCGATCGACGCGCTGCCGCTGTCGCCCCCGTTTCCGCTCGACCGGCCCGAGGCGATGGGCGCCTATGACTTGGTAATCGTCGGCAGCGACGAAGTGTGGAACCTCAGCCATCCATGGTACGGCGGGTGGCCGGTGTTCTACGGCAGCGGCATCCCTGCCCCGCGCGTCGCGTCTTACGCTGCCAGCTTCGGCAACTATGACGCCGACGCCGGGCTGGACGGCCACTGGGCCGCGCAGCTCGGCAACTTCGCGGCGATTTCGGTGCGGGATTTCAACTCTTGCCGCCTGGTCCGCAGCGCGTTGGGCGAGGAGCCGCCCCTGGTGCTCGATCCGTGCCTGCAGTTCCCGCCTGCGAGCGCCGACTCGACCGATAGCGAACCGGAAGCGCCTTACGTCGCGGTGTACGGGCACAGCTTCGGCGAGCGGTTCCTCGAACTGGCGCGGCGCTGGGCCAGGCGGCGAGGACTGCGGCTGCTGAGCATCGGCTACCGCAACGATTGGGCCGACGAGCAGCGGCTGACCGCGGGACCGGAAGAGTTCGCCCGGCTGATCGCCCGCTCGGCCGCGGTGCTGACCAACTTCTTCCACGGCTGCGTGTTCTCGCTCTTGAACGCCAAGCCGTTCGCCTGCGCCGCCACCCCCTACCGCATCAACAAGGTCCGCGACCTCACGCGAGCCCTCAGCGCCGAGCGGCATCTGATCGAGGCCACGACCCCCGAGCGACGGTTCGAGCAGGTGCTGGACGATCCGCTGCCGCCGGTGATCGGCCGCACCATCGAGAGCTTGCGCGAGCACTCGGACCGGTACTTGCGCGCCGTGGTCGCTTGAGCGATGCGCGGCGACCCGATCCCGGTGAGCCCTGCGGCGATCGTCGGCTCCGGCCTGTGCATCGGCTGCGGCAGCTGCGCCTCGCGCCATTCTGCTGCCACCATGGACCTCGACCGCGACGGCCAGCTCAAGCCTAATGGCCCGCCCGAGTGGTTCGCCGCGTCCGCGCCTTCGGTCGCACGCTGCTGTCCGTTCTCCCCCGCAGCGGCCAACGAGGACGAGCTGGCGGCCGAGCTCTACCCGGGCGCCGCTCATGTCGATCCGCTCGTCGGCCGCTACGAGGCGGCTTACGTCGGCCATGTCGCGGAAGCCGACTTCCGCGCTCGCGGCAGCTCGGGCGGGATGGTGACGTGGATTGCCGCCGAGTTGCTGCGCCGAGGCCTCGTCGATGGTGTGGCGCACGTCGTTCCAGGCGAGGACAGCGACGCGCGGCTGTTCGCCTACCGCATCTCGCGCAATGTGGCCAAGCTCCAGGAGGGCGCCAAGTCCCGCTACTACCCTGTTGAGATGTCGGATGTTTTGCGTGCGATCCGTTCTACACCAGGGCGCTATGCTGTGGTTGGCATTCCCTGCTTCATCAAGGCGATCAACCTGCTCCGGCGCGAGGAACCGCTGCTCCGCCGGCGGATTGCGTTCACCATCGGCCTGTTCTGCGGACACATGAAAAGCGCGCGGATGGTCGACAGCTTTGCCTGGCAGCTCGGAGCCGAGCCGGACACCGTCCGCGCCATCGACTACCGCCTGAAGAACCCGCATCGCCCGGCCAACTGGTACACCGCTCACCTGACGCTGGCCGACGGCTCGACCCGGCAGCAGGACTGGTGGCACCTCGCCGAAGGCGACTGGGGCGCCGGGTTCTTCATGAATCCGGCGTGCAACTTCTGCGACGACGTGGTGGCCGAGACCGCTGACATCGCGCTCGGCGATGCCTGGCTCGAGCCTTATGCCTCGGACGGGCGCGGAACCAACGTCGTGCTCGTCCGCTCGCCGCCGTTGCATGAGCTCGTCAAGGCAGGCATCGCCACCAGCCGGCTCGAGCTCGCCCCCGTCGACGAGGAGTTCGTCCGCCAGACCCAAGCCGCCGGATTCCGCCAGCGGCGTGAGGGGCTCGCCTACCGCCTCGCCCGCGCACGGCTGCCGTTGCAGCCGCGCAAGCGGGTCGCTCCGTCGCAGGATGTACGGCCCCGGCGCAAGCTGATTTACCGGATGCGGGCGGCGATCAGCGCGTGGAGCCACCGCGTCTTCCGCGTCGCCCAAGCGCTCGGCTGGCCGAAGCTCTATCTGCTGTGGGCGCGCGCGACCCTGAGGCTCTATCACGCGCTCGCCTATTCGCGGGGCCCCCTCGGCACGATCGTCGACCGCGTCTTCGACCCGGTAGGGGAAGGCTGAGCGGCGGCATAGATCCGGTCGAGCACTGCGGCAACGTCGACCAGCCGCTCCGCCTGCGGATCGAAGCCGCCGTCGCGGGCGAGGCGCTCGGCCCAGGCTGCGGCGGCGCGGCCGCCCCACGCATCCGGCGGAGCAACGAGCACTTCGCGGCTGGTGCCGGAAAAGCGCAGCGCCTCGAAATCGTAGAAGCTGCCATCAACGTTGTGCATCGTCGCTCCGCCGGCGGTGCCGTAGAAGCTCGCCTTGATCACCGCCTCCTGCCCGGCCGGCAAGCGCCACGAGCAGGCGAGGCGGACGACCGTCCCCGCGGCGAGCGTGAACTGCGCAACGGCATAGTCCTCGACGTCATCGGTTCCCGACGGTGAGCCGCGCGCGAGCAGCTGCGCGTCGAACCGCTCGACCGCGGGAAAACCGAGCAGCCACAGCAAGAGGTCGACGAGGTGCACGCCAAGGTCGATCAGGCACCCGCCACCCGACTGCGCGCGGTCATAGAACCACGGTTTGTCCGGACCATAGGCGTTGTGGAAGACGAGGTCGGCGGCGAACACGTGGCCTAGCGCCCCGTCCGCCAGTAGCGTGGCGAGGGCCTTTGCCGCGGCGGTGTGGCGGTAGGACAGATCGACCGCCAGCAACCGGTCAGCCCTGCGCGCCGCCTCCACCACGGCGGCCGCTTCGGCGGCGTTGCGGCCGAGCGGCTTCTGGCAGAACACCGCAATGCCGTGCTCCAGCGTGGCGATGGCTTGCTCGGCGTGCAGCCCGCTGGGCGTGGCGATGACGATCCCGTCGAGGTCGTGATCGAGCATCGCCTCGAGCGATGACAGCACCTCGGCGCCTGGCGCGATTGCCATCGCCTCGTCCGCGCACTCAGACGAAGGGTCGCAGATCGCCGCGGCTTCGATCGCGCCGGTGGCGAGCATCGCTGCCATCCGGTTGCGCCCGATCCACCCGGTCCCGAGGAAGCCGACCCGCGGGCGGCTCATCCGAGCATCACCAGCGCCTTGACGAAGCCGTCGGGCTTGTCGCGGGTGGCGTCGAGCGCATCGCCGAGGCGCTCGAGCGGATAGCGGTGGGTGTAGAGCGGGCGCGGATCGAGCCGGACGCTCGCCACCGCCTCGACCGCTTCGCGCAAGCCTTGGAGTTGCACGGCAGGATCCCGCTCGTGGGCGTTGATGACGTCGATGCCCTTCCAGTTCCACATCTGCATGTTGACGTGGCGCGGGCCGTCCTGGTGATAGCCGGCGACGATCAGCTTGCCGCCGAAGCCGACCAGCTCGCTCGCGAGGTCGAGCGGCCATTGCCGCCCGACGCACTCGATCACGCGCTCGCACAGCGCCTCGCCGGTCAGCTCCTCGACCCGCTCGACGATCCGCCAGTGGTCGTCCATCGCAATCGTCTCGGCCGCGCCGAATTGACGCGCCAGCACCAGCGAGGACTCTCGCCGCGAGATGGCGATGACCCGCGCCCCGGCCTCGCTCGCCAGTCGGGTCAGCACGGCGCCGAGAAACCCAATGCCGACGATCGCCACCGTCTGTCCCGCCCGAACGTCGCTGCGGCGGAAAATATTGAACGCGCAGCCGAGCGGCTCACCGGGGAACGGCTCGGCGGCAAGACTGCCCGGCAAGGGGACCACCATCTGGGCGCAGGCGATGTCCCACTCAGCGAAGCTGCGGAACGAAACCGCGGCGACGCGGTCTCCGACCTTCAGCCCATCAACCCCATCGCCCACCGCGTCGATCGTGCCCCAGCCCTCATGACCGAAGCCGCCCGGCTCGCCTGGGTAAGTCATCCACTCCAGCCCGGCCCACGGCTCGAGGTTCGACGCACAGACCCCGCAGCCTTCGAGACGGACACGCACTTCGCCCGGGCCCGGCTCCGGCACCGGCACGCGCTCAAACCGCAGCCGCCCGGGAGCCTCGAGCACCGCGGCACGCATCGTCGAAGGCATGTTCCGGCTGTCCCCCTGCATTTCGTCTGCAACCCTGAACGCCCGTCGCGCGTTCCAGTGCCCAACGCTCCCATTGCTCAGACCGAGACGGCCATGCCGGAGGTTCCCTCCCCGCCTCACCAGGGGCTCAGCAGCAAGCTGCGGGAAAACATCGAAGCGCTGTCGGAACGCCGCCGGCGGGAAGTCGAGCACGCGCCGTGGAGCACGCGCCTGTCGGACCGGATTACCGCGTTTACCGGCTCGATGAACTTCGTCGTGATCCATGTGGTGATCTTCGGCGCATGGCTGGCGATCAATCTGCGGGTAGTCTCCGGCATTCGCCCGTTCGATCCGACGCTGGTGATCCTCGCCATGGTGGCTTCGGTCGAGGCGATCTTCCTCTCGACTTTCGTGCTGATCTCGCAGAACCGGATGATGGCCTCGGCCGACCGCCGCGCCGACCTCGACCTCCACATCAGCCTGCTCACCGAGCACGAGCTGACCCGGCTGGCGACGCTGGTCGAGCGGATCGCGCACCGGCTTGAGGTGCCCGTCGAAGAGCGTGAGTTCGAGGAGGTCAAGAAGGACATCGAGCCGATCGAGGTGATGGAAGCGATCGAGGAAGTGCAGGAGCAGGACCAGAGTTCCACGCTCTGACGGGCAACGCCTTCGGATTCGGGAACAAATCGCGTTGCTGCCGCTTCGGTTAAGCATGTCGAGGTTCTACCAGGCATGGGCGCAGGCGATGCGCGCCGGCGATTACGACCGCGCCTGGCGGGCTTGCGAGCGCGTCCTTGCGGAGCGTGACCCGTCGACCCGTGACGATCCGGCGATGCCGTACCACTTGCGCTGGGTGTGGGACGGACGGCCCTTCGACGGACGCGAGGTCCTCGTCCGCTGTTACCACGGGCTCGGCGATACGATCCAGTTCGCGCGCTATCTGCCGCTGCTGCGAGAGCGGACGGCCTCGGTGACGCTGGAAGTCCAACCTCGCCTCATCGAAATGTTCGCCAATCTCCCCGGAGTCGACAGGCTGGTGCCGTTCAATCCGGCGAGCCCGCTTCCGCGAAGCGAATGCGACCTCGAGATCATGGACCTGGCGTTCGCCTTACGGGCACCGCCAGTGGTGGCCGCGCCGATGCCGTACCTCTGCGCTCCGCCAGCGCTGCTTCCGGCCGATACAATCGGCTTATGTTGCGACTCCGGCGAATGGGACACCCGCCGCTCGATCCCGGATGCACTGCTGGCGCCACTATGCGAAAAGCGTCCATGCATCACGCTGAGCCCTGAGCCGACCGAGCTGCCGGTGCTGAACCCATCCGGCTGCCCGTTCGACATCGCCGTGACCGCCTCCCTGATCGCCGGGCTCGAGCTGGTGATCACCGTCGACACGATGATCGCCCACCTCGCCGGGGCAATGGGCAAGCCGGTGTGGCTGCTGCTGCAGCACGAGCCCGACTGGCGCTGGTCGCCGAGCACGCGGCGCAGCGACTGGTACCCCTCGATGCGCCTCTACCCGCAGCCCTCGCCCGGCGACTGGGCCTCGGTGGCTCGGTCGGTCGCGAGCGATCTCGCCGCGCTGAAGCACGCGGACGTGCGCGAGGCGGGGCGATGAAGCGCGCGCCTGCCTGTCCGGCCGTTCCGGTCTCGTGGGGCGAGCTGCTCGACAAGATCGCGATCCTCGAGATCAAGCGCGCGCGCATCCGCGACCTCGCAGCGCGTGCGCACGTCGCGACCGAGCTGCGGCTGCTGTCGGAGATCGCCATGCCGGTGCTTGACTGTCCCGGCGTCGCGCCGCTCTGTGCCCGGCTCAGGACGATCAACGCAGCGCTGTGGGAGATCGAGGACACGATACGCAAGCGCGAGGCGGCCGGCGATTTCGCCGCCGAGTTCGTGCGTTTGGCCCGGGCGGTCTACCACACCAATGATGAGCGCGCGGCGGTCAAGCGCGAGCTCAACCTGCTGCTCGAATCCACGCTGATCGAAGAAAAGAGCTACGCCGATCCGAACCCGGGAATGGCGCGGCGCGCGTAGCTCACCCCATTGGTGAGTCGCATTCGGTGACCACCGCGATGCGGCTGCGCGGACGATCGAACAGGTTCTCCTCGTCGGCGACGATGTCGTCGGGCATCGCGCTGGTGGTGAGGTATTCGAGCGTGCCGCGAAACGTTGCCTCGTCGTCGAACCACATTTCGGTGATGACGTCGAAGTCGGGCTCGCCGCCGGGGAAGTTCGGGCCCGACTGCGGCTCAACGTAACGCCGGACGTAACGCGCGATCTGCTGGCTGTATTTGCTGGCGAGCGGGACGTGGTGGTTCTCATAATAGTCGCGGAACGCCTCACGACTCATCCCCGGCTTGCGCTTGAGGAACAGCAGGATCTTGTGGGTGGTGTCGGCCATGGCAGGTCCTTATCGGTTCAGGCGGGCGCCGGGTCGGCGGGAACCAGGCTCGCGCCGCGGCCTTCGCGCGGCAGGGCGAGGAAAAGCAGGCTGCCCGCCAGTACCGTGGCCGAAGCGAGCAGTAGGAACGGGCGGAAGCTGTCGGTCAGCTTGAGCACGAGGCTGAGGATCGCGGCGCCACCGGCTCCGGCGAACAGCACTCCGCAGAACACCAGCGCGAGCGCCGAGCTGAACACCTGGATGCGGAAATACTTGGCGACCAGGAACGCCGGCAGGTCGTTCTCCGCACCGTAGGACAAGCCGACCAGCAGCATCGCCAGGGTGATTGCGGACACGGCTCCCGGGACGAGCGCGATCGTCGCATAGCCAAGCGCCGGCAGCACCATGGACAGCGCGGCCACGGTTCGCGCGGCAAAACGGTCGAGCGCTAGACCGCACACGCCGCGGCCGATCAGTGCGCCGATCGCGAACGCCGAGACGGCGTTGGCGGCGGTGGTCTTGGCGAGACCGGCCGCGCCGAGCATGACCATCATCTGGGCCGCGTGGAGCTGCGTTGGCAGCGCGCACAGCAGCATCGCGGTGCAGATGATCCAGAACGTGCGCGTGCGGAGAATCTCGCCGGCGGCGCCGGGCTGCCGAACCCGGCTTGCCCGCGTCACGGGGCGCGTGGCACGATCGAGGCCGGGTTCGTGCTTTGGCACCAGGGCGACGGCGATCAGCCCGCCGATGAGAAAATAAGCGGCGAGCACGCGGTAGCCGACACGCCAGCCCCAGGCATCGTTCACCGCGATCAGCACGCGCGGCAGGATCGCGCCCATCAGTGCCGGTGCGCCGGTAACGATGAACAGGGCAAGGCCACGGGCACGGACGAAGTTCTCCGCGATCAACCGGGTGTAAACCGTCGGGCTGGTCAGGCTGCCGAACACCAGCACCCCGATCGAACCCAGTACGAACATTCCGAAGCGCCCGTCCTGAACGCTGTAACCGATGAACGCCAGTGGCAGCAGCAGCGTGCCGGCGAGCGCCATCGGCCTCACGCCGAAACGGTCGGTCAGGCGTCCGACGATCGGCATCACCACCAGCGCGGCTAGGATCGTCAGCCCGATCAGCGAGAACTGCGCCCGCGACCAGTGGAATCGCTCGATCAGGTAGGGCGAGAATATCGAGGTGGTGTAGGCCGCGACGGTCAGCCCCGACGCACTGCCGATGGCCGCCGCGGCGAGCGGACGCACGTTCTGGCGCAGTTCGCCGAGGTAGCTCATCGCCCGGTCCACTCCCGAAACTCGTGCGGCACTAGAGCCCGTGGGCGGCGGCCGGTCAATCGAGCCTGAGCGCCTGCAGATAGCCGACGCGTCCGGCATCGCCCTCGCGGCGCAGGACCTGGCAATCGAGCTCGAACTTCACGCCGGCGATGGTCTCGTTGACGAATGGATTGCCGGTGAACCAAACCACGCGGCAGACGCGCTTGCGGATGCGCCAACCTAAGCCGGTGCGGACCAGCCGGCAGCTGCCGTACGTGAAGGCCTGGGCGACGTCCCCGTCCACGCTGACGAGGTGGTTGGCCATGATGTGCTGGGTGCTGTCGAACGGGTCGTGGAACGCGGCGAAGTCGGTCTTGAACTGCGGCCGGTCGCGCCTGTGGGCAGCGGCGCTGAAGTCCGCCTCGACGTCGGTGGTGAAGATCCGGTCGAACAGCTCCCACCGCCGGGTGTCGACGGCGAAATCGTAGCGGTTGACGAGTCGCACGATCTCATCGCGGGCGCTGCTCATCGCCAAGCCTCCCCTTCACAAGCTGCCGCACCCGACCGCTTTTCGCCACCGGCGGCAAGTGGCGAATGCGCCGAGCACCGCACCGGATCAGCGTCGTGACGATGGCAGGCAAATGGCGGCTGCGCGCTTCAAGTGGCGCGATCGCATCCTATATTCGCCTCATGAGCCGACACCCGCATCACGACAACCCGAACCCAACCGCCGCCGAAGTCCGTGCCCATGCCGCCGCCACACGCGCCCGCAAGCGCGCCGAGGCCGAGGCGATCGGCGTGGACGCCGCCTTCATCTCGACGTTCGTCGACCGGTTCTACGGCCGCATCCGCGACGACGCGCTGCTCGGGCCGATTTTCGCCGAGCGGATCGGCGATTGGAACGCGCACCTCGCGCGGATGAAGGCGTTCTGGCGCTCGATCCTGCACAATAGCGGCGAGTTTTCGGGCGACCCGATGGCCAAGCACCTGGCCATCAGCGGCCTTGAAGAACGCCACTTCGGCCACTGGCTCGAGCTGTTCTACGCGACCTTGCGCGAGCTCGAGCACGACGGCGAAGCGACCCGGCTGGTCGGCGGCCGCGCGCGGATGATCGCCGATAGCCTGCTGACCGGGATCGCAATGCGCGACGAGGGGCTCGCCGCGAGCCGCGCCGGCGATAAACTTCCGCACGTCTGACCGGCCGCGGAGCCGCGCTTGCGCCGGGCCGGCGTGACGGCCATGACGCGCTCGCCCATCAACCAGGGATACCCGACATGGTCCTCGAACGTGCCGAACTGCTGATCAACCCTGGCCACGAAGAAGCTTTCGCCGCCGCCATGCGCGATCACGGCAACGCCTATCTCGAGCAGTGCGGCTGCCGCAATGTGCGCGTCCTGCGGGGCGTCGAGAACCCCGACAAGTTCATAATTCTCGGCGAATGGGAATCGGTCGATGCCCACGTCAGCGCGCGCAGCCTCGAGGCATTCGGCAAATTCCGCGAGCTGATCGCGCCGCACACCGGCCGCGGAGGCTCGATGGAGCACTTCGCCCTCGACTGAGGCAACCCGCGCCGGCGATTGGCACGGCCGGGCTGCAATGCCCCATTGCCTTCCGCCCGTAGCGACCTAATGCGTGCCGCCAAACGCGGCCCCAACAAGTTCTGGGCGCCGCACCGCCAGTTGCGCCACATCCAAGGGAGCCCGCCATGAAGATCGACAATTCCATCGCTGCCATCGTCACCGGCGGTGCTTCCGGTCTCGGCCGTGCCAGCGCCGAAGCGCTCGCCAAAGCCGGCGCCAAGGTGGCGATCTTCGACATCAGCGACGAGCAGGGCGAAGCGGTCGCCAAGGAGATCGGCGGGACCTACTGCAACGTCAACATCATGGACGAAGACAGCGTCCTCGCCGGCTTCGAGAAGGCGCGCGCCGCCAATGGCCAGGAGCGCATCGTGGTCCACTGCGCGATGGTCGCCGGCGGCGGCAAAACCGTCGGGTTCGACAAGACCACCGGCGGCTACAAGCGCGCCGATACTGCCGGCTTCGCCAAATCGATGGAGGGCATCGCAACCGCCAGCTACCGCGTCGCCTCGATCGCGGCGCTCGGCATGGCCAATGCCGAGCCGGTCAACGACGACGGCGAGCGCGGCTCGATCATCCTGACCTCGTCGGCCGCCTCGCAGGATGGCCAGGTCGGCCAGGTCGCCTACGGCGGCGGCAAGGGCGCGGTCAATTCGATGGTCCTGCCGATGGCACGCGACCTCATGGACCTCGGCATCCGCGTCAACGCCATCCTCCCCGGAACGTTCGCCACCCCGCCGATGCTGCGGGTCAAGGACCATGCGCCGGCGGTGTTCGAGGGCCTCGGCAAGGCAGTTCCGTTCCCCAAGCGCCTCGGCAACCCCGAGGAATTCGCCTCGCTGGTGCTCGAGATCGCCCGCAATACCTATATCAACGCGCAGCTGATCCGCATCGACGGCGCCATCCGGATGCCGCCGAAGTAAGTTCGCGATCACGGCGAGTTGCCTTGGCGACTCGCCGCGATTCTGCTAAGGCTTTGTTAACGGCGCGGGACCGCCGACGGTCGCATGGATTTCTGGCAAGGAGATGGCCATGAAGACCGTGTTTGCCGCCGCTTGTGGGATTGCGCTTTTTGCGACGCCGGCTTTGGCTGACCCGCTCGCTTCGGGCGGGTCCGTCACCTACGCGGTCCCGGGCACGACCAGCATTTATCAGGTCTTCGGCCACGATGGCAGCCCTGGCGGGGGCGGCACGGCCACCGATGCGGTCCAGACGACGTTCTCGGCAGGCGCAAACACCTTCACGTTTACTGCCAGCGGTTTGATCAGTTGCTGCAGCAACGCGGCTGACACGTCGCCCGATGGCGGCGGCTCGAGTATGAACGTGGGCGGCGCCAATGGATTGTCCAGCCTTAGTGGCAACCACAACATTCCGCTGGTCGGCGTATTCACGACGGCCACCGACCCGTTCGGCGGTGCGGCGCCGGCGCCGCTGTCGTTCGATGGCAACAACCCGACCGGGCTTTCGCCCCTGTTGAATCAGGTCTTCTACATTGGCGACGGTAAGGCGGGCTACAACAACGCCGCCGGCGCACTGCTCCAGTTCATCGCCCCGCTCACCGCGACGCGGTTGTATCTCGGGACCATCGATGCCTCCGGCTTCAATAACCCGACCGGGTTTTATGCCGATAATCACGGCTCATTCAGCGTTACCGTCGACCTCGCGGCCGTGAACGGCGCAGTTCCGGAACTCGGGACATGGGCGATGATGTTGGTCGGGTTCGGCGCGATCGGCACGCTGATGCGCCGTCGGCGGCAGATCAAACCCGCTCACGCCTGAATAGATCAACTGAGGTTGTGGTCGGGAGTGCGCACTTCCGTTTTGGGCAGGGCCGGCCGGAAGTCGCGGTCATCAGGCTCGTCTGCATCTGATCCTCCCCGAGCTCGGCTCGGGGAGGATCCGAAGGTTCGCTCTTACTGCCTGTCGTAGACCAGGACATTGGTCGCGAGCTTGGCCGGCGGGGTGCCGATCTTGCGGGTGATCGTGAACCGCTTGCCGTCGGCCGAAAGGATCGACCGCGACGTTGCCGCAATCTTCGAACCCTTGCGCATAATCGCCGTAACGGTGCGTGCGTTCAGCTTGGTCAGGGCGATGGAATCAGCGATGGGACTGCCGACCTCGGGGTACTGCTTGCCGTCGTAAGCTGCCGTAAAGTTGACGTTGACCGCCTTTCCCGCGGTGTCGACAGCCTCGGAATGCATGGTGATCTTGTTGCCGTTTACGGTGTACACCCGCGTTTCGCTCTTGAGTGGCATCGTCTCGAAGCTCGATGCTGCTGCATTCAGCTTCCAGGTTCCCGCGATGGACACTGTGGCGGGCGCGGTCTTGGCATTGACGGCGGTGGTTGCCGCCAAGGCGAGAATCGACCCAAGTAACGCCGAGCGCAAAAGACCTGCCATTGAATCCTCCTGTTGCTTGCTCAGGATCGAACGAATCGATTCGCAGAGCCAGCGGACAATGATCCCATCGACAGAAGTTTCCAGTAATTTGGCGTGCGACTGATGCCACGAGCTTATGCGGGCGCGCCGGATCGCGACAGTTCTTTGATAGTAGCGGCGGGCCCTAGGCGCGTATGAATCTGCGCATTTGCCTCGCCCTGCCGGCTCCGCCTCGCTCGCTACTTGACGGTGCCGATCTGCAGCACCTCGATGTCGTTGCCGTCCGGGTCGCTCATGTGCCGCGAGCGGGCCGCCATGCCCTGGATGTCTTGCCCGAAGCGCCTGGTCTCGACCTTTCCGCCGTTCGCCGCGGCGCGCGTGAGCACGGCTTCGAGGTCGGGGACTTGTAGGACGAAGCTGCCCTTCATCACAGTCGGCGCGGTGCTCCTGATCATGATGATCCCCGGCGGCGTGCTGCCGGGGAACATCAGGATGCCGACGTTGTCGCCCATCTTCTGGACCACGGCAGTGCCGAAGACCTCGTGATAGAATGCCTCGCCGCGCGCGAGATCGGAGACGAACAGCCGCAGCATCATCACACGCGGTTTCGCCGACGGCCCGACCGGCGTCAGTTGCCCCCGTTGTGCAGGTTGCGCCGGCTGTGCGGGTGGGGCCGGTTGTGTCGGTTGTGCCGAAGCGCCGCCCGAAATCATCATCGCGCCCGCGAGCGCCAGCCAAGCCCTGTTCATCGCAATACCTCTTCCCCTCGCCCTCGTTCGGACGGTGCGACACTGTATCGCATGTAGTAGCACCGCTGCAAAGCAGGAAAGCCCTTCACACCAGGTGCAGTCCGCCGTCGATCGTCAGCACCTCGCCGGTGACATAGGCGGCGCGGGCTAGATAGAGGAGCGCGTCGACGACCTCGTCAATCTCGCCGATGCGGCCGAGCGGCACGCTCTCGACCAGGCCACGGTAGCGCTCGATCAGGGCGTTGGTGTCGGTTAGCCCGGGACACAGCGCATTGACGCGGATGCCCTCGCCCGCCCATTCGAGCGCGAGTGTGCGCATCATCTGGACGACGCCGGCGCGCGCCGCCGCCGAGTGCACGAGGCCCGGGGCCGCCTTGCGCCACAGCCCGGCGACGACCAGCACGACCGACCCGCGCCGGGCCTTGAGCGCCGGATAGAGCTGACGGCAGAGATTGAAGCTGCCGAACAGGTTGACCTCGACCACCGAGCGCCAGCCGTTCTCAGTGAGCTGAGCGGCCGGCGCGAAGAACTGTCCGCCGGCCGAATTGACCAGCAGGTCGAGACCGCGCGGGGCAACCCTCGCCGCAAGCTCCTCCATCCGGGCCCAGTCGCGCACGTCCCCGGCGAAAGCATCGGCGCTGCCGTCGGCAGCTTCGATCCTGGCGACGGTCTCCGTCAGCTTGTCCGCGCTGCGGCCGACGCAGATCACGTGGTGCCCCTCGCCCGCCAGCCGCAGCGCGCAGCCGCGGCCGATCCCGGAGCCGGCGCCGGCTACGACGGCAGTGGGCTGGCCCATCACTTGCGCACGATCGCCTCGCGCGACGGCGTCGCCAACTGGCGGATGGTCGCGCCGCGATCGGCGATGACCGAGCGGCGGATCGCGGTCTCGAGGTTGCCTTCGCCGCCGGCAATCCACACCGGCCCATTGGTGAGGTTGGCGAGCGCCTCCTGGGCCACGTCTTCCGGGTCCTGCGCCGTCGTGGTGTCGATGTGCAGCCGTTCCATCGCCGGGGTCGCGGTAAAGCCGATCACCAGGTGGAGCACGTCGACTCCGAGCGGGGCGCACTCGGCCCACAGCGCCTCCCCGAAGATCCGGCTGAACGCCTTCGACGCGGTATAGGCGGCCAGCGACGGCGCGCCCATGTAGCTGGAGAGCGAGCCCGCGAGGATCATCCCGCCGTGCCCGCGCGCGCACATCTGGGCGCCGTAATGGCGGGCGAACTCGCTTTGCCCGACGACGCTGATCTGGATCACGGCGCGGGTCACCTCGGCCGGCAACTCGACGAAGTTGCCGCGGACGCTGTTGGCGCCGGCGTTGTAGATCATCAGCCCGATCTCGACGTCATCGGTCACCGCCCTGACCCGGTCGAGCGCGTCGGGCCGGGCGAGATCGACCGAGATCGTGCGAACCTCGGCGCCGGCCTCCTGCAATTCGGCCGCGAGCTCCGCCAGGGGACCTTCCTTGCGGGCGACCAGGACCAGCTTGATTCCCGCCACCGCCAGCCGCCGGGCAAAGCCGGCGCCGACGCCTTCCGAGCCGCCGACGATCAGCGCCCACGGTCCATAACGATCCGAATCGATCATGCCTTCAGTCCTTCGCCAACGGCAGCCACACCGCACTCGCCGCGCTGCCCCCCAATGTATCTTTCCGGTCGCTCTAACGATTGAATTGCTAGCAGTTTTGCTTGGCTTGGGAAGGCCGCCGGCGCATCGCTGCCATCCCGCGCAACGGCTCAGGAGGCGAGCGATGAAGGCACGACAGGCGATTATCGAGCAGACCGGCGGCCCCGAGGTGATCCACTGGCGCGACGTCGATCTCGACCGGCCGGGTCCGGGCGAAGTGCTGGTCCGCAACGAGGCCGTCGGGCTCAACTTTATCGACGCCTACCACCGCAGCGGGGTCTATCCGGTCGAGCTGCCAGCGCCGCTCGGCACCGAAGCGGCGGGCGTGGTCGAGGCGGTCGGACCCGACGTCGTCGGCTTCGCCCCCGGCGACCGGGTTGGCACATTCGGTCCGGCTCGCGGAGCTTATGCGACGGCGCGGCTGGTCCCGGCCAAACAGCTGATTCCGCTGCCCGACGACCTCGACGCGAGGACTGCCGCCGCCGTGCTGCTCAAGGGCTGCACCGCCGAATTCCTCGCCGAACGTGCGGCCAGGCCCGCGGCCGGCGACTGGGTCATGGTCCACGCCGCCTCCGGCGGCGTCGGGCAACTGCTGGTGCAGTGGCTGACCGCGCTCGGCGTCAAGGTCATCGGCACCGTCGGCAGCGCACCCAAGGAGGCGCTCGCGCGCGACGCCGGGGCCGAGCTGGTGCTGCGCACCGACGATCCCGAGCTGGCGGCAAAGGTGCGCGAGGCGAGCGGCGGAGCCGGCGTCGCCGTCACTTACGACGGCGTCGGCGCGGCGACCTGGCAGAGCTCGCTCGCCAGCACCCGCCGCCGCGGCCTGATCGTCAGCTATGGCAATGCCAGCGGTCCGGTGACCGGGGTCATTCTGGGCGTGCTTTCGGCCCACGGCTCTCTCTACGTCACCCGGCCGACGCTGTTTGACTACTACGTCGGCGCCGATGAACGCCGCGCCGGAGCCGCGCGGCTGTTCGCGATGCTGCGCGAAGGCAAGATACAGGTGAACATCGGCCAGACCTACCCGCTGGAGCAAGCCGCCCAGGCCCACCGTGACCTCGAAGCGCGCAAGACGACCGGCTCGACCGTGCTGCTTCCCTAGTGAGGGCTACGGCGCCATCCGCGCCTCGCTGGCAGCGGCGAGGATCACCATGAAGCGGCGCCCATGGTCAAAGAAGTGCTCGTGGGGCGTCCACCCGCCGGCGAGCAGCAGCATTGCCGCACTGCGGGAATCGTACTTGTGGCTATTTTCGGTGTGAATGGTCTCGCCCGCGGCCATCGCCAAGCGTTTGTCCGAGACGGTGAATTCGATGGCGCGCTGCGCTTCAAGATGCATCTCGATCCGCGCCAGCGGGTCGTTCCAGCGGACGACATGGCGCAGCGCGTCAAGCGGGATAGTCCCCTCGAGCTCGCGGTTTATCCGCGCGACGAGGTTCAGGTTGAATGCCGCCGTCACTCCGGCTGAGTCGTCGTAGGCGGCGAGAAGCACCGCCGGATCCTTGATCAGGTCCATCCCGATCAGCAGCGTGGCGTCATCCCCGAGCGTTGCGCGCATCGCCCGCAGCAGGTCGACGGCGCTCGGCGGGACCAGGTTGCCGATCGTCGAGCCGGGGAAGAAGCCCAGCTTCGGCAGCCCGCCGATCGCCTCGGGCAGCGGCACCGGCTTGGTGAAATCGGCCTCGACCGGAACGATCGGCAACGCCGGGAACCGAGCCGCGAGCGGCTCGACCGAGGCGCGGAGGAAATCGCCAGAGATGTCGATTGGGACGTAGAACGCCGGTTCGATGCAGCCCAGGACGAGCGGGGTCTTGGCCGCGCTGCCGGCGCCGAACTCGATCACCGCCCGTCCCACCCCGACGCGCCGCGCGATCTCGGGGCACCATTGCGCCAGAATTTCCGTCTCGGCCCGGGTCGGATAGTATTCGGGCAGGCGGGTGATCTCCTCGAACAGCGAGCTGCCCCGGTCGTCGTAGAACCACCGCGCCGGCACCGCCTTCTGGCGCTGGGCCAGGCCGGCGAGCACGTCTGCGCGGAACGCGCGGTCGACCCCCGCAGCGTCGCTGTCGACGACGGTGAGGCTGGGCTGTGCGGCCATCGCTAAAGATCCCGCGCGAGGCGCAGGCCGGTGAACTGCCAGCGCTGGTGGGGGTAGAAGAAATTGCGGTAGCTCGCCCGCGAGTGCCCGCGCGGGGTCGCGCAGCTCGCGCCCTTGAGCACGAACTGGCCCGACATGAATTTGCCGTTGTACTCTCCGACGGCGCCGGCCACCGGGCGGAACCGCGGGTATGGCAAATAGGCCGAGCGGGTCCACTGCCAGCAGTCGCCGAACAGCGATGCCGAGCCTGCCGGAAGCACCGGGCCCGCGACCTCGAGCTGGTTGCCACCGGCTAAATCATCGCCCGACGCGATCGCCTCCCACTCGAACTCCGTCGGCAGCCGGGCACCGGCCCAGGCGGCGTATGCGTCCGCCTCGTAGTAGGAGATGTGCGTGACGGGAGCACCGGGCTCGCGCCGCTGCCAGCCGGCATGGGTGAAATGCTCGTGGCCGCGCCAGTAGAGCGGCGCGGAGATGCCCTCCGCCCGGACCCACGCCCATCCGTCGGACAGCCACAGCGTGGGCGTGCTGTAGCCACCGTCGGCGATGAATACCTCCCATTCGGCGTTGGTGACGAGCTGCGCGGCCAGTGCGAACGGCTCCAGCAGCACTCGGTGCCGCGGTCCCTCGTTGTCGAAGGCAAAGCCGGTCCCATCGGCGCCGATCAGCGCGATCCCGCCGGGGTGTTCGTGCCATGCGCCAGGCCCCGCGTCGGACGGAGGCGGCGAGCTCGCGGCGTCCCACATCGCTGGCCCCAGTGGGTTCTGAGCCAGTGCGTGCTTGATGTCGGTCAGCAGAAGTTCCTGGTGCTGCTGCTCGTGGGCGATTCCCAATTCGAGCAGCGGCGCAAGCTCGGGCCGGCCGAACAACGGCGCCAATGCCGCGTCGACGTGCGCCCGCCATGCCAGCACTTGGCTCAGCGATGGCCGCGACAAGAGCCCGCGAGCAGGCCGCGCGTGCCGCGGCCCTTCAGCTTCGTAGTACGAATTGAACAGATAGCCCCACCCGGCATCGAACGGCTGATACCCGGGCGCGTGATCGCGCAGGACGAAAGTCTCGAAGAACCACGTGACGTGGGCCAGGTGCCACTTGGCCGGTGAGGCATCGGCCATGGACTGGAGCGTGGCGTCGGCGTCGGACAACGGCGCGACCAGCGCCTCGCTCAGCCCACGCGTCGCAGCCAATCGATCGGCCAGCACGCCAGCGTCGGGATCGCTCCCCCTAACCGTAGCCCTGCCCCGCATGGCCCCTCCAACGCATGACGCGCCGAAAGGCTCCCCTCAAGTGGTCACGCGAACGACCCACGCGAGCTCAGGCCGCCCGCCTGTCGCGCTCCCCAGCCTCGAGGTTGAGCATCTCGGCGATCAGGAATGCCAACTCGAGCGACTGCGCCGCGTTGAGCCGCGGGTCGCAATGGGTGTGGTAGCGGTCGGCCAGCGCCTCGTCGGTGATCGCCACCGCCCCGCCGACGCACTCAGTGACGTCCTGCCCGGTCATCTCGACGTGAATCCCGCCGGCGTGGGTGCCCTCGGCACGATGCACGGCGAAAAATCCGCGGACTTCGGCGAGGATGCGATCGAACGGACGGGTTTTGAACCCGCTTTCGCTCTTGACGACGTTGCCGTGCATCGGATCGCACGACCACACCACCGGATGCCCCTCGCGCTGCACGGCGCGGACCAGAGGCGGCAGCCCGGCTTCGACCTTGTCGTGGCCGAATCGGGTGATCAGCGTCATCCGCCCGGCTTCGCGCGCCGGGTTGAGCGTGTCGAGCAGCCGCAGCAGCGCATCGGGTTGGAGGCTCGGGCCGCACTTCATGCCCAGCGGATTGCCGACGCCGCGCAGGAACTCGACGTGGGCCGAGCCCTCGAAGCGCGTCCGATCACCGATCCACAGCATGTGCGCCGAGCAGTCGTACCAGTCGCCAGTCAGCGAATCCTGCCGGGTCAGCGCTTGCTCATACTGCAGCAGCAGGGCCTCGTGGCTGGTGTAGAAGCTGGTCCCCTGGAGCTGCGGCACCGTCTCCGGGTCGACCCCACACGCGGCCATGAAGTCGAGCGCCTCGCCGATCCGATCGGCGGTTTCGGCGAAGCGGGCGGCCCACGGGCTACGGGCGATGTGCTCGAGCGTCCAGCGGTGGACCTGGCGCAAGTTGGCATAGCCGCCGCCGGCAAAGGCGCGGAGCAGGTTGAGCGTGGCCGCGGCCTGGCTGTAGGCGCGCAGCATCCGCTCCGGATCGTGGCGCCGCGCCGCGGGCTCGAACTCGATGCCGTTGACGATGTCGCCGAGGTAGCTCGGCAATTCGACTCCGCCCTGGCTTTCCGTCGGCGCCGAGCGCGGCTTGGCGAACTGGCCGGCCATTCGCCCGACTTTGACAACCGGCTGCTTGCTGGCGAAGGTCAGCGCCACCGCCATCTGCAGCAGCACGCGGAAGGTATCCCGGATGTTGTCGGGGTGGAACTCGGCAAAGCTCTCGGCGCAATCGCCGCCCTGGAGCAGAAAGCCCCGGCCGTGCGCCACTTCGGCGAGGTCGGCCTTGAGCGCGCGGGCCTCGCCGGCGAACACCAGCGGCGGGAACCGGCGCAGCGTCTGCTGGACCTGCTCGAGCGCGGCGGCGTCGTCGTAGCCCGGCAAGTGCCGCGCCTCGCGGGTCTGCCAGCTGTCGGGGGTCCAGTTCGTCGCCACGTCGTAATGCTCCTTCGGGCGCGGCCCATACGCCGCCCCGCGGTTCAATGCAAAACCGCCGATCGACGCGGGTCCGCTCAGCGCGCCTGCGGCTGCGGTTCGAGCCCGGGGATCGGCGTGACCGCCGTCGCCAGCTTCTGCCCTTCGGGAATGATCGCCACGCGCCAGCTGCGGTCCTTCACGAGATAGCGCCGGGCGAGCTCCTGCATGTGCTGGGGCGTCGTCTGAGTATAGTCGCCAAGCAGCGTCCGCACCGCGGCGAACTTGGAGGGGTCCTGCGTCGCGCCCTGGACCTGATACATGAAGAATGCGGTGCTGGTCGAGGCACGGGTCACTTGTTGGCGCAGCGGCTCGGTCACGCGGGCGAGCTCGTCGGCGCTGGGCGGCCGGGCCATCAGGTCGGCGGCAATCTGGTCGGCCGCGGCGAAGAAGCTCGGCACCGCTTGGGGGGTGAGCTGCGCCATCGCGACGATCGCCCCGCCGTTGGCAAGGTCGAGCGGCCATTCCGAATAGACCTGTGGGGCGTAGCTGGCACCGAGCTTCTCGCGCATCGCGTCGAGAAGGCGGTTGCTGAACAGCTGGGCGAGGATTTCGAGCTGGCGCGATTCGCGCACCCCGACCATCCCGCCGCCGGTCGACCACGATACGACCGCCGCGGCAGAAGTTGGGTCACCGCGGTGAGTCAGCACCAGTGGCGGGCCGCCGGTGGAGGGCGTTGCGACGGTGTGGGCCAGGGCGGTTGGCGCCAGCGGCGGACGGGGCGCGAGCGCGCCGAACGTGCGCTTGAGCGTGGCGATCGTCTTGTCGCGGTCGAAGTCGCCGTAAACCTGGACCTCGATCGGCCCGCTGGCGAGGATCGGCTCCCACACCTTGCGGAACTGCGCCGGCGTCGCCGCCTGGAGCTCGGCCGGCGTCGGGGTGTGGTAGCGAGGGTCGCTGCCTCGCTGATAGAACTTGAGGTCACGCTGAAGCACGCCCTGCGGCGAGGCGGCGAGGCTGTCGTACTGCAGCCGGGCCGCGGCCTTGGCGCGGATGAACGGGTTCGGATCCCACCGCGGCATCGCGAACTTGGCGGCGAAGAGATAGAGCTGATCGTCGAGATCGGCCGGCCGGGTCTCGGCCGAGAACTCGAAGTTGGCGTCGTAAATCTTGAAATCGAAGCCCATCTTGCGGCCGGTCGAGATGCGGTCGAGCTCCTCCTGGCCAAGCGTCGCCACCCCCGAACCGACCAGCGCGGTGTCGGCGAGCGAGGCGTACGGCGCGTCGCCCGGAGCGAAAGCGCGGTAGCCGCCACCGAAGCGGACCTTGACCGAAACCCGCCCGGGCTCGTCCTTGGTCGGCCAGATCAGCGCCTTGACGCCGTTGGCGAAGTTGACCTGCTCGATCCCGAGCAGCCCGGTCGGTGCGTCGGTGACGATCTGCCCGGGGTTGCCGATCGGCGGCAGCTGCGCAAACGAGACGGTCCTGGCGGCGAGCCGGACATTGCCCCCGGCCTTGACCGGCTGGAGCAGCGCGGCGCGCAGGGTTTCGGCCGTCGCGTCGCCAGTCGGCGTGACGTAGAGCGCCCGCTCGACCGTCCCCGTGAACAGCTTGCGTGTGTGCTCGAGCACCGCCTGCGGGGTCAACAGCGGGACCGACTTCTCGAAGATCTGCTGAACCGTCTCGGGGGAGGCGACGGTCTCATGGATGTCGACCGCCTGCACGAGGTCGTCGGCGACCTTGTTGCCCGGAAGCAGCGCGCGCTGCTCTACGCCCGACTGGAAGGCGACACGGATCTCGGCCGCCTCGCGGGCGATCTCCTCCGGCGTCGGCGGCTTGGCCAGCGCATCGGCGATCACCGCGCGAACGTCGCGGACGGCGGCGCGCCAGTCGTCGGTCAGCGGCGTGATGGTGACGAAGGTCGTGTCGACGGAGCGGCTGACGTTCTCCTGGCTGACTTGCGCGGCGAGGTAGCTGCCGCCGGCGCGGGCCCGGGCCTCGAGCCGGCGATTGATCAGCGCCTGGGCCACGGAGTCGATCATCAGGCCCTGATTGTAGACAATGGTGTCCTGCTTCTCGTGCCACGGCCGCACCACCGCGAAGCTGAGGTTGCGTGGCATCGAAGGCTCCACCAGCACTCTGGTGAGGCCGATCGGGTTGGTCGTGTCGCCGCCCGCCGGTGCCGCCGGCTCGCCGAAGCTCGGCAGCTTGCCGGGCGCGCCGGTGGTCGGCCAATCCCCGAAATACTTTGAGATCAGCCCCGCGAGTTGCGCCGGCTCGACATCCCCGACCGCGATGATCACCGCGTTCTCAGGGCGATACCACCGGGCATGGAAGGCGCGGACGGTGTCTTGATGGGCGGCGTTGAGCGCTTCCACGGTGCCGATCGGCGGGTGATCGGCGAGCGGCTGGCCGGCGTAGAACGTTTCGCGCATCGCGTCCTGAACCCGCTCGGCGGTGCCGCCGCGCTCCCGCTTCTCGGCCAAGACGATCGGCAGCTCGGTGCGGATGTCGGCCTCGCTCAGGGTCGGCGCGATCATCATCCCCGAGAGCAGCTTGAACGACTGGTCGAGGGTCGCCGGGGTCGCGTTGGGCAGATCGATCTTGAACACCGTCTGCGTCGGCGTGGTCTCGGCATTGGTGTCGGTGCCGAACGTCGCGCCGAGCCGCTGCCATGTCGGGATCGCCTGGCCCGGCCCAAGGTACTTCGATTCGCGGAACACGAGGTGCTCGAGGAGGTGAGCATAGCCGCTCTCCTCCGGCCGCTCATAAAGCGAGCCGACGTCCATGCGGATGCGGATCGAGACCTGCCCCGGCGGCACCCCATTGCGGCGCACGGCATAGCGCACGCCGTTGGGTAGCTCACCGAACTGCCACTCCGGATCGTGCGGGACGTCGCTACCGCGGTATAGCCACGGGGTCGCCTTGTCGGCCTTGGCCGCCGTGTCGACCAGAGGCGCGGGCGCAGCCGTGGGCGCGGCCGGAGCGGCCGAGGCGAGCAGGAAAAGCGGGACGAACGGCGCGAGCAGGCGCGCGGCACAGAGCGGAACGGTCATGCCCCGCGGATATAGGGAACCGGCGGCTTAAGGACCAGTGAATAGGGAGACAGCTTCGCAATCTCTCACTTGCGACCGATCCGGCTTACCCTCCCCGCGTCACCGGGATCAGCGCGCCGGTGATCGCCCGCGCCGCCGGCGAGGCGAGGAACACGATCACGTCCGCGATCGCCTGGGGCTGGACCCATTGCGAGACGTCGGCATCCGGCATGTCGGCGCGGTTGGTCGGCGTGTCGATGATGCTCGGCAGGATGGCGTTGACGGTGATCCCCTGGCCGGCGACCTCCTCCGCGAGC
>JAEKKO010000299.1 GCA_019510335.1 Novosphingobium sp. | reverse complement strand
GACCTTGCGCGGCGGCTTCGCCAGCCCGGTGGGAATCGCGCTGCAGCTGGCGATGATCGCCGCGCTGGTGCTGCTGGCGCGGGTCGACTGGGCCCGGCTGCTGGCGCACAAGGCCCCTCCCGAGGCCTGACCCGCGGCGCCGCGCTCGCGCTGGAACCACCCGCGCCGAGCGGCGTTATGACGCTCAGAGGGGCCGGCGCCTCTTCCCCCCTCCCGTCCAAGGCGCCGGCCCCCGCTGGGCAACAGGAGGAAGGACCCCCGATGCGCACGAACGTTCGCGGCCGGCTGGCCGCCACGGCGCTGATCGCCGCCGCTCTCGCCGTCGGCGCTCCGGCGCTGGCGATGAAGTCGCGCCCGAGCGCCCCGCCGCCGACCCCGACCGAAACGCGCCCGCTCGGCGGGATCAAGCTCGCCGCGACCCTGACCGGCGCGGTCGAAGTCCCGCCCGGCGATCCCGCCGGCTCGGGCACGTTCAGCGCGCGGCTCAATCCCGGGCACGACCAGCTGTGCTACGACCTCGCCGTCAGCAACATCGCCACGCCGACCGCGGCCCACATCCACCGCGGCGGCCCCGGCGTCTCCGGCCCGCCGGTGGTGATGCTCCAGGCGCCGGCCAACGGCAGCGTCAGCGCTTGCGCCGCGGTCACCCCGGCGGTCGCCGACGAGATCCTCGCCAACCCCGGCGGGTTCTACGTCAACGTCCACAACGCCGCGTTCCCCGGCGGCGCCTTGCGCGGCCAGCTGACGCGGTAAGCGGCGGCGCCCCTCTCCACGTCGGGAGAGGGGCTGGGCCGAGCGCCTCCGCGCACGAACCGCTGTCCTACAAGGCTCGCGTGTGCTCTAGCGGCGATCCGAACCGCTTGGCGGTCGGAGCGTTTCGTCCGATGCGTTCGCGCTTGCGCCGAGACCCCCAACGCAAATGGGGCCGGCATTGCTGCCAGCCCCACGCTCGCCTCGTCGGTGCGAACCTTGCGGCCCGTTGGACGAGAGATGGTTGCCTGTCCCGGCTTTGGCAGGACGATCTGGCCGCGGTGATCCCCGGTCCGAGCCACCCGCGCGTCCGCGCAATGGGGTCTCGTCGGCGTCACGATGCTGGTGCATCGGGCCCGCTGGCGCGTCGGTCAGCGTCCTTGCGGGGCTGGCCTTCGGGCAAGCGTATCGTCGCTCCCGGTCCGGCGGCTCAGGACGAGCCGGCAACCGTCGCCCGCTTCACCACCTGTGCTCCTTCGACGAATCTCGGGTCCAGAGGCTGTGGCGAGGCGTCCGGTCCCGTCAGGTGGTCGGTTCGGGCGCGAACGCCTTCGCTTCCCACCTGGCGGTTCCGATGATCGTTTCGGTGCGTCCGAGCGCTTGCGGTTCACCCTGCCGAAGCCGGGCTGGTTTTCCGTCGCATCGTTCGTGCCGAAGCAATCGCCGACTGCGCGCCTCTCGCTGCATCTGCGGTTCGCCAGGGTTGCTCTTGCGAGCGCGCGAGGCGTGTTTTCCGATACTGCTGCGGGCATCGCTGCCGACCTCGATCCGGTTGCACTTTCCCTTTGCTTATCAGGGCTTTCGCCCCTGGAAGCGCGGTCCGGTCTGGCCGTCTCGATGTCCCGATGCTGCTCCCGCGGCCCGAGTCGTGCAAGCAGAATCGACACGACTTATCCACACCCGGCGCCATTGCCGTGGACAACTCGGTAAGGCCCCGTCAGGCTTGGGAATCTGCCTTCGCGGATTCGCGGTCAGCCGCGGTCTCGCTGGGCGAGCAGCCGCAGCCGCAGGGCGTTGAGGCGGATGAACCCGGCGGCATCCTTCTGGTCGTAGGCCCCGGCATCGTCCTCGAACGTCACGTGCCGCTCCGAATAGAGCGACTCGGGCGACTTGCGGCCGACCACTTGCGCCAGGCCCTTGTAGAGCTTGAGCCGGACCGTCCCGCTGACCTTGGCCTGACTGTGGTCGATCGCGGCCTGGAGCATCTCGCGCTCGGGCGCGAACCAGAAGCCGTTGTAGATCAGCTCGGCATAGCGCGGCATCAGCTCGTCCTTGAGGTGGGCGGCGCCGCGGTCGAGCGTGATCTGCTCGATGCCGCGGTGGGCGGCGGCGTAGATCGTCCCGCCCGGGGTCTCGTACATCCCGCGGCTCTTCATCCCGACGAACCGGTTCTCGACCAGGTCGAGCCGGCCGATGCCGTGCGTGCGGCCGAGCTCGTTGAGCGCGGTAAGCAGGCTCGCCGGGCTCATCGCCGCTCCATTGAGGGCGATGCCGTCGCCGCATTCGAAGTCGACCGTCACGTACTCGGGCACGTCGGGCGCCGCCTCGGGATCGACGGTGCGGCTGTAGACGTAGTCGGGCACCTCCTCCCACGGGTCCTCGAGCACTTTGCCCTCGCTCGAGGTGTGGAGGAGATTGGCGTCTGTCGAGAACGGGCTCTCGCCGCGCTTGTCCTTGGGCACTGGGATCTGGTGGGCTTCGGCCCAGGCGATCAGGGCGGTGCGGCTGGTCAGGTCCCACTCGCGCCACGGGGCGATGACCTTGAGGTCAGGCGCCAGCGCGGCGACGCCGAGCTCGAAGCGGACCTGGTCGTTGCCCTTGCCCGTGGCGCCATGGGCGACCGCGTCAGCGCCGGTCTCGCGGGCGATCTCGACAAGGCGCTTGGAAATCAGCGGCCGGGCGATCGAGGTGCCGAGGAGGTAGTCGCCCTCGTAACGTGCATTGGCGCGCATCATCGGGAACACGAAGTCGCGAACGAACTCCTCGCGGACATCGTCGACGTAAAGCTCGCCCTCCTGGCCGAGGTCGGCGGTGAACGTCACAACCTCGCAGCCGTACGTTACTTGCAGCCACTTGAGGATGACCGACGTGTCGAGGCCGCCCGAATAGGCCAGGACGACACGCTTGATCTCGGACATGGCGGCACCTCTCGC
Source organism: Novosphingobium sp. (assembly GCA_019510335.1). Lineage (GTDB taxonomy): Bacteria > Pseudomonadota > Alphaproteobacteria > Sphingomonadales > Sphingomonadaceae > Novosphingobium. The sequence continues at coordinate 704 of JAEKKO010000299.1, read as the reverse complement.
GGCGGGTCTGGGGGACGGGCGCGCCTATCAGGCGCGCCGGTGCGCCGCAACCGTTCGCGCCGCGCGCTACTCGGCGGCTTCGCGGTGCTCTTCGAGGTGCCAGCGCGGTGCGATCTCGGCGGCGCGGAGGCGGGCGGCGTCCTCGCCCATGTAGTCGCGGGTCAGCGGCAGCACGTCGGCGCTCTTCACCGACTGGATCTGGAAGTTGACCATGTCGGCGTTGCGGAAGGCCTGCTCGGCTCCGGCAAGGTAGAACTGCCACATGCGGAATAGCCGCTGGTCATAAAGGGCGGTGATCTCGGCCTCGTGCTGGCACGTGCGCCGGTACCATTCGGCAAGCGTGTAGGCGTAGTGGGTGCGCAGCACCTCGATGTCGGAGATCAGCCAGGCGTTGTCCTCGAGCGCGGTGACCAGCTCACTCATCGCCGGGATGTAGCCGCCGGGGAAGACGTACTTGCGGGTCCACTTGTCGGTCGAACCGGGCGGGCCGACCCGGCCGATGGTGTGGGTCAGCATGATCCCGTCCTCGGCGAGCAGGTCATGGGTCTTGGCGAAGTACTCGCCAAAGTGGCGCGCGCCGACGTGCTCGATCATCCCGACGCTGGTGATCCGGTCGAAAGTGCCGGCGACATCGCGGTAGTCGATCAGTTCGAACCGGACCTTGTCGGCGACGCCGGCGGCTTCGGCGCGCTCGTTGGCGAACT
>JAEKKO010000298.1 GCA_019510335.1 Novosphingobium sp. | reverse complement strand
TAACCGGCGCGGCCGGGTTCATAGGCTACAGCGTGTGCCAGCGCCTGCTCGCGCGCGGCGACAGCGTGATCGGCATCGACAACCTCAACGACTACTACTCGGTGGCGCTAAAGCAGGCCCGCTTGGCGCGGCTGCACGAGACGGGCGGGGACCGCTTCCGCTTCCTCCACCTCGACTTCGCTGACATGGCGGCGCTGAGCGGCGCGCTCGAAGGAGCCCCGTTCGACCGCATCGTCCACCTGGGGGCGCAGGCCGGCGTGCGCTACTCGATCGAGAACCCGCACGCTTACGTCAGCGCCAATCGTCGGTCTACGGCGGCAACCCCAAGCTGCCGTTCGCGGTCGAGGACCGCGTCGACCACCCGCTCTCGCTCTATGCCGCGACCAAGAAGGCCGACGAGCTGATGAGCGAGACGTATGCCCACCTTTACCGCCTGCCGCTAACCGGCTTGCGATTTTTCACGGTGTACGGGCCGTGGGGCCGGCCCGACATGATGATGTGGATATTCACCCGCAAGATCCTCGCCGGCGAGCCGATCCCGGTGTTCAACCACGGCGAGATGTGGCGCGATTTCACCTACATCGACGACATCGTCACCGGCGTCATTGCGGCGCTCGATTCGCCGCCGGCGAACGACGGCGCGGAGAAGGCCGGTGGCAGCACCAAGCCGCACCGGCTCTACAACATCGGCAACAACCGTTCCGAGCCGCTGATGAAGGTCGTCGGCCTGCTCGAGCAGGAGTGCGGGCGCAAGGCGACGATCGACTTCCAGCCGATGCAGCCCGGCGACGTACCGCGCAGTTTCGCCGACATCGAGGCGATTCGCCGCGACCTCGGCTTCGAACCGTCGACCGCCATCGAGCAGGGCGTGCCGGGGTTCGTGCGCTGGTACCGCGAGTACCACGGCGCCTGAGGAGCGCGGTGGACAAGGGCGGCGGCGCATCTTGCCGCGCCGCGCCCGTTGCGCAAAAGGCCTGCCATGGCCGTGCTCAGCGACAAGTGGATCCGCCGCGCCGCGCGTGAGCACGGGATGATCGAGCCGTTCGTCGAATCCCAGCGCCGCGACGGCTGCATCAGCTATGGCCTGTCGTCCTACGGCTACGACGCCCGCGTCGCCGACGAGTTCAAGATCTTCACCAACGTGGATTCCGCGGTGGTCGACCCCAAGGACTTCGCCGCCAACAGCTTCGTCGACCGCAAGACCGACGTCTGCGTGATTCCGCCGAACAGCTTCGTCCTCGCCCGCACCGTCGAGTACTTTCGGGTCCCGCGCGACATTCTGGTGATCTGCCTCGGCAAGTCGACTTATGCGCGCTGCGGGATCATCGTCAACGTGACCCCGCTAGAGCCCGGCTGGGAAGGGCACGTGACGCTGGAATTCTCGAACACCACCCCGCTGCCGGCCAAAGTCTACGCCAACGAGGGCGCCTGCCAGTTCCTGTTCCTGCAAGGCAACGAGCCGTGCGAGACCAGCTATGCCGACCGCGCCGGCAAGTACATGGGCCAGCGCGGCGTGACGCTGCCGAAGCTGTAGCGCGGGCCTCCCCGGAACAAATCACCCGCTGAGCCGCTTTTCCTGACAGCCGCTGCGCGCGGCGCGTGCTGGGAGAGCGGTCATGTCCACACTTGCCGCCGTCATTGGCCGGATCCTGCTCGGTCTGCTGTTCATCGTCTCCGGGGCTCACAAGCTGATCACCGTCGACGACACTAACGCAGCCATCACCGCGGCCGGCCTTCCAGCAGGCCTGGCGATCCCGACCGGCGTGTTCGAGGTGATCGCCGGGCTTTGCCTGGCGGTCGGACTGCTGACGCGGCTGTTCGCGATCCTGCTTGCCGGGTTCGTGTTCCTGACGGTCGTCTTCTTCCATCACACCTTCGACACCTTCATGGACTGGATGACGGTGCTCGAGCACTTCGCGCTGATTGGCGGCATGCTGCTGGTGTTCGCCCACAGTCAGATGTGGTGGAGTTGGGACCGGATGCGCGCGGTTCGCACCGAGGAGATCGCCCGGCGCGACGCCGAGCTGCGTGCTGCCAGGGCCGAGGGCGCGGCCCACGCGCTCAACCCCGACGCCGCCCCGGCCCCGCCGCGGCGGCGCTGGTGGTTCTCCTGAGGGGAGCTAGTCCGGTCGCCCCGGCGATGGCTGCGCTGCCGTCTTGACCCTCGCCGGGCACGGCGTGAATCGTGCGCATTAACGCGATTGCCGCCACTTCTCCCGGAGAATCCATGTCCGTTCCCAACGAATACCGCATCCCCAAGCTGCCGCGCGAGGAATGGACCGACGAGGCGCGTGAGGTGTTCGCCTTCTGGGGCGAGCCGAACGCCTGGGACGAGGGCTCGAAGACCAACATCATCATGGTCCTGGCCCAGCACCCGAAGCTGGCGATGGTCTACAGCCAGTGGGGCAAGCACTTCCTGATGGAGAACTCGCTCAACACGCGCCAGCAGGAGATCGTTATCCTGCGGATCGCTTACCTCGTGCGGTCCGAATACGAGTGGCACAACCACGTCGGCTACGGCGTCAACGCCGGGCTGACCCTCGACCAGATCGCGGCGATCCGCGACTTCCCAAACGGCGCGACGTTCAACGAGGAAGAGACGGCGCTGCTTCGCGCCTGCGACGAGCTCAAGGCCAACAACAACGTCAGTGACGAGACCTGGGCGTCGCTGTCGCAGCACTTCACCAGACACCAGCTGATGGACCTCGTGTTCATGGCCGGTCACTACCTGATGACCAGCTGGGCGCTGAAGGCGTTCGGCGTGCCGCTCGAAGGCGGCGCGGATGCGATTGGTTTCGATCTCGCCACCAAGTCCGGTAGTACGCCGGGCGCCACTTACAAGCCCGGGGAGACCGAGGATTGGATTGCGACGCGCGGCTATTAGAGCTCGAGTCGCGGCTGCGCGCCGCCCGCACGATTGCGGCGGTCACCAACACGAACGTCTGATCACAGAGCGGCGATCTTCCCGATCGTATCGTGGTCGAGCATCGCGGCGCTGAAGCGGGCGGTGTAGGCGGTGTTGACGGCTTCCTTCTGGAAAACCGGACTGTTGATCAGGAAGATGCTGTAGCCGAAGGCGAGAAAGCAGCCGAACTGGTGCATCAACTCCTCGAGCGGCGGCGCATCGACACCATGGCAGACCAGTTCGTCGCGATAGTGGGCGACCAGCGCCCGATCATGGGCACGGCGGTCGGCTCGAACTCGCCCTTGAGGATCACCCGTTCCGGAATCCCAGCCGCGCGCCCTGCAGCAT
>JAEKKO010000135.1 GCA_019510335.1 Novosphingobium sp. | reverse complement strand
TCGATGTGGTCTGCTGCGCCATCGCCTGACTGCTCGCCAGGGCAACGGTGCCGACCACAAGGCTTGCGACCAATTTCTTCATCCGTTCGCTCTCCGATTGGCCGGGCAGTGGGCCCGGTCTGGGACAGCGGGAACGGAAGCAACGCGGCAAGGTTCCCCGCCGCCTGCGCCTGAACGCCAGATGAAGAGCTGTTATTTCAGTAACTTAGCTTTAAATCGAGCCTCGTAGGAGGCGATGAGCCGTGCGCAGGCCGCGCTCGCCGGCCCCCCGGCTCGGGAGCATCGCACCCTCAAAAACGACGAAAGGGACGGCAGGTTCCCCGGCCGTCCCCGTCAATCGAAAGTGGCTGCGACGGTTACGCGGCAGCCGTGTTGGCCGTGCTCATCGCGTTCGAGCCCGTGCTGAACGTCGTGTTGAGCTGGTTGCCGAGCCCCTGCATCGCAGTGATCGCGGCCACCGCGATCAATGCCGCGATCAGGCCGTACTCGATCGCCGTCGCGCCAGTTTCGTCGCGCAGCAGTTTCTGAATCGTCGTCATCTGAAATCCCCGTCCGTTGTCCCGACCCGCGCCGTGCCGCGCGGACTCCACCGTTATGCGCCGGGTTCGTTTATCGGCGACGAGCGATGGTGGTTAATCACTAAGGGGTTTTGCTTAATAAATTGCGTGGCCCCCGTCCGGAGCGCCCTCACTTGGCGTAAAACGAGTTCGCGATCGAAACGGCATGCTGGCGCTTGAGCACGCTCCGCGTCGTGGTGCCGAGATTGGTGCTGCCGTTCACGAAGAAGATGCTGCTCGGTTCCGCATCGTGAGCTTGCGGGCTGAGGTGCGAGGCATGGATCATCTCGTGCAGCAGCGTGGCGTTCGAGATGTCGGCCAGCCGGCTGTTGAGCAGAACGAACGGCGGGACCGTCTGGCCGCCCAGCGCCACCCCGCGCTTGGTTTCGCCCATGTTGCCGGCCATTCGGCAGAGGATCACCCGCAGCACCGTCGGAAAGGCCGGACGGATGTTCTCCGACATCTTGCGCAGCATCACCGCGTCATCGTCGAGCACGACCGTCTGCTCGGTATCGATGACGTCGCTGACCCGGTTTTCCGGCCCCAGCGGAAAGCCGATCGTGATGCCATGTTCGAACAGCCGATCGCGCGCCACCTCGAGCTGGGCGCGGAGCGGAAAACCGTCGGCAAGCGCCGACCGGGTGGCGACCAGCAGCAGCTTGACCAGCGCGCCGAGCGGCGGCGCGCGGCCAGGGCCGCGTACCGAGGTCTCGAGCGAGAGTGGGTCTGGCCGACCCGTGCGCCCGGGGGTGCAGTCGCCGGACAGCGGCCGGGCCCGCTCGATCCGCAGCATCTCCTGGTCGAGCGCGGCGATCGTCATCCTGCCGACGATGTCGTCGGCCGTCGACTGGTAGGAGCGGTTGATGATCGAGCGCCGCTGCTTGAACGACAGCACCGCGTTGGCGGTCGAGCGGCCGTAGAGCTGAACCGAGAGCTCGGAGCGATCGATGTTGATCCCGTCGATCCTGAACAGGGCGAACTGAATCCGCCCGACATGCTCGCCGCGCGCACCTTGCAGGATGTGCGCTGCGTCGCGAACCGCGCACGCCTCGAGCGCGGCATTGCCTCGAAACAGCCGTGAAGCGAGCGCCATCGCCACCCTCCCCCGAGATAAGCCGGGCAGTGCCTGGACCGACATGTGGGCGACCGTCGTGCGCCTTATCCCCCATAATCGCCCCGGCCGCAATCGTGGCGAGAGGTCGGCATAGCGATGCGGGAGGCGCTGTGGACGCTGACTGTCGGAACGATATGATGGAACCATGCCGCTCCGCCCGTTGCTTCTCTGGCTCAGCTTTGGAGTCCTCTCATCGGCGTCCGCCGCAGATTAGCCCCCGGGGAGACGTGCTGGAATACACTTCGGGCGGGCTGATGAGCCAGAACATCGAGCTGCATCTCAGTCTCTACGATGGTGCATTCTCGCTTGTTGAACCGCCTCCTGGCCCCATCCAATTTGGGGCCAGAGGTGTAGCGCACAGCGGCCGCTTAGCTCCTGCTGAACTTCTTTCTGAAGGAACTTTTCGACGCTGCGTTTCGAGTGGCGCGCGAGGCGGTCGGAAGGAGCTGAGAAGAAGAGCTGACCCGGCCTAAAACGGACCCGCAACGAGCCTCGGTGTGCCACGTCCGGAATGTTCCACGAATTTGCCGCTCCGCAAAGTCGCTGCCGCGACAGCGCGGCGATACTCCGCCGCACTTGTACGTGACTGCTTTTCTACGGAAAAATGGCGCGCCCGGAACGATTCGAACGTCCGACCCTCAGATTCGTAGTCTGATGCTCTATCCAGCTGAGCTACGGGCGCGGGAGAGGCGCACATAAGGTCCGCCCCCGCGGAAGGCAAGCGGCTAAATGGCGCGCTGCAGCGCCGCGGCCAGGGGCCGGTCGAGCGGCGGCATCGCCAGCCCGTCGAGCTCGGCCGGGGCGAACCAGGCGATCTCGGCCCCGCGCTCGGTCCCTTCCAGGCAGCGCGGCGCACCGCTCCATTGGCGGCAGGTGTAAAGCAGGATGACATAAGTCTCGCGCGGCGCCGGCGGCTGGACCGGATCGCTGGCGAAGGCGAGCGGCGCGAGGGTGGCGCCGTCGAGAACGATCCCCAGTTCCTCGCCGATCTCCCGAATCAACGCTGATTCCAAGGTCTCGCCGGGCTCGAGCTTGCCGCCGGGAAACTCCCACAGCCCGCCATGCGCTCCGCCTTGGGGTCGGCGCTGCATCAGCACGCGCCCATCGCCGGCAAGCAGCGCGACCGCGACGACCGGGATCACCGTCGGGTTTTTTTGCAAGTCCGGTCGCCGTCTCAACACTTCGTTAAAGCTGTTCTGCAAAATACGAAACGGGAAAGACCAGGCAGGCGGGGAAAATGTCAAAGCGGTCTCTGTGGAAAGACCTGGCGAAGGACCGTCGCGGCGCGACGGCCATCGAATACGGCCTGATCTGCGGATTGATCGTCATCGCCATCTTCGTCTCGATCCAGAGCTTTGCCAACGAGAACATGCGCACCTGGAATACCGTTTCGAATGCCGTCCAGAATTCCGTCGCATCGGGAACGGGCGGTTAAACCATTTTCAAGGATTTGTCCTTAGTCGGGCAAACGCTCAATCCGGGAGCGGGGACGAGCCGGGTAACCGAAGACTGCAACAGGAGACTGACCGTGAAGTTCATCAACAAGCTGATTCGTGACGAAGCTGGCGCCACCGCGATCGAGTACGGCCTCATCGCCGCTCTTATCGCCGTCGCCGCGATTACCGCGATGCAGGGCCTCGGCAACCAGCTGAAGACCACCTTCAACACGACCTCGAACGCGATGAGCACCGCCAACACGTCGGCCGCTTAAGCACTAGAGACAACCTAACGGAAGGGCGGCGGGGCAACTCGCCGCCCTTCTTCTTTGCGCCTTCGCGGCTCAGGCGTTGCCGATCGCGAGGAAGCGCTCCTCACGGCGCCGGCGCAGCGCGTCGGCCGGCAATCCCGACAGTCCGTCAAGCTCCTCGCCGAGCGCTGCGGCGAGCGCCCGGGCGGCCGCCGCCGGATCGCGCTGAGCACCGCCGACCGGTTCGGGAACAATGCGGTCGATCACCTTGAGCGCGAGCAGGTCCTGCGCCGTGACTTTCATCGCCTCGGCCGCGTCCGGCGCCTTCTCGGCGGTGCGCCAGAGAATCGACGAGGCGCCCTCGGGCGAGATCACCGAATAGACCGCGTGCTCGAACATCAGAACCCGCTCGGCGCTGGCCAGGGCGACCGCGCCGCCCGATCCGCCCTCGCCGACGATCGCCGCGACCATCGGCACCGGCAGGCCCAGGCACGCCTCGGTCGAGCGCGCGATCGCCTCGGCCTGGCCGCGCTCCTCGGCCTCGACTCCCGGAAACGCGCCCGACGTGTCGACCAGGGTCACTACCGGCAGGCCGAAGCGCCCGGCCAGCTCCATTAGCCGCACGGCCTTGCGATAGCCCTCGGGCTTGCCCATGCCGAAGTTGTGGTGGATCCGGCTGCCGGTGTCGTGGCCCTTCTCATGCCCGATCACCATCACTCGCCGCTCACCGAGCCGGGCCGGGCCGCCGACGATCGCCGCATCCTCGCCATACAGCCGGTCCCCGCCGAGCGGGATGAAGCCCTCGAAGGCGAGCGCGATGTAGTCGCGGAAATGCGGCCGCATCGGATGGCGCGCGACCTGGGTCTTCTGCCACGGGGTCAGCGCGCTGTAAGTGCCGGCGAGCAGCTGGGCGCTCTTGCGCTCGAGCCGCCCGATCTCGGCCGAAAGCTCGAGACCCCCGTCGGCCGCGGTCTTGCGCAACTCGGCGATGCGCGCCTCGAGCGCGGCAATCGGCTTCTCGAACTCGAGATAGGAAATCATCGGCCGCGCTTAAGCTGCCGGACGAGGCGGGGCAAGCCGGCTCCCCCGCGCCTGCCCCAGCGGATGACGGGCGTTGACCAGCGCAACCAGCCGGGCGCTGTCGACGTGAGTGTAGATCTGGGTGGTGGCGATGTCGGCATGGCCGAGCAGCGTCTGCAGCACCCGCAAGTCCGCGCCGCCCTCGAGCAAGTGGGTGGCGAAGGCATGGCGCAGCACGTGCGGGCTGATCTTCTCCGGCGCGATCCCCGTGCGCACCGCGAGATCGCGCAGCAGCTGGAAAAGGCGAATGCGGGTGAGGTGGCCGCTCGCCCCGCGTGAGGGGAACAGCCATTTCGACCCGCCCGGGCGCACCGCCAGCCATCGCGCCAGCGCCTTGCCGGCGCGGTGTCCGACCGGGACCATGCGCTGCTGACCGCCCTTGCCAGTGACGGTCAGGAACGGCGCATCGCGTGGCGCGGCGCTCAGCGGCAGCGACACCAGCTCGGTCGCCCTGAGGCCCGAGCCGTACAGCAGCTCGAGCAAAGCCAGCTGGCGGACCGCGTCGGGGCGGTCGCCGGCGGTCTCGTCCTCGGCGCGGGCGAACAGCGCGGCGATCTCGGCGTGATCGAGCAGGCGCGGCAGCGGCCGGCGGCTGCGCGGCTTGGGCAGCGCGCCGCTCGGATCGTCCCCGCGTTGGCCCTCGTCGAGGAGGAAGCCATAGAACTGGCGCAGCGCCGAGCACTTGCGCGCGAGGCTCGCCGGGGCGAGGCCGGCCCACGCGCCGCCGAGGCTGGCCAGTGCCGCGCGATCGGCCGTCGCCAGATCGCCGATCGCCTGCTCCGCGCCCTTGAGATCGCGGCGGTAGGCGGCGAGGGTGTTCAGCGCCGCGCCGCGCTCGGCGGCCAGCATCGCCAGGAACGACTCAATCGCGCTCACGCCCGCGGCGAATGCGGGCGCCGCGTCACGCCCGCGCCACCGCCTCGGCCGCGATCATCCGCGCTTCGGCACCGAGCCCGACGCGGTCGAGCGCACCGACGATGTGGTAGAGATAGCGTGCCGTCATCTTGTCCCAGGTGTCGCCCTGCATGCCCAGCGCGGCGAGCAGCGCGACCATCTCCGGGTTGTGGGCGGCCGCGGCCTGATCGATCAGCCGGGTCCAGTTGGTCGAACGGTCGAGATCGATCCCGAGCTTGCCGCCGGCATCGCCGCGGGTCGCCGGGGTGATCCGGCCGAGCCCGGCGAGCGCGGCAACGAGCAGCGCCGACTTGTGCTTGCCATCGCTCTTGTCGCCGTTGCGGAACGTATCGATCGCGCCCGAGCTGATGCCGGTGGCGCGGCTCGGTTCGGCCAGGACCAGCTGCGCCCACGACAGCGTCCCGATCTGCGCGACCGGCGCCCAGCGCAGCGCGTTGCGGTCGAGCCCGGCGGCCAGCATCGAGGCGACGAGATCCGGCGCCGCATCGGCCATGTCATTGCTGACCGGCAGGCGCGCCGCGGCATAAGCGGTCAGCACCTGGCGCGCGTAACGCTCCTCGGGGTCGTCGGCCCCGTTCCACAGCTGCTGCATCGCGTTGAGGCGCGCGGCGTCGTCGGCCGCGAGGTAGGCGTCGTGCAGCTGGTTGGCGCGGTCCTGCCATTCCTGCGCGACCTCGGCATCGGCGTAGATCTGGCTGTAGAGATCGACCATCGCCGCGCTCGACAGCACCCCGGCCGCACCGGCCTCGTCGGCGGCGTTGGCGCGGATGCCGAGCCCCAGCATCGGCGCGGTCGCGATCAGCAGGTGATAGCGCGGATCGGCCGATTCCATGATCTTGGCCGGCGGCTCGAGCCCGGTCCCGATCGTCAACGCGAACCGAAACGGGTTCATGTCGTCGACTTTGTCCCACTCGATCTTCACCGCGCGGCGGGTCTTGCCGAAGGCGCCAGCGTACTTCTGCGCCAGCAGCAAGTCGACGCGCGGAAGGATGCCGTAATAAAATGCCCGGTCGAGCTGGGCCATGCCGCTGGTGCTGTCGCCCGAATAAGTCGTGCAGATCCCGCGCAGCACCTGCCATTGCGCATCCTGCCGGGTCGAGCCGAGCAGCGTCACCATCGGGCAGACCCCGGTGACGTCGGCCGTGGCGAGGTAGGCGTCGATCGCTGCCTGGGTCAGCGCCGGGGTGTAGTTGGCGGTGTCGACGTCCTGGACCAGCGCCCGCGCAGCATCGCCCTCGCCCATCCGCACCAGCAAGGAGGCGCGCGCCGCGGCGAAATCGGCCGGGTCCATTCCGGCCGGCGCGTCAAGCCGTGAAGCCAACGCCCGGCGCAGCAGGATGTGGCCCCAGCGCGACACCAGCATGCCCTTATTGCCGTTGAGCAGCGCCTGGACCAGCGTCGGATCCTGGTTCGTCAGCCCCCCGGCCGAAAAACCGCCCTCGTCGCTGGCCAAGACCCCGACATGCTCGAGCGCGCGGCCCATGTTCGGCGGAATGTCGGCTTTCGGCTTAAGGCCGAACAGCTCGTCGAGCTGGTCGGGGCTCATCGCCTCAAGCTTCTCGAGCGAAGGCAGGTTGGCCGGCAGCTTGGCGCGGATGCCCCCGCCCGTAGCCGCCGTCCCGAGGCCGTGGCCGGGGAGCGGCTGGACCACCGGGCGCGAGATCACCGTCGGACGCCCATCGCTCCGCCGCGACGGCTCGGGCGATGACGGCGGCGGTTCGGCGCGGCGCTCGCGCGGCGGCGGCCGGTCGAAGCCGGGCGGCAGCAGCGATTCGGGATTCTCCTGCGCCAGCGCCCACACCGAAGTCAGCGCGAGCGCGGCCCCGCCGAGCAGCGAGACCGCCGCAAACCGGCCGCGCTTCACCGCGCGCTCTCCGGCAGGGGGAGCGGCAAGGAGATCTGGTGAACCGGAACCCGACCACCGCCGATCCAGGCATAGGCGAGCAGCACCACAACCACCACGACCGCGGCGATGCCGCCGATCAGCCAAGAACGTCGCATCGTCGTAATTACCAGACCCGTCCCATGCTTGGCGCGGCGGCCCGCGCTTGCGCTGCGGCCTAGCCCAACTATAGGCGGCGCTGCAATGGACGTCGACGACCCGAGGGCCGATGCGGGCCTCGTCGCCGCGGTCGCGCGGCGGCTCGACCGACCGGTCGTGCTGGTCGGGATGATGGGCGTCGGCAAGTCCAGCGTGGGCAAGCGCCTCGCCGCCTTGCTGCGCCTGCCGTTCATCGACGCCGACGACGCAATCGAGCAGGCCGCGCAAATGTCGATACCCGAGATCTTCGAAAGCTACGGCGAGAACGCTTTCCGTGACGGCGAGCGGCGGGTGATTGCCCGCCTGCTCGGCGCTTGCGACAAGCGCGGAGCGTCGAGCGAGCGCAAGGTCATCGCCACCGGCGGCGGGGCGTTTTGTCAGCCGGAGACGCGCCGCCTGATCCTCGATCGCGCCGCGACGGTGTGGCTGGACTGCGACGTCGACACGTTGGTCGAGCGGGTCGGCCGACGCGACAACCGCCCGCTGCTCCGCAACGGCAACCCGCGCGAGACGTTGCTCCGACTGAAGACGGAACGCGACGGCGCTTACGCCGAGGCGCCGATTCACGTCGTCAGCGCGAAAGGACCCCACAACCGCACCGTCATGAAAATCGTCGAGGGACTCGACCGATGGCTGTGATCCCCGTCGACATCGCCGGCCGCCCATACGAAGTCCGCGTCGCGCGCGGCCTGCTGCACGAAGTTGCTGCGCAATGCGGCATTCGCTTGCGCAAGACCCGGGTGCCGATCGTCACCGACGCGCGGGTCCACGTGGCCTGGGGCGGCACCGTCGCCGCGTCTCTGGAAGCGGCCGGGCACGAGCCCCGCTGGCGCATCCTTCCGCCGGGCGAAGCGAGCAAGAGCTGGGAAGGGCTCGCCGGAACCGTCGACTGGCTGCTCGCCGAAGGCGTCGAACGCGGCGACCACATCCTCGCGCTCGGCGGCGGCGTGATCGGCGACCTCACCGGGTTCGCCGCGGCGATCGTCAAGCGCGGCTGCAACTTCATCCAGCTGCCGACCACGCTGCTCGCCCAGGTCGATTCGAGCGTCGGCGGCAAGACCGCGATCAACACTGGCGCGGGCAAGAACCTGGTCGGAGCGTTCCACCAGCCGGCGCTGGTCCTCGCCGATCCGCTGGCGCTGGAGACGCTCCCGCCCCGCGAACTGCGCGCCGGTTATGCCGAAGTCGTCAAGTACGGGCTGATCGACGATCCCGCGTTCTTCGCCTGGTGCGAGCGGCATGGCCCGGCCTTGCTTGCCGGCGAGACCGAACCGCTCGAACATGCCATCACCCAGTCCATCGCCGCCAAGGCGCGGATCGTCGCCGAGGACGAGCGCGAGACCACGGGAGCCCGGGCGCTGCTCAACTTGGGGCACACGTTCGCGCACACGCTCGAAGCCGAGACCGCATTCTCGGATCGCCTGCTGCATGGCGAGGCGGTGGCGCTGGGGATGGTGCTCGCCGCGCGCTACTCGGCGCGGTGCGGGCTGATGGCGCCGACCGACGCCGAGCGCATCGCCGGGCACTTCGCCGCGACCGGCCTGCCGCATGAGCTGAGCGCGCTCGAGCTCGGCTGCGACGGCCCGACGCTCGTCGAGCATATGCGCCACGACAAGAAGATGGACGCCGGGACGTTGCCGTTCGTGCTGCTGCGCGGGATCGGCGGCGCCTTCCTCGCGCGCGACGTGGCGCTCGCAGACGTCGCCGCTTTCCTCGACGAGGAACTGAAGCGTTGACCGAAAATGTCTTTTGACTTGCTCTAGGCGCAATATTCGTTCAAGCGCCGCGACCGAACCTTAGGAGCCAATCCCGCCATGGCGTCTGCCGCCGCAACCGTTTCGCCGTTCACGCACCTCGTCCACCCCTCGCCCACGCCAGATGAAGCGCGGCGGATGATCCTCGGCGCGCCCGGCTTCGGCACCGCGTTCTCCGACCACATGGTGTCGATCGACTGGAGCGAAGGGCGCGGCTGGCACGACGCCACGATCGGCCCGCGCCGGCCGATCGAGCTCGATCCCGCGTGCGCCGTGCTGCACTATGCGCAGGAGATCTTCGAGGGCCTCAAGGCTTATGTCCAGGCCGATGGCGGTCTCGCGCTGTTCCGCCCCGAAGCCAATGCCCGCCGCTTCGCCGACTCGGCGCGGCGGATGGCGATGCCCGAGCTGCCCGAGGAGCTGTTCATCGAATCGGTCAAGGAGATCGTCCGCACCGATCGCGAGTGGATCCCGACGGTCGAAGGCGGCTCACTCTACTTGCGCCCGTTCATGTTCGCCTCGGAGGCGTTCCTCGGCGTCCGTCCGGCCAAGGCTTACAAATACCTGGTCATCGCCAGCCCGGCGGGGAACTACTTCAAGTCCGGCGCGCCGGCGGTGTCGATCTGGGTCAGTGAGGACTACACCCGCGCCGCGCCTGGCGGGACCGGCGCCGTCAAGTGCGGCGGCAACTACGCGGCGAGCCTGGTCCCCCAGGCCGAGGCGATTGCCCGCGGCCACGACCAGGTCGTGTTCCTCGACGCCGCCGAGCACAAGTGGGTCGAAGAGCTCGGCGGCATGAACCTCTACTTCGTGTTCGCCGACGGCAGCCTCGTCACGCCGCCGCTGACCGGCACCATCCTGCCGGGGATCACCCGCGACAGCCTGCTCACCCTCGCCCGCGAGGAAGGGCTCGAGGTGCGCGAGGAGCGCTACAGCCTCGACCAGTGGTGCGCCGACGCCGAATCCGGCCGTATGGTCGAGGCATTCGCTTGCGGCACCGCGGCGGTGGTCACGCCGGTCGGCAAGGTCGCCGGGCGCGACGGCGAGTTCACCATCGGCGGCGGTGGCCCCGGTCAGCAGACCCAGAAGTTGAAGGCACGGCTCGTCGCGATCCAGCGCGGCGAAGCGCCCGACCCGCACGGCTGGATCATGCGACTCGACTGAACGGCGCGATAGGTGCCCGAGGCCCTCGCTGAAGCCGCCAATCTTGTCGTACGGCCCCTGCACCCGGTGTTCGGGGCAGAGGTGACCGTTCGCGATCGAGCCGGCTCCGCCGCCACGGTTGCCGCCGAGATTGAGCGCTGCCTTGCCACCGCCGGCCTCGTGGTGATCCGCGACGTCGCCCTCGACGATGCCGGCCTGGCGCGGTTCGCCGGTCATTTCGGTCCGCTGCAGGACCTCGCGCCCGGCGCTGAGCCGCCCGGCATCTTCCACGTCACGAACCTCGACGAGCACGGCAACTTGCGCGCCGCCGACGATCCGTCGCGCCTGCGTCACGAAGCCAACAAGCTGTGGCACGTCGACAGCAGCTTCATTGCGCCCGGAGTGACCTATTCCTTCCTCCATGCCCGCATCGTTCCCGAGGCGGACAAGGACAC
>JAEKKO010000265.1 GCA_019510335.1 Novosphingobium sp. | reverse complement strand
AGATGGTCGGGGGTGATGTTGAGCAGCACCGCGACGTCGCAGTCGAGGCTTTGCGTCAGGTCGATCTGGTAGCTCGAGAGCTCGAGCACATAGACTCCGCCTTCCGGCAGCGGGTCCTGGGCGAGGATCGGCAGGCCGATGTTGCCGCCCATCGTCGTCGGAACGCCCGCGGTCCTGAGGATGTGGTGGACCAGTGCGGTGGTGGTCGACTTGCCGTTGGTGCCGGTGATCCCGATGACCTTATGCGGCGGGAGCTCGGGCCGCGCGCGGGCGAACAGCTCGATGTCGCCGATGATCTCGACGCCGACGTCACGGGCGCGCTGGGCAATCGGATGGCGGTTGAGCGGCAGGCCGGGGGTGACGACAAGGGAGTCGAACTGCGTGAGGTCGATTTCGTCGAGGTTGGCAACGCACAAATCCTCCCCGGAACGGGGAGGAGGACCGCGGCGCGAAGCGTCGTGGTGGTGGGGGCCCACGGTCGAGCCCTGCAAATTCGGTGGGCCCCCTCCACCAGCTGCGCTGGTCCCCCTCCCCGTTCCGGGGAGGAGCTTAGCCCGCGCCTCCTCTTTCGCATCCCACGCGGTGACCTCGGCCCCGCTCGCAAGCAGCGCCCCGACCGTCGCCAAGCCCGAGCGCGCCAAGCCGTACACCGCGTAATGCTTGCCCGCGAAGGCTCGTGCCGTGATCACCGCAGCTTCAGCGTCGCGAGGCCGGCAAGGGCGAGCACAAAGCTGATGATCCAGAAGCGGATCACGACCGTGGGCTCGGACCAGCCGAGATGCTCGAAATGATGATGGATCGGGGCCATCAGGAAGACGCGCTTGCCGGTGCGCTTGTAGACCAGCACCTGGATCACGACCGACAGCGCTTCGACGACGAAGATCCCGCCGACGATGACGAGCGCGAATTCATGGTGCGTCGCGACTGACACCGCCCCCAGCGCGCCGCCTAGCGCGAGGCTCCCGGTGTCGCCCATGAAGACCGCGGCCGGAGGAGCATTGAACCAGAGGAACGCCAGCCCAGCGCCGACGACCGCCAGCAGAAGCACGGTGAGGTCGCCTGCGCCGGGCACGTGGGGAATGCCGAGGTAATTGGCAAAGCGAACATGATCACCGGCATGGTCGCCAGGCCATCGAGCCCGTCGGTCAGGTTCACCGCATTGCCGAAGGCGACGATCACGAACGCGCCGAAAAGGATGTAGAACCAGCCCAAATCCACGACCGTTTCCTTGACGAACGGCAGGTGCAGCCCGGTCCCGCCGGTGCGCACCATCAACCAAGTGGCGATGCCGGCAATCAGGAATTCGAGCGCGAGCCGCGTCTTGCCCGAGAGGCCGGCGTGATGCGCCTTCTTCACCTTGTCATAGTCGTCGAGCCAGCCGATGAGGCCGAAGCCCGCGGTCACCAGCAGGCACGCCCAGACATACTGATTGCGAAGGTCCATCCACAGCAGGACCGAAATGGCGACCGACGTCAGGATCAGGAGGCCGCCCATTGTCGGCGTGCCGCGCTTGGCGAGATGCGATTGCGGGCCGAGCTCGCGGATCGGCTGACCCTTGCCTTGCGTGGCGCGCAGCCAACTGATGAACCACGGCCCCAGCAGAAGCCCAATCAGCAGCGCCGTCGCGCTCGCGGCGCCGGCACGGAAGCTGATGTAGCGGATGAGGTTGAAAACACCGGGAAACCCCAGCTGCTCGGCGATCAGGTAGAGCATGCCAGTTCCTTTGCCATGCTCTCGACCAGCTTCGCCAGCCCGACCGAATTGCTCGCCTTCACCAGCACGGCGTCACCCGGGCGGACGAGCCGCCGGAGCGAGTCGGTGGCCTCGTCCACGCTGCCGACGCGATCGACGATCACATGCCCGTCGAGCACCTGCTCCAACGGGCGCATCTCCTCGCCGATCAGGATCAGCCGATCCACACGCGCCTCTACGACGGCCGGTGCCAGCCCGGCGTGCAGCTCGGCGCTGTGCTCGCCGAGCTCGCGCATCGGGCCGAGGACCGCGATGCGGCGGCTGACGTCCCTTTCCGCGCCGAGGCTCTTGAGCGTCGCCGCCATCGAAGCGGGGTTGGCATTGTAGCTCTCGTCGATCAGCAGCACTTCACCGCCGTCGCATCCGATCACGTGGCGCTGGCCGCGGCCTTTCAGCCCGCCCATGTCCGCCAGCGCAAGGCCCGCCAGCGCAACGTCGCCGCCGACTGCTTCGACCGCGGCAAGCACCGCCAGTGCGTTCGATACCCAATGCTCGCCGCGCTGGGAGATGGTGAAGGTCAGCTCGCGCTCGAGCAGCGCAGCGCTGATCAGGCTGCCGCCGCCGTTCGCGCCAACGGCGTGCACGGCATGGACGTCGGCGTCGCCCCGGCCGAAGGTGATGATCCGGTCGGCGCGGCGCCGCGCCGCCTTCACCAGCCGGTCCCGGTGCGGCGTGTCGTTGGGGACGATTGCGACGCCGCCCGGCTCCAGACCATCGAAAATCTCCGCCTTGGCGTCGGCGATCGCCTCTTCCGAGCCGAGGTTCTCGATGTGCGCCGGCGCGATGGCGGTGATCAGCGCCACATGAGGGCGAACCTGGCGGGTCAGCGCTGCAATCTCGCCCTTGTTGTTCATGCCCATTTCGAGCACCGCATATTCAGCGTCGCGCGGCATGCGCGCGAGCGACAGCGGCACTCCGGTATGGTTGTTATAGCTCTTCACCGAACGATGAACCTTGCCCGGCCGGTTGCGGTCGAGCGCGGCGTAGAGCGCTTCCTTGGTGCTTGTCTTGCCGACCGAACCCGTCACGCCGAAGATCGTCGCTCGGCTGCGCTCGCGCGAAGCACGGCCGAGCGCCTGGAGTGCGGTGAAGGTGTCGTCGACGAGCACATGCGGACCGCTGACGCGGTGGGAGACGATTGCGCCAGTCGCACCTGCCGCGAACGCCCCATCGACGAAGCGATGGCCGTCGTGGACCGTACCGGGCATGGCGACGAACAGGTCGCCGGACTGCACCTCGCGGCTGTCGAAGGTCACGCCGGTGACTTCGAAAGGCTCGCTCGCCGTGCCGCCGGTTGCGGCAGCAATTTCAGCCGAGGTCCAGAGAACGCTCACGCGGCGCACTCCCGCGCCACGAGGGCATCGTCGAATGGAAGCACGTGGTCCCCGATGATCTGGCCGGTCTCGTGGCCCTTGCCGGCGACAAGCACGATGTCGCCTTCGCGGGCGAAGCGGATGGCTTCGGCGATCGCCTCGCGGCGTCCGGGGACCTCGGTTGCGCCGGGTGCGCCGGCGAGGACATCGGCGCGGATGCGGGCCGGATCCTCGCTGCGAGGATTGTCGTCGGTGACGATCACCACATCTGAGAGCCGTGCGGCAACCTCTCCCATCTGCGGTCGCTTGCCCTGGTCGCGATCGCCGCCTGCGCCGAATACGGTGATCAACCGGCCTTCGACGTGCGGCCGGAGCGCCGCGATGGCCGCTTCGAGCGCGTCGGGCGTGTGGGCATAATCGATGTAGACAGGTACACCGGAGCGGCTGATCACGGCGCGTTCGAGGCGGCCTCGGACTGGCGCCACGCGCTGCATCGCCGCAAAGGTCGCGTCCCATTTGCCGCCGGTCGCGAGCACGAGGCCCGCAGCGGTCAGCACGTTCGATGCCTGGTAGGCGCCGATCAGCGGCAGCGCGAGCCGGTGCGACTTCCCGCCATGTTCGAGCAGCAGCGTCTGTCCGAGCGATGTCGGCGTCCGCTCGACGAGCCGGATCGTCTCGCCCTTTCGGCCGACCGTCAGCAATTCATGGCCACGGCGGCGCGAGCGTTCGATCACCTCGTCGGACTTGGCATCATCGGCCCACACCACCGCCGGCTTGCCGGGGGGCAGAAGCTCATCGAACAGCCGCATCTTGGCCTCGAAATAGGCTTCCATGGTCTCATGGTAATCGAGGTGATCGCGGCTGAAGTTGGTGAAAGCGGCGGCGGCGAGCGGAACGCCTTCGGCGCGATGCTGGTCGAGGCCGTGGCTCGATGCCTCGTAAGCGACATGGCTGATCCCCATGCGCTTGAGGCCGGCCACATTGTTGAGGAAGGTGACGATGTCGGGCGTGGTCAGCCCCGTCGACACCTGATCGTCCGAGGTCGTGA
>JAEKKO010000264.1 GCA_019510335.1 Novosphingobium sp. | reverse complement strand
GAGGAGATCGCGATCTTCCACACCCTCGCCAACGAGTTTTACGCGCTCGTCAACAGCTGCCCGCACAAGCGCGGTCCGCTGAGCCAGGGGATCGTCCACGGCAGCGTGGTGACTTGTCCGCTGCACAACTGGAACATCTCGCTGCGCAGCGGCGAGGCCCTCGGCGACGACAAGGGCTGCGTGCCGACGATCCCGCTGAAGGTCGACGCCGGGCGCATCTACCTGCTGCGCGATGCGGTGCTCGGCCGGCCGGCAATGAAGCAGGCGGCGTAATGCCGCGCACCGTCCGCACCACTTGCGCCTACTGCGGCGTAGGCTGCGGCATCCGCGCGACCGTCACCGGCGATCGCGAGGTGCAGATCGCCGGCGATCCCGACCACCCGGCGAACCACGGGCGGCTTTGCTCCAAGGGGACGCACCTGGGGGAGACGGTCGGCCTCGAGGGACGCTTGCTCCACCCGATGATCGGTGACGACCGGGCAAGCTGGGACGAAGCGCTCGACCAGGTCGCCGGGCGGCTGCGCGCCTGCATTGCCGAGCACGGACCCGACAGCGTCGCGTTCTACGTCTCCGGCCAGCTCCTCACCGAGGACTATTACGTCGCCAACAAGCTGATGAAGGGCTTCATCGGCAGCGGCAACATCGACACCAACTCGCGGCTGTGCATGGCCAGCGCGGTCGCCGCGCACGTCCGCGCGTTCGGCGAGGATGTCGTGCCGGTCAGCTACGACGATCTCGACGCGGCCGACCTGATCCTGCTCGTCGGCTCGAACACCGCCTGGTGCCATCCGGTGATCTGGCAGCGGATCGAAAAGGCACGCGAGCGGCGCGGGACCAAGCTCGTTGTGATCGACCCGCGCCGGACCGAGACCGCCGAGCAGGCCGACCTTCATGTTCCGATCGCCCCTGACGGCGACATCGCCCTGTTCAACGCCCTGCTCGCCGAAATGGATGCGCGCGGGCTGGTCGATCGCGAGTACCTCGAGCGCAACCTCGAGGTGCCGGAGGGGTTTTTCGAAAACCTCGCCCCTCCCGTTGGCGATATCGCCGCCGCCAAATTCCGCGCGCTCGGCGATCTCGTTGCGGCCCGTCCGCGGATGGTCACGCTGTTCAGCCAGGGCGCCAACCAGTCGCGGAGCGGCACCGACAAGGGCAACGCGATCATCAACCTCCACCTCGCGATGGGCCGGATTAATCGGGTCGGAACGGGGCCGTTCAGCATCACCGGACAGCCCAATGCGATGGGCGGCCGCGAGGTCGGCGGGCTGGCCAACATGCTCGCCTGCCATCTCGGCTTTTCCGAACCCGAGCGCGCGGACGTCGCCGGGTTCTGGAACACCGACCGGCTGTGCACCGGGCCGGGACTCAAGGCCGTCGACATGTTCCGCGCAGTTCACGACGGGCGGATCAAGTTCCTGTGGGTGATGGCGACGAACCCGGCGGTGTCGCTGCCCGACACCGGCTTCGTCCGCGAGGCGCTGGCGCGGTGCCCGACGGTGGTGGTCTCCGACGTGATCGCCGATACCGACACCGGGCATTTCGCCCACATCCGGCTGCCGGCGCTCGCCTGGGGCGAGAAGGACGGCACGGTGACCAACTCCGAGCGGCGGATCAGCCGGCAGCGGCCATTGTTCGACGCTCCCGGCGAGGCCCGCGCCGACTGGCGGATCGTCTGCGACGTCGCCGCGCGGCTCGGCCATGGCGCCGCCTTTGCCTTCGACGGACCGGGAGCGGTGTTCCGGGAGTACGCGGCGATGACTGCGCTCGCGCCGCGCCACGGCAAAGTGCTCGACCTCAGCCCATGGACGGCGACGACCGAGTGGCACTACGCCACGCTGAAGCCGTTCCGCTGGGGCGGCGAGCATCCGCTGGCCAGGCGCTTTCCCACCTCGAGTGGCAAGGCCCGGCTGGTGCCGGTGACGGCGCCCGTGACTGCCAACGATCCCTCGTTCCCGCTGCGGCTCAACACCGGGCGCTACCGCGACCAGTGGCATACGATGACCCGCACGGGCCTGAGCCCGACGCTCTCGCAGCATCGGCGCGAGCCACTGGTCGAGGTCCACCCGCGTGACGCGGCCGCTCTCGGCCTTGCCGCGGACGGGCTGGCGCGGGTCGTCACCGCCTACGGCGCGGCAATCTACCGCGTCCAGATCGAACCGGGCCAGCGCCGCGGCGAGCTGTTCGTGCCGATGCACTGGACCGACACGATGAGCGGGGCAGGGCGAAGCAACCGCTTGGCCGCGCCCGATGTCGATCCGGTTTCCGGCCAACCCGGGTTCAAGAACATCGCCGCGTGGATCGAGCCGGTCGCGGCGGATTGGCGCGCGTTCCTGGTCACCCGCGACGCGCCGGCACCCGACGGGTTGCTCTACTGGGTTCGGTCGCGAGTCGCCGGCGGCTGGCTTACCGAATTGGCCGGCGAAGGCGCAATCGACGCCGAAGCGCTGCTTCCGCAAGGTGAGCGCCTCGAAGTCGCCGATCCGAGCAAGGGGATGCGTCGGCTCGCGGTACGCGACGACGACGGCGCCTTGGTCGCCGCACTTTACGTCACCCGCTCGGGAGATTTGCCACCGCGCGAGTGGGCGGCGGGGCAGCTCGGCGGGACCGCTGCCGCGCCCGCCGAGTTGCTTGCCGGTCGGCCGATGACGCCGCAGCCGAGCCGCGGCCCGATCGTCTGCGTCTGCCACGGCGTCGGCGCAAATGATATCGCCGAAGCGGCTTGTGCCGGCGCGGCGACAGTCGCCGCGATCGGCAGCGCGACCGCGGCCGGAACCAATTGCGGCAGTTGCCGGCCGGCCATCGCCCGCCTGCTCGAGACGGCGCTGACCTTCGAAGCGGAGGCCGCGGAATGAGCGACTTTCCTTGTGGAACCGTGTGGCTGGTCGGGGCAGGGCCGGGCGATCCCGAGCTGCTGACGCGCAAGGCCGAGCGGCTGATCCGCGCCGCCAGCATTATCTTCTACGACGCGCTGGTCGGCCCCGGCGTGCTCGAGCTCGCCCGCCGTGGCAC
>JAEKKO010000134.1 GCA_019510335.1 Novosphingobium sp. | reverse complement strand
GGGTCAGCGCGGCGCTGGGCGCGGCCGCGGCGGCGCAGATCCCGCTGACTCACCGCGACAGCGCGAGCATCGTCAGCTTCGTCGCCGGGCAGTGCAAGGGCCTGACCGAGCAGGACTGGGTCGGCCTTGCCGGCGAGGGCCGCACGCTGGTGATCTACATGGGTGTCGCCACTGCACCGCAGATCGCCGAGAAGCTGATCGCCGATGGCTTGGCGCCGGACGTGTCGGTGGCGGTGATCGAGAACGCCGCTCGGCCCGAGATGCGCGTGCTGCGCAGCGTGCTGGCGGGACTGCCCGAGCTCGTCGTGCGCGCCAAGGTCAAGAGCCCGGCCGTGATCGTGATCGGCGAGGTTGCAGCGGAAGGCCCGATCGGGCAGTTGCGCGCGCTCGCTGCGGAGGCTGCCTTATGAAGATCCTGACCGGCAACGATCTCAAGACCGGCGCGGTCGTCTGGTGGGACGGCTCGGGCTGGTCGCTGCACGTCGAGGAGGCCGCCGATGCCGGCGAGCATGCCGACGTGATCCTCGCCACCGAGACCGCGGCCTGCCGGGTCAACGGCGGCTACATCATCGACGGCATGCGCGACGGCGACGGCAAAGTCCGCCCGGCCCACATCAAGGACCGCATCCGCGCCCTCGGCCCGACCGTGCGCCCCGACCTGACCCTCAAGCCGGCCGATCCAGCGGCGGGCAGCTGGGTGATATGATGCGACTTCCGGCAAAGGCACGCTGAAATGTACCGTTACGACCACTACGATCAGGCGATGGTCGATGCCCGCGTCGCCGAGTTCCGCGACCAGACCCGGCGGCGGATCGAAGGGCACATGAACGACGACCAGTTCAAGCCGCTGCGGCTCAAGAACGGTCTGTACCTGCAGCTCCACGCCTACATGCTGCGCGTAGCGATCCCCTATGGCACGCTCGACAGCCGGCAGATGCGCAAGCTCGCGCACATCGCCCGCACTTACGACCGCGGCTACGGGCATTTCACCACCCGGCAGAACATCCAGTACAACTGGATCAAGCTGGAAGAGGCGCCCGACATCCTCGCCGAGCTGGCGACGGTCGAGATGCACGCGATCCAGACCAGCGGCGAATCGATCCGCAACATCTCGGCCGACCAGTACGCCGGCGCCGCCGCCGACGAGATCATGGACCCGCGCCCGTGGGCCGAGATGCTGCGGCAGATGACGACGTTTCACCCGGAATTCAGTTACCTTCCGCGCAAGTTCAAGATTGCCGTGATCGCGGCGGCCGAAGACCGCGCGGCGCTGCGCTGGCACGACTTCGCCTTGCGCATCGTGCGCAATCCGGCCGGCGAACAGGGCTTCGAGGTCTTTGCCGGCGGCGGGATGGGCCGCACCCCGTTCATCGCCTACCGCATCCGCGAGTTCCTCCCGGCGGCGCAGATCTTCTCGTATCTACAGGCGGTGCTGCGGGTGTGGAATCTCCATGCCCGGCGCGACAACATCCACAAGCAGCGGATGAAGATCCTCGTCCACGATCTCGGCGAGGCGGAGTTCACCCGGCAGGTCGAGGAGCAGTTCGCCCAATTCCTGATGCTGAAGACCGATTTCCCCCAGGCCGAATACGACCGCATCGCCGCGTATTTCACGCCGCCGCCGTTCGAGAGCGGGCTGGCCGACGAGGTCGATCGCGCCGATCCGGATTTCGCCCTGTGGGTCGACCGTCAGACGGTCGCCCACAAGGCGCCCGGCTACGCGATCGTCAACATCAGCCTGAAGCCGATCGGCGGCATTCCCGGCGACATCTCGGCCGAGCAGATGGAGCTCGTCGCCGATCTGGCTGAGCGCTACAGCTTCGACGAGCTGCGCGCCTCGCACGCCCAGAACCTGGTGCTGCCGCACGTCCGCAAGCAGGACCTCTATGCGGTATGGCAGGCGCTCGACGCGGCCGGGCTCGGCGGGGTCAACCTCGATCTCGTCACCGACATCATCGCCTGCCCCGGGCTCGACTACTGCAGCCTCGCCAATGCCCGCTCGATCCCGCTCGCCCAGAAGATCGCCGAGCGCTTCGCCGATCTCGACCGGCAGCTCGAGGTGGGCGAGGTCAAGATCAAGATCTCGGGCTGCATCAACGCCTGCGGCCATCACCACGCCGGCCACATCGGCATCCTCGGCGTCGACCGCAAGGGCACCGAGAACTACCAGCTGCTGCTCGGCGGCTCGGGCGCGGAGGACACCAGCCAGGCGAAGATCGCCGGCCCCGGGTTCGACGAGAACGGCGTGGTCGACGCGGTTGAGCGCGCGATCGAACGCTATCGCGCGATCCGCAGCGATGGCGAACGCTTCATCGACACCTTCCGCCGCGTCGGGTTCGAGCCCTTCAAGGAAGCGATTTATGGTTGAGCCTCAGTTCCGCTTTCGCGACGATCCGGTGCCCGAAGAGCCGGCCGTCAGCCTCGACTCGTTCCTCGACCAGTCGAATGCTAGCGCCGTGCGGCTCGAAGCCGGAGACGACGTGCGCCTGTTGCTGCCGGTGCTCGACCGCGTCCGCCTGGTCGAGATCGACTTCCCGAAGTTCCGCGACGGCCGCGGCTTCTCGAGCGCGCGCATTCTGCGCGAGGCCGGCTACAGCGGCGAGATCAAGGCGACCGGCGACGTCCTCGTCGACCTGGTGTTCTTCATGCGCCGCTGCGGCTTCGACAGCTTCGCCCCGGACGTCGCGCTCAACCCCGACGACGTCGAGGCGGCGCTCAACCGCTACCCCTACGTCTACCAGCATGCCGCCGACGCCGCGGTGCCGATCTGGGCCTTGAGGCACAACCATGAGAGCCATGGCTGAATCCGCCCGGATCATCGACCGGCTCGACACCGGCCCGCGGTTCACCGAAGTCGAGGCGATCCGTCTCAACCGGCTGTTCCGTGGCACGGACACCGGCGAAATGCTCCGCGCCGTGCTCCACGAGCGGCTGGCCGGCGACGTCGCGGTGGTCTCGAGCTTCGGCGCCGAGAGCGCCGTGCTGCTGCACCTCGTCGCCAGCATCGACCCGACGGTCCCGGTGCTGTTCCTCGAGACCGGCAAGCACTTTCCCGAGACGCTCGCCTATCGCGACCTGCTGATCGAACGCCTTGGGTTGACCGACTTGCGCAACCTCGCGCCCGATCCGATTGCGCTCGCTGCCCGCGACGAGAGCGGCTTGCGCTGGTCATACGATCCCGACGGCTGCTGCGAGATCCGCAAGGTCCAGCCGCTGGCCAAGGCGCTGGCCGGGTTCGACGCCTCGATCACCGGGCGCAAGGGCTACCAGTCGGCGACCCGGGCCGGGCTGCCACGGTTCGAGATCGACACCAGCGATGCGCAAGGGCGGCTCAAGATTAACCCGCTGGCCGACTGGAGCAGCGACGACCTCGCCGCCTACTTCGCCGAGCACGACCTGCCGCCGCACCCGCTGGTGGCCGAGGGCTATCCGTCGATCGGCTGCTCGCCCTGCACCAGCGCCGTCGCCCCCGGCGAAGACCTGCGCGCCGGCCGCTGGCGGGGCTGGGACAAGACCGAGTGCGGCATCCACCACGTCCCGCTGACGCCGGATGGCGAGTTGCCGCCGGGCTACGATCCGGTGTTCTGAGCCGGCAAGGAAGAACGCCTGCGGCTGTAACGGCGCAGTCACCCCCACCCAACTTCGGCTAGGCCCCTTTGGGACCAAGCCTTCGTATCCCTCCCCCATCCAGGGGGAGGAACGGCGTTGGGAGTGGCTTGCCTTCCCTTCCCCCTCGATGGGGGAAGGATACGCAGCCTTGGCGAGCGCCAGCGCGCCTTAGGCGGAGTTGGATGGGGGTGAGCGGAACTTCAGGTTCGGCTGATCCTCGAGCTCCATGCCGTTGCCGGGCATGCATTGCTGGACTTCGATCACGTTCCCTTCCGGATCATAGCCATAAAGCGTCCGGACGTGGCCCATGTCGACGAACTGGCGGCCGCTGAAGGTCATCCCGGCGGCTTCGAGGCGCGGCATGTCGGCGGCGATGTCGGTCGTGTCGATGCAGAAGTGGGTGTAGCCGCGGTCATTCGGGCGCTTCGGCTCGATCGAGCCCGGTTCGGGCGCGCTGTACTGGAACAGCTCGAAATAGACGGTGCCCGAGCGCAGCATCGCGCCCCGGGCCTTGGAGCCCGGCACGTCGACGATGGTGTCGAGCAGCGGCTCGTCCTCCCAGCCGAACTCCTCGCCGACCAGCTCGAAGCCGAACGCCTCGCGATAGAAGCGGATCATCCGGTCCATGTCGCGGACGTTGATGCCGACGTGGTGGATGCCGCGGATCATCGTCTCTCTCCCTCGGGGCTTGGGCCGCAGTATCGGCAAGCGCCTGCGACGGTGCAAGCGGCGCGGGGGGCGATTGCCCTGCCCGTCAGCGGGGATTGCCGCCGCGTTTCACTCTGGCGCCGGAACTTCGGCGTCGAGCGCCTGGCCCCGCCGCTCAGGTCCCAGCGAGGTCCACAGCGCGAGCACCACCGCCGTCACCCCGACCACCGCGGTCAGCGCGAAGGCGTAGTCGTTGCCGCGGCGTTCGGCGAGGCCGGCCTGGAACGGGGCATTGCGCGAGGCGACGAGGTTGCCGAGCTGATAGACGAAGCCGGGGAACATCGCTCGGGCCGCGGCCGGCGAGAGCTCGTTGAGGTGGGCCGGGACCATCGCCCAGGCGCCCTGCACCGCCGCCTGCATCAGGAAGGCCCCGAGCCCGAGCAGCAGCGAGTTCGGCGCCCAAGCCCAAAGCGGGATCACCGGCAATGCGAGCAGGCTGGCGATGACGATCGCGCGGCGCCGGCCGATCCGCTCCGACAGCGGACCGAAGATTACCGCGCCGACAATCGCCCCGAGGTTCATGACGATGGCGATCGCTCCGGTCAGGTGGGTGCCGTAGTGGCGCTGCTTCTGCAGGAACGTCGGGTAGAGGTCCTGCGTGCCGTGGCTGAAGAAGTTGAACGCAGTCATCAGCACGACCAGGTAGAGCGCGAGCTTCCAGTGCTGGGCGAGCGCCGCCAGTGGCCGCTCACGCGGACGCTCGGCCCGGGACAAGTAGGTCGGGCTCTCCGAAACGTGGACTCGCACGAAGAGCACGAGCGCCGCCGGGGCGAGGCCGAGCAGGAACATCGCCCGCCAGCCGAGCGCGTCGAAAAACAAGAAATAGGCGAGGCTCGCCAGCAGATAGCCGGTCGGATAGCCGGACTGGATCAAGCCGGACACGGGCCCGCGCAGCTTGGGCGGGATCGTCTCCATCGCCAGGCTCGCGCCGATCCCCCACTCGCCGCCCATGGCGAAACCGAACAGGGTCCGGATCAGCAGCAGCTGGGGCAGGCTCGCGGCCGCGCCCGACAACGCCGACAGCACCGAAAAGGCGAGGATAACCACGATCAGCAGCGGCCGGCGGCCGAACCGCTCGGCCATCCAGCCGAACACCAGCGCCCCGAACGGGCGCGCCGCGAGCGTCAGGAACAGCGCCTCGGAGACCGCCTTGAGATCGGCGTGAAAGCTCTCGCTGATCGCCTTGAGCATGAACACCAGGAGGAAGTAGTCGAACGCATCGAGCGTCCAGCCGAGATAGCCGGCCCAGGCCGCCGTGCGCTGCGGCTTGGTCAGGCCGCGCCATTCCGCGATCACTCCCATGCTGCCCTGTCCCCCGTTGCGTCGCGTCGGCGGCTACCTCGCGGTGAGGTGGGCGACGAGCGCCTTGACCTTCTTCTGGCGCCATTGCGGCAGCGGCGCGACCAGCCAGTAGCCGCGGCGGCAGGGCTCGTCCGGAGCGCCGCGGACGATCCGCCCGTTCGCTTCCCAGGCATCGGCGAGCAGGCTCGGCACGCGCGCCCTTCCGAGCCCAGCTGCGACCGCGGCGAGCGCCCCGCCGGCATCGCCGACGCTGACCGGCGGCGAATGCGGTTCCTCCCCCGGCTCATCGGGGTGACCCTCGGGAGCGGGATCGCCCGACCACGCGATCCACGGCCCTTCTCCTACGGTCGTGCGCAGCGCCGGTCCGAGCGCGATCCCTTCGAGCTCACCCGGCCCTTCCGCCCAGCGCACCGCGAGGTCGAGGTTGGCCTCGGTGAAGTCTGCCGTTTCGCCGTCGACGAGGGCGAAGCGCACTTCCGGATTATCGCCGCGGAAAGCGGCGAGGCGCGGCGCCAGCCACGCCCCGAAGAAATCGCGCGGGCAGGCGATGGTGTAGACGTGGCTCGATTGCCCGGCCTGCATCGCCTGGACTGCATCCTCGAAATGGAGGAATCCGGTGCGCAGCGCCTCGAGCCCGGCGCTCGCCTCTTCGGTCAGCTCAAGACCCTTGCTGGTGCGGCGGAACAGCACGACCCCGAGCAGGTCCTCGAGCGCACGGATCTGCTGGCCGACGGCGGCCGGGGTGACGGCAAGCTCGTCGGCGGCGCGGGTGAACGAGAGGTGGCGCGCCGCCGCATCGAACACGCGCAGCGCGTTGAGCGGCAGGTGAGTGCGCTTCATCCCGCCTCCCTATGGCGCAGGGGGCGATTGGACAAGGCTTGGGGAGTGGTGGGCCCTATCCCGCCGTCGCCGGGGCGGCGAGCGGGAAGAACGGGATCGCCGCGTCGAGCAGCGCGCCGTCGGCGCGGCGAAAGGTGTAGAACCCTTCCATGCTGCCGTGCGGCGTGGTCAGCGGGCAGCCGGAGACGTAGTCGTGCGCCTCGCCCGGGCGCAGCACCGGCTGCTCGCCGACGACGCCCTCGCCCTCGACGATGTTGATCATGCCGCGCCCGTCGGTGATCTTCCAATGGCGCGTGAGCAGCTGGACCGTCTGGTCCGAACCGTTCTCGATCCGGATGTGGTAGACCCAGAACCACTTGCCGGCCTCGATCCGCGATTGCTCGGGGAGGAAGCTCACCGCGACGCGCACGGTGATGCCGCTGGTGATGGCGGTGTGTTGAAACAGTTCCTTCATCGGGCCGCACGGTATCCATTCTGGCCGATGCGAACAACCGCTCTGTGGCAATCGTTGCGCCATTCGCTCAACTGCGCGGAGCTTTACGACAAGTCTCGGCCCGCCTCACCGCGCAAAGTCCGATCGGCCGCCTTGGCGAATGACGATCCCGGCTCGGTGAGCGAGGGCAGCACGTTCTCGACCGGACAGCTGAGTTCCCAGCGGAAGCCCTGGCGCGGGTACTCGAGCGCGATCTCGCCGCGCAGCTTCATCCGCGGAACGTCGGCGATGATGGTCGAGCCGAGCCCGGTTTCCGCCGGCGGAACGCACGGCGGTCCGCCGCTTTCGACCCAGCGGATGAAGAAGCTCGGTATCGGCAGGCCACGATTCTCGATGCCCCAGACGATTTCGACCGCCCCTTCTGGCGATGCCAGCGCGCCATACTTGAGCGCGTTCGTCGCCATTTCGTGGATCGCCATGCTGATCGCTTCGGCCGCCGGCGGCGCGATTGCGATGTCGGGGCCTTCACAACGCACCTGGCCGGCGGCCGCTTCGAGAAACACGAGTTGGGCGCGGACCATGTCGCGGACCCCGACGCTGCGCCACGAGCGCTGCACGACCAGGTCCTGGTTGGCGGAGAGCGCGGCGATGCGCGCCTCGAGCCGGTCGATGAAGTCTCCTCCCTGGGCTGCCGAGCGGCGTGCCAGCGACTGGATCACGGCGAGCATGTTCTTCGAGCGGTGATTGACCTCCATCATCAGCTGCTCGATCCGCCGCTCGGCGTCGAGCCGGTCGGTGATGTCGGTGTTGGTGCCGAACCACAGCGCGATCGCGCCGTTCTCGTCCCGCCCGGGTATCGCCCGCGAAAGGAACCAACGGTATTCGCCGTCCGCGCCGCGCAGCGGAAACGTGTCTTCCCACACCTCGCCGGAAGCGAGATGGTGCTTCCACCGGTCGACGACGCGGGCGCGGTGATCGGGATGCTGGACCATCTCCCAGCCCCAGCCTTCGACCTGCTCGGGGCTGGTGCCGGTGTAGTCGTACCAGCGCTGATTGTACCAGATCAGCGATCCGGCGCCGTCCGCCATCCACGCCAGTTGCGAGATGTTGTCGGCGAGGAGCCGAAATCGCGCCTCGACCTCTGCGGCCTGGCGGCGGATGCGCTGCTTCTCGGTGATGTCGCGCGCAATCTTGCTCGCGGCGACGACCCGTCCTTCGCCGTCGTGAACGGGTGAAACGGTGACGGCGACGCACACCTCGGTGCCATCCTTGCGGACGCGGATCGTCTCGAATGTCGGAACCCGCCGGCCGGAGCGGATCGTCTCGAGAATCGCGTCCTCTTCGGCCTGGCGATCGCTTGGGATGATCCGTCGGATCGAGCTGCCGATCATCTCGTCGGCGGCGTAGCCGAAGATCCGTTCCGCGGCCTGGTTCCAGCTGAGCACGGTGCTGTCGAGGCTTTTGCCGACGATCGCATCATCGGAAGATTCGACAATCGCTGAAAGCAGCGAGGCAACGTTCATCGGGCGTCCCATGCCCCTCCGGGCAGCCGTGATAGCGCAGCCATCGCACTTGGCAAGAGGACTGTACGGATGCTCAGCCCAATTTGGGAAACCTGCGTCCAAGCTGCTACAGCGGATGGGAAAAGAGGACGCGGGACAACGCCGCGATGCGGCGCTTCCGATTGTTGAACTGGCACGCTTCTCCAGATGAGCGGCTATGACCTCAGAGTCCGACCGCCCGCAGCGCGCGATCGAGATCGTCGATCAAGTCCTCTGGATCCTCGAGTCCGGCGCTCATCCGCAGCATGCCCTCGGCGACACCCATCGCCTCGCGCGCTTCCGGCGCGACCGAACTGTGGGTGGTCGAGGCCGGGTGGCACATCAGCGAGCGGGTATCGCCGATGTTGTTGGAGATGTCGATCAGTTCGAGCGCGTCGAGGAAGGCGTGGGCCTGGGCGCGGCCGCCGTCGAGGACGAAAGAGAAGATGCACCCAGGCGCGGCCATCTGCTTTTGCGCGAGCGCGAACTGCGGGTGGCTCTCCAGCCCGGGATACAGCATCCGCGGCACCCGCGCCTCGAGGAACCGCGCGACTTCGAGCGCCGTCTCGCTCTGCTTATGGGCGCGCAGGTCAAGCGTCTCCAAGCCCTTGAGCACGACCCAGGCGCTGAACGGCGACAGCGTCGGCCCGGTATTGCGTTGGAACGGCAGCAGCTTGGTGGTGACGAACTCATTGGTGCCGCAGACGGCGCCGGCGAGCACGCGGCCCTGCCCGTCCATCAGCTTGGTCGCCGCATAAGCGACGACGTCGGCGCCGAACTCCATCGGCCGCTGCAGCGCCGGGCTGCAGAAGGCGTTGTCGACCACGGTGGTGATCCCGTGCGCGCGCGCGATCCCGCAGACCGCTTCGAGGTCGACGAGGTCGAGCGTCGGGTTGGCCGGAGTCTCGAAGAAGAACACCTTGGTGTTCGGCTGGATCGCCGCTTCCCACGCGGCGTTGTCGCGCGCATCGACGATCGTCCGCTCGATGCCGAAGCGCGGCAGGAGGTTGTCGACCAGCCAGCGGCACGGGCCGAACGCCGCGCGGGCCGCGACGAGGTGGTCGCCGCACGACAGTTGGCACAACAGCGCCGCGGTCATCGCCGCCATCCCGCTGGCCTGGGCGCGGCAGGCCTCGGCCCCTTCGAGCAGCGCGATCCGCTCCTCGAGCATCGCCACGCTGGGGTTCTGCGTACGCGAGTAGGTCATCCCCGGCGCCTCGCCGGCGAACCGGGCGGCAGGAGTCGCGGCGTCCTCGTAGGAATAGCCGGAAGTGAGGAACAACGCCTCGCTGGTTTCGCCCCACTCAGAGCGCCAGGTGCCGCCGCGCACGGCCCGGGTCGCCGGGCGCCAGCGCTGCGTGAGCGAACGATCCTGACCGGCGGTGCGCTTCATCGGCGGCGGTTTAGGAGCGAGGCGCGCCGAGGGCAAGCCGGCCGGCCCACGATCGCCCCTCGGCTCGGCTTGTCTTTTCGCGGCAACCCTCTATCGGCCCCGGCGATGCGCGACCCAGCGACCCGCGAGGCTGATCCCGGCGACTGGTGCGCGGTCCTCGCCGTGTTCTTCCTCGCGCTGGTCTGGCACCGGCTGGGCATCCCGACGAAGATCTACTTCGACGAAATCCATTACGTCCCCGCCGCCCGCAAGATGCTGGCGCTGACCCAGCACAACCCCGAGCACCCGCTGCTGGGCAAGGAGCTGATCGCCGCCGCGATTCGGGCGCTCGGCGACAAACCGCTGTACTGGCGGGTCCCTTCGGCGCTGCTCGGCGCATTCGGGCTGTTCGCGTTCTCGCGGGCGCTGTGGTGGGCGAGCTTGCGGCGCTGGGCGACCATCGCCGGGACATTGCTGCTCGCGACCGACTTCGCCTGGTTCATCCAGAGCCGGATCGCGATGCTCGACATGGCGATGGCGAGCTTCGGGATGGTCATGCTGTGGATGGCCGCGTCCGCGGTTCGCCGGCCGCGGCAGGCGCGCTGGCGCCTGGCACTGTGCGGTATCGCAATGGGCCTGGCGATCGCCGCCAAGTGGAGCATCGTGCCGGCGGCGATGACGCTTGGGCTCGGCTTTTTCGTGATCCGTCTCGCGGCGGCGGGCCGGCGCTTCGTCACCGCCACCAAGGCCGCGCCGATCCCCGGCATCTCGCTTGCGGAGGCGGCACTGTGGCTCGGGATCGTGCCGATGCTGGTCTACTGGGCGACCTTCGCGCCGGCGTTCTTCTACCACGCCAATGGGATCGACCCGCTCGCGCCGATCGCCTGGCACCGCTACATGCTGCAGCTACAGGACAGCGTGGTGAAAGCGCATCCCTACCGCAGCGTGTGGTACCAGTGGATGGGGAACTGGCGGGCGATCTGGTACTTGTACGAGGTGGTCGACGGCGCCCAGCGCGGGATCGTGCTGATCGGCAATCCCTTCACGATGATCGCCGGGCTGC
>JAEKKO010000133.1 GCA_019510335.1 Novosphingobium sp. | reverse complement strand
CACGCCGAAACCGTCCGAGCCGCATCCGCGGTGACTTGGCTCAACAGCGCGAAAGGAGGTGATCCGATGTCTCATGGTTCAGCAGAGAGGTCGGCAAATCCGTCGCGGAGCATTATCGCTGGCTGAAACTCGACAAGCGATAAAGGCTTCGTAGGCGGCACTTCCGGCCGCTGACCATGCGAAGGGCCGTCTCCGCTCCGGCGGGGCGGCCCTTCTCATTCGTGCGCCGAATCGGTTCAACGCCCTTGCCAATTGCGCGGCGTTCACCTATCTGGCGCTCATCCCGACATTGTCATGCAACGTCCGGGCTGGCGCCGAAAGGGGCCGGCACCATCGGCCATTGCGGGACCGGTCGGGCATCTGGAGTTTTGATGGCCGACATTGCGCGGATCACCGATGTCATCGAGCCCGAGGTCAAGGCCCTCGGCTTCGATCTCGTGCGCGTGAAGCTGTTCGGTCATGGGGAGATCGGCGACGAGGAGCACACGCTCCAGGTGATGGCCGAGCGCCCGGAAACCGGGCAGCTGGTGATCGAGGATTGCGCGGCGTTGTCGCACCGCATTTCCGATCGGCTCGACGCGCTCGAGGCCAATGGCGAGGTGTTGATCGACGATGCCTACCGGCTCGAAGTGTCCTCGCCGGGGATCGACCGGCCGCTGACCCGCCCCGCTGATTTCGAGCGCTGGGCCGGGCACGAAGCCAAGCTCCAGCTCAAGCAGCCGATCGAGGGCAACCGCAAGGCGCTCCACGGCACGCTCGCCGGGCGCGACGGCGACACGATCCGGTTCGACGACCGCAAGTCCGGCACGGTCGAGCTCGCTTTCGCCGACATTCACTCCGCCAAGCTGGTCTTGACCGATCGGCTGATTGCCGCCACCCGCCCGCTCGATACCCGAGGGGCGGACGAGATTCTGGAAGAACAGGAAGACTAAGATGGCCAGTGCGATTTCCGCCAACCGCGCCGAGCTGATCGCGATCGCCAACGCGGTCGCGACCGAGAAGATGATCGACAAGGCGATCGTCATCGAAGCGATGGAAGAGGCGATCCAGAAGTCGGCCCGCAACCGCTACGGCGCCGAGAACGACATCCGCGCCAAGCTCGATCCGCGCACCGGCGACTTGCGCCTGTGGCGCGTCGTCGAGGTGGTCGAGGAGGTCGAGGACTATTTCAAGCAGGTCGATCTGAAGCAGGCGGAGAAACTCCAGCCCGGCGCCAAGCTCGGCGACTTCATCGTCGACCCGCTGCCGCCGGTCGATCTCGGCCGGATCGACGCCCAGTCGGCCAAGCAGGTGATCTTCCAGAAGGTCCGCGATGCCGAGCGCGAGCGCCAGTACGAGGAATTCAAGGACCGCGCCGGCGAGATCATCACCGGGGTGATCAAGTCGGTCGAGTTTGGCCACGTCATCGTCAATCTCGGCCGGGCCGAGGGGGTGATTCGCCGCGACGCGCAAATCCCGCGCGAGGTCGCCCGCGTCGGCGAGCGGGTCCGCGCGCTGATCCTCAAGGTCGAGCGCCAGAACCGCGGTCCGCAGATATTCCTCAGCCGGGCCCATCCTGACTTCATGAAGAAGCTGTTCGCCCAGGAAGTTCCAGAGATCTACGACGGGATCATCACGATCCAGGCCGCGGCTCGCGATCCGGGCTCGCGCGCCAAGATCGGCGTGATCAGTCGCGACAGCTCGATCGACCCGGTCGGCGCCTGCGTCGGGATGAAGGGCAGCCGCGTTCAGGCGGTGGTCCAGGAGCTCCAGGGCGAGAAGATCGACATCATTCCGTGGAGCCCCGACACGGCGACCTTCGTCGTCAATGCGCTGCAGCCGGCGACGGTCAGCCGCGTGGTCATCGACGAGGACGAGAGCCGGATCGAGGTGGTCGTGCCCGACGACCAGCTGAGCCTGGCGATCGGCCGGCGCGGACAGAACGTCCGCCTCGCCTCGGCACTGACCAACTCGGCGATCGACATCCTGACCGAGGCGGAATCCAGTGAGAAGCGCCAGCGCGAATTTGCCGAGCGCTCCAAGACATTCGAAGAGGAGCTCGACGTTGACGAGACGCTGTCGCAGTTGCTGGTGGCCGAGGGCTTCAGCGAGCTCGAGGAAGTCGCCTACATCGATCTCGCCGAGCTCGCGAACATCGAGGGCTTCGACGAGGACCTCGCGGAGGAGCTGCAGAGCCGCGCGCAGGAGGCGCTCGAGCGCCGCGACGAGGCTTACCGTCAGGAGCGCCGCGGGCTTGGCGTCGAGGACGCCCTGGCCGAAATCCCGCACCTCACCGAAGCGATGCTGGTCACGCTCGGCAAGGCCGGGATCAAGACGCTGGACGATCTCGCCGACCTCGCCACGGACGAGCTGATCGCCAAAAAGCGGGTCGAGCAGCGCCGCCGCGACGGCGCCGCCCCGCGCCGAGAGGCCCGGCCCGAGGACAAGGGCGGGGTGCTCGGCGAGTACAGCCTCAGCGAAGAGCAGGGCAACGAGATCATCATGGCCGCACGCGCCCACTGGTTCGAGGACGAGCCAGTGGAAGCCGGGACTGCCGATCAACAGGAGGCCGCCGATGCGGACTCCGCACAATGAGCGCCTAGGCTCCGACAATCCGGCGACTGCAACGGCGCGTCCCCACACGCCGGAGCGCAACCGTGACTCGCGCGCGCAGCGTGCCGAGCCCGAGCGCAAATGCGTGCTCAGCGGCGTCCACGGCCCGCGCGAGGCGCTGATCCGGCTGGCGATCGCGCCCGACGGGCAGGTCCTCCCCGATATCCAGGCGCGCGCGCCGGGGCGGGGGGCTTGGATCGCCGTCGACCGGCCCGCGCTCGAGCAGGCCATCGCCAAGGGCAAGCTACGGGGTGCACTCGCGCGCGCGTTCAAGGGCGCTGCGCTGACCATCCCGGACGATCTTCCTGCCCGCATCGCGAGCGCGCTCCAGCGGGCGCTGACCGAGCGGCTCGGGCTCGAGCTGCGAACTGGCAACCTGCTTATGGGCTCGGACCGGATCGCCGATGCCGCCCGCGCCGGGAAGGTCGCGTGGCTGGCGCATGCCGCCGACGCCGGCGAGGACGGGTCGCGCAAGCTCGACCAGGCCTGGCGCGTCGGCGAGGATGCCGAGGGCAGCGGGCGTGCCGGGGCGCGCTTGCCACTGGACCGCGCGGCTTTGTCTGTGGCATTGGGCCGCGACAACGTCGTCCACCTGGCGCTGACCGATTCCGCGGGGGCACAGCGAGTTGCCGCTCCGCTCCAGCGCCTGCTCCATTTTCTGGGCCGGGCCGAAGCGAACGGACATGATAAGTGCGACCGGACGGCTGCCGCCGACCCGGCGATGACGACCGATCAAGATTGAAGGACGAAACGAGTTCAGATGAGCGAGACCGACAACAAACCGACGCTGGGCCGCAAGCCGCTGGGGCTTAAGCGCTCGGTCGAAGCGGGCGAGGTCAAGCAGACCTTCAGCCATGGCCGCACCAACAAGGTCGTGGTCGAGGTCAAGCGCCGCAAGCTGATCACCAAGCCCGGCGACCCGGTGCCCGTTGCCGCGCCGACACCGCCCGCGCCCCCGCCGCCGGTCGCCGCTCCGCCGGCGCCGCCGCGACCCGCGCCGCGTCCGGCCGGGGTCGCCGCGACCGGCGAGAGCCGCCAGGAGCTCCAGGCGCGGCTGTTGCGCGAAGCCGAGGCCTCGCGCCTGGCCACGCTCGAAGCGACCAACCGCCGCGAGGAAGATGAGCGCCTGCGCGCGTTCGAGGATCAACGTCGCCGCACCGAAGAGAACCGCCGTGGCGGTGATGCCGGCGTCGAAGTTGCGCCCCCGCCCCCGGCCGAAGTGCAGCAAGCTCCGGCCGAACCGGCCGAAGCCCCCGCAGAGGCTTCCGTTGAAGCAGCGGCCGAGGCGACCGAAGCCCGCGCCGACGGCGCCGCTGCCACGCCCGCGCCGCGCCGCTTTACCCCAGTCATCGCGCCCAAGCGGCCCGAGCCGCCGAAGAAGCCGGCCCACGCTCGCGACAAGGCCGGCGATCACCGCCGCCAGTCGGGCAAGCTGACCGTCACCCGCGCCCTCAACGAGGACGAGGGCGCCCGCGCCCGCAGCCTCGCCGCGCTCAAGCGCGCCCGCGAGAAGGAGAAGCGCGCCCACTTCGCCGGGCAGTCGCAGCCGCGCGAGAAGCAAGCCCGCGATGTCGTCGTCCCGGAGGGGATTACCGTCCAGGAGCTCGCTAACCGCATGGCTGAAAAGGGCGCCGACCTGGTGAAGGCGCTGTTCAAGATGGGCATGATGGTCACCGTCAACCAGACGATCGACCAGGACACCGCCGAGCTGCTGGTCGAGGAATTCGGCCACCATATCCAGCGGGTCAGCGAGAGCGACGTCGACATCGACACCGCCGCGGACGTCGATTCGGCCGAGACGCTCAAGCCGCGTCCGCCGGTGGTGACGATCATGGGCCACGTCGACCACGGCAAGACCAGCTTGCTCGACGCGCTGCGCGGCACCGACGTGGTCCGCGGCGAGGCCGGCGGAATCACCCAGCACATCGGCGCCTACCAGATCAAGACCAAGGGCGGCGACCTGATCACCTTCCTCGACACGCCCGGTCACGAAGCGTTCTCGGAGATGCGGGCGCGCGGCGCCAACGTCACCGACATCGTCGTGCTGGTCGTGGCCGCGGACGACGGGATCATGCCGCAGACGATTGAGGCGATTCACCACACCCAGGCCGCCGGCGTGCCGATGATCGTGGCGATCACGAAGGTCGACAAGCCCGAGGCTAACCCGCAGCGGATCCGCGAACGGCTGCTAGAGCACGAGGTGGTCGTCGAGGAGATGTCGGGTGATGTCCAGGACGTCGAGGTTTCCGCCAAGACCGGGGCCGGGCTCGACAATCTGATCGAGAAGATCCTGCTCCAGTCGGAACTGATGGAGCTGCGTGCCAACCCCGAGCGTGCGGCGGAAGGCGCCGTGATCGAGGCCAAGCTCGACAAGGGCAAGGGCCCGCTGGCGACGGTGCTGATCACCCGCGGCACGCTCAAGACCGGCGACATCTTCGTCGTCGGGACGCAGTCGGGCCGCGTTCGCGCGATGCTCGACGACAAGGGTCGCCAGCTGAAGGAAGCCCCGCCGTCGCTACCGGTCGAAGTGCTCGGCCTGGGCGGCGTGCCGATGTCCGGCGACGTGATGACGGTGGTGGAGAACGAGCAGCGCGCCCGCGAAGTTGCCGATTACCGCCAGGAGAAGGCGACCGAGAAGCGCACCGCGACGGCACCGGCGAGCCTCGACACAATGTTCTCGGCGCTCGCCGCCAAGGCCAACGTGATCGAGTACCCGGTGGTGGTGAAGGCCGACGTTCAGGGCTCGGCGGAGGCGATCGTCAACGCCCTGCACAAGATCTCGACCGACGAGATCAAGGTCCGCGTGCTGCATTCGGGCGTCGGGGCGATCACCGAGAGCGACGTGACGCTGGCTGCCGCCAGCGGCGCGCCGATCGTCGGTTTCAACGTTCGGCCCAACGCCAAGGCGCGCGAGATGATCGAGCGCCAAAAGGTGCGGATGAAGTACTTCGACGTGATCTACCAGCTGACCGACGACATCCGCGCCGAAATGGCCGGTGAGCTCGGTCCGGAGCGGATCGAGACCGTCGTCGGCCGCGCCGAGATCAAGGAGATCTTCCCCGCCGGCAAGCACGACAAGGCGGCCGGCCTGCTGGTCACCGACGGCTACATCCGCAAGGGCATCCACGCCCGCATCACCCGCAACGACGTGATCATTAGCAAGACCACGGTCGCCTCGCTGCGGCGCTTCAAGGACGATGTCGCCGAAGTGCGCGCCGGCCTCGAGTGCGGCGTGGTCCTCCAGGACACGAACGACCTCAAGCCCGGCGACGTGCTCGAGACGTTCGAAGTGGAGATGCGCGAACGGACGCTGTGAGGTATGAGGTCGAACGTTACGTCGTGAGCTGATGGCCCGCAGCGTCGCGTTTCTCGGCAGTATCAACGTCGGCGGCAATACGCTGAAGATGGACGCGCTGCGGGACGCTCTCGAGGGGGACGGGTTCGCCAACGTGGCGACCGTGATCGCCAGCGGGAACGTCCTGTTCGACTCAGTTGGGGCGGAGGACGTGGCGCTGGAGCGGCGCATGGAAAAACTGATCGCGGAGCGCTTCGGTATCGCCAGCTTCGCCGCGGTCCGCGCCCGCGCCGAGCTGGCCGCGACGATCGCGGGCAATCCGTTCGCCGGGGATGGCGATGAGGGGAGGGTCCACGCCCACTTTCTCGAACGCCAGCCCGAGCCGGAAGCATTCGAGAAACTCGTCGCCGATCATGCCCGGCACGGCCGCGAACGGCTGGCGCTGGGCGACCGGGCGCTCTACATCGACTACGTCGACGGGGCGGGGAGGAGCAAACTCAACTCCGGCTTCATCGAGCGGCGGCTGGGGTGCAGGGGAACGGCTCGCAACATGCGCTCGCTCGCCCGCATTCTCGCCAGGATGGACTGATCGCCATGGCTCGCCAGCAATCCACGCCCGAAACGAAGAGCGTCCGGCTGCTCAAGGTGGGCGAACAGGTGCGCCACGTCCTGTCCGAGCTGCTGACCCGCCAGCAGGTCCACGACGACGTCCTCACCGCGCACTCGGTATCCGTCACCGAAGTGCGGATGTCGCCCGATCTTCGCCACGCGACCGTGTTCATCAAGCCACTGCTCGGCGTCGACGAGGACGAAGTGCTCAAGGCGCTGCGCACCCACACCGCCTATCTCCAGCGCGAAGTTGCCGCGCGGCTGCGGCTCAAGTACGCGGCCAAGCTCAAGTTCGTCAGCGACGAGAGCTTCGACGTGGCGAACCGGATCGACCGCTTGCTGTCCGACCCGCGAGTGGCGCGGGACCTCGGGCGCGACGGGCAGGACTAGAGGGCAGGCCATGAACTTCGCATTCGTGCACGGCGGCGGCCAGGGCAGCTGGGTATGGGATGAGACGATCGCCGCGCTCGAGCTTCAGGCCGGCCCGGGCAAGGCGCGCTGCCTTGCCCTTGATGCGCCCGGCTGCGGCACCAAGCGCGCCCGCGACACCAGCGCGATGGGCTGGGACGAAATCGTCGACGATTTCGTCCATGACATCGAGGTATCTGGCTTGAGCAACGTGATCCTGGTCGGCCACTCCCAGGCGGGCACCGTGCTGCCGTCGATAGCCGAGCGCCGGCCCGACCTCATCCGCAAGCTGGTCTACGTCAGCTGCATCGCGCCCGATCCGGGCCTCACCGTAATTGAGATGTCGACCCAACGCCTGCACGGGATGAAGGACACCCCGGCCGGCCGCGCGCTCAACGATGAGAGCATGGCCCAGTCGGAGCGCAACCGGGTGATGTTCTGCAACGACATGCATGCCAACGTCGCCGACGCGTTCCTCGCGCGGCTCGGCGAGGACGGCTGGCCCCGCAGCTCCTACGAAGCGCGCGACTGGCCGTACGAGCACCTCGCCGAGGTGCCGGGCACGTACGTGCTGTGCCTGGCCGACGCGATCCTCCCGCCCGAGTGGCAGGAGCGCTTCGCCGAGCGCTTCCACTGCAACCACATGGTCCGCATCGATGCCGGCCACCAGGTCATGAACACCCGACCGCACGCGCTGGCCGAAGTGCTGCGGAACGAGGGCGTCGATTGAGCGAAGCTCCAGTCCGGTGAACACCACGCTGATCCAGGCGGCGGCGCTGATCGTGCCGCTGATCATCGCGATCGTGTTCCACGAGGTCGCGCATGGATTGGTGGCGCGTGCGCTCGGCGACACTACCGCTCAGGACGCGCGGCGCCTGACCCTCAATCCGCTGCGCCACGTCGATCCGGTCGGCACCGTGATCCTGCCGGGGATGCTGGCGTTGGCCCATGCGCCAGTGTTCGGGTGGGCGAAGCCGGTGCCGGTCAATCAGTGGCGGCTGCGCAACCCGCGCTTCGGGATGATGGCCGTGGCGGCGGCCGGACCGGCGACCAACCTGCTCCTCGGGGCGGCCGGTGCGGCGGTGCTCGGACTGTTGTTGCGCGTTCACCCCGCGGCTGATCGAGGCATTGGCGTTGCCGGGTTCATTGGACTGAACCTGATCAACTTCATCGCGATCAACGTCTTCCTGGCGCTGTTCAACCTGCTGCCGATTCCGCCGTTCGACGGATCGCACATCGTCGAGGGCGTGCTACCGCCGCGTCTTGCTCGGGGGTACGCGCGCTTGCGCCGGTTCGGCTTCGCGCTGGTGTTCCTGCTGCTGATCGTGCTGCCGATGTTCGTTCCCGGCTTCAGCGTGATCGCCCGCTGGGTCGAGCCGCCGGTGGAGTGGCTGTTCGGGCATTACCTCCGCCTGGCCGCAGCTATTGCCGGTTTTCCGGTCAGTTCGTAACCGCCATGGCAACGCAGGGGGAGGGCAAGGTCCGGCCGCACGGCTGGATCATTCTCGACAAGCCGGTCGGGCTCGGCTCGACCCAGGCGGTTGCCGCGGTCAAGCGCAACTTGCGCAGCGCCGGCTTCGGCAAGGTCAAGGTCGGGCACGGCGGGACGCTCGACCCCCTCGCGAGCGGCATCCTGCCGATCGCGCTGGGCGAGGCGACCAAGCTGTGCGGACGGATGCTCGACGCCAGCAAGGAGTATGCGTTCACGATCGCATTTGGGCGGGAGACGGATACGCTTGACGGCGAGGGCAGGGTGATCGCGGACAGCGAGACCAGGCCTAGCCTTGGCGAGGTGAAGGCGGTCCTGCCGCGGTTCACCGGAGCGATCGAGCAGGTTCCGCCGGCGTACTCGGCGCTCAAGGTCGCCGGAGCGCGCGCCTATGATCTCGCGCGGGCGGGGGAGGCGGTTTCTCTCCCGGCGCGCAAGGTGACGGTGCATGCACTGGAGATCCTCCCCTGCAAGGCGAGGGGGACCGCGGCAGGCGGTGGAGGGGTGTCCCCGCTGCGGTTACACCGCTCCGTCAGCCCTGAAGCGCTGCTACATCCGCGTCCAGGGGAGGAATTGAGTGAGATCACCCTCCGCGCCGCCGTCTCCAAGGGCACCTACATCCGCAGCCTCGCTCGCGACATCGCCCGTGCCCTCGGCAGCGTCGGTCACGTCTCCATGCTGCGCCGCCTGCGGGCCGGTCCATTCGCGCTCGATCAGGCGATTTCGCTGGACAAGCTGAACGAAATCGGCGAGGGCGCGCCGCTTGAGAACGTACTCTTGCCGCTGGAGGCAGGGCTGGTCGACATCCCGGCTCTCGATCTCGGCCCGGAACAGGCAAGGGCGGTCCGTCAGGGCCGGGTTCTGACCGGGCTGGCCTTTCAGGACGGGGTCTACTGGGGGCGGTCCGGCACTGTGCCGGTCGCGCTGGTGGAGCTTACAGGCGGAAGCCTGACCGTGCTTCGAGGCTTCAATCTGACCGATGTCGCGGAGTAAACATCATGTCGGTAACGGCTGAAAAGAAGCAGGAAATCATTCAGGACAACGCCCGTGCCAAGGGCGATACCGGTTCGCCGGAAGTGCAAGTCGCGATCCTCACCAGCCGGATCACCACGCTGACCGAGCACTTCAAGAGCCACCACAAGGACAACCATTCGCGCCGCGGCCTGCTGATGATGGTCAACAAGCGCCGTAGCCTGCTCGACTACCTCAAGAAGAAGGACGTCGAGCGCTACAATGCGCTGATCGGAAAGCTCGGCCTGCGCAAGTAAGCAATGACGGAGCGGCCCCGCGAGGGCCGCTTCGCGCATCGGGCTCCCTCACAATCCGGCGAGGGCCCATTGGGGCGCAACAGCCCCGCACCGCCACCGGGACGGTATCCCGGCACAGAGGCCCCGCGCCGCAATAGGGCCGCGCGGGTTCACAAGGAAACCACATGTTCGACACCAAAACAGTATCGCTGGAGTGGG
Source organism: Novosphingobium sp. (assembly GCA_019510335.1). Classification (GTDB taxonomy): domain Bacteria; phylum Pseudomonadota; class Alphaproteobacteria; order Sphingomonadales; family Sphingomonadaceae; genus Novosphingobium. Next base: position 1,165 of record JAEKKO010000133.1, on the reverse strand, counting down.
GCGGAAAAACCCTCACTCTGGAAACCGGTCGCATTGCCCGTCAAGCCGATGGGGCGGTCCTCGCCACTTACGGCGAAACGGTCGTGCTTTGCGCGGTCACCGCGGCCAAGTCGGTCAAGGAAGGGCAGGACTTCTTCCCGCTGACCGTCCACTACCAGGAAAAGTTCTTCGCCGCCGGGCGCATCCCGGGCGGCTTCTTCAAGCGCGAGCGCGGGGCTACCGAGAAGGAAACGCTCGTCTCGCGTCTCATCGACCGCCCCGTGCGGCCGCTGTTCCCAGAAGGGTTCTACAACGAGATCAACGTCATCGCGCAGGTCCTTTCCTACGACGGTGAGACCGAGCCGGACATCGTCGCGATGATCGCGGCGTCGGCGGCGCTGACCATCTCGGGCGTGCCGTTCATGGGCCCGATCGCCGCTGCGCGCGTCGGCTACGTCGATGGCGAGTACGTCCTCAACCCGTCGCAGCCCGAGGCGGCCGCCGGAGCGCTCGACCTCGTCGTCGCCGGCACCGGCAACGCCGTGATGATGGTTGAATCGCAGGCCCGCGAACTCTCGGAAGAGATCATGCTCGGCGCGGTGATGTTCGCCCACGCCGAGTGCAAGAAGGTCGTCAACGCGATCATCGACCTTGCCGAGAAGGCCGCCAAGGAGCCGTGGGAGATCGCGGCCACCGACAAGTCGGCGATCAAGGCCAAGCTCAAGGACCTGATCGGCGCCGACATCGCCGCGGCCTACAAGCTGACCGACAAGTCGGCGCGATCCGAGGCGCTCAACGCCGCTCGCGCCAAGGCCAAGGAAGCGTTTGCCGGCGAAGGCGGGCAGATGCAGATGGCTGCCGGCAAGGTGGTCAAGAAGCTCGAAGCCGACATCGTCCGCTCGGCGATCCTCAAGGACGGCCAGCGGATCGACGGCCGCACCACCACCCAGGTGCGCCCGATCGAAGCGATGGTCGGGTTCCTCCCGCGCACCCACGGCTCGTCGCTGTTCACCCGTGGCGAAACCCAGGCGATCTGCACCACCACGCTGGGCACCCGCGAGAGCGAGCAGATGATCGACGGGCTCGAGGGGCTGAGCTACCAGAGCTTCATGCTGCACTACAACTTCCCACCGTACTCGGTTGGCGAAGTTGGCCGTTTCGGTGCGCCGAGCCGGCGTGACGTGGG